>CBFHML010000052.1:0-5402 GCA_965656855.1 Roseovarius sp.
ATCGGGCTGCACGAAAGAGGCGCTCGCCTTTACCCAGCTTGCCCCGGAATTCGCGGCCGCGGGCACCAAGGTCTTTGGCATCTCCAAGGACACCGTCGCAAAGCACGAAAAGTTCCGCGACAAACACGCGCTGGCGGTGCCATTGCTGTCTGATGCCGACAGCGAGATTTGTGAGGCCTATGACGTTTGGAAGGCAAAGCAGATGTACGGCAAAAGCTTTATGGGGATCGAGCGCACCACCGTTTTGATTGATGGCGAGGGCAAGATTGCCCGGATCTGGCCCAAGGTCAAAGTGCCCGGCCATGCCGAAGAGGTGCTGGACGCGGTACGCGCCCTGTGAGCCCGGAGATGCCCCAGCAAACCCTGTCCGACATGGCGGTGGAGGTCCTGTCCACCGCCGATGGCCGGGCCAAAACCGCGCTGTCGCGCCGCCATGCCGCCGCTTGGGTGGCCGCGCGCGAGGCGGGCACACCGATCCCGGTGGGTCGGGCCACCCCGCCCGACAGGCCCGCGCGCCCCGATGCTCCCCGCCTGCTGGACCCCCGCGATGTGCCGCGCCGCAAGCCCGGCAGCCCGCAGGGGCGTATCGCGCTCTTGCATGCGGTCGCCCATATCGAGCTGAACGCCGTCGATCTGCACTGGGACATCATCGCCCGCTTTGCCGACACGCCCATGCCGATGGGCTATTACGATGACTGGGTCAAAGCGGCGGATGAGGAATCCAAGCATTTCAATCTGATGTGCGATTGTCTTGAAGCAGAAGGCAGCCATTACGGCGCGCTTGACGCCCATGCGGGCATGTGGCGCGCCGCCGAGGACACAGCAGAGGATCTCATGGGCAGGCTCGCCGTTGTCCCCATGGTGCTGGAGGCACGCGGTCTGGACGTCACACCCGGCATGATCGCGATTTTCGAAAAGGCCGGCGCAGATCAGGCGGTAGAGGCGCTGCGCACGATCTATGGAGAGGAAGTCGGCCATGTCGCCTATGGCTCCAAGTGGTTCCACTTTCTGTGTGGACGGCACGATCTGGACCCCAAAGAGGTCTTTCACGACCTCGTGCGCAGGTATTTCCACGGCGGGCTGAAGCCACCCTTTAATGAGGAAAAGCGCGCCGAGGCTGGGCTGCCGCCCGATTTTTACTGGCCGCTGGCAGGAACATACGCGAACGGATAGGGGCATTCCCCGGCCAAGCCGTTAAGAATCGGCGATTTTTCGCCAATTTAGCGATAATTTGCCTGGCCCTGACACCAAGACGGTCAAAAATCTTGCCCCACAGGATCGCTCTGTGTACCCAAGCTCGGACGGTGCCACCGGCAAGACCCGGACCATTCAGGGACACCCGCACGCGGTATGGACAGGCCGCAGCGGTCAAAGGTCTGAGCGCCGACATGAGGAAAGTTACAGGGGACAGGATCGCTTGCGAACACGATTGGCTATAAGACTTCATGCCCTGCTTGAACGGCATTTTCCCGAACGCAGGGTTTTTCTGCGCTCGGACAGTGACACTCGCTTCATTCGCCTCAAACCACACTCGCAACTGATCGCCGTGCTTGGCGCCTCGGCGATCGTTTCGTGGGCGATCATCGCCACGGCGGTGCTGTTGATGGATTCCATCGGGTCGGGCAACTTCCGCGAACAGGCCAAGCGCGATCAGCGCACCTATGAGGCCCGGCTCAACGCGCTTGCCTACGAACGTGACAAGCGCGCCGAAGAGGCGATAGCCGCTCAGAACCGGTTTAACTCCGCGCTGGAACAGATCTCGGTCATGCAGACCCAGCTTTTGTCCTCGGAGACCCGCCGCAGAGAGCTGGAAACCGGGATCGGTGTGATCCAGTCCACCCTGCGCCGCACAATGGGCGAACGTGATGCGGCCCGCGAAGAGGCCGAAACGATGACACTGGCACTGGATGGGACAGATGATGTTGCCACAGCCAGCCAGAACACCGGCACCGCAGATGACGGCGCGCTCGATTTCCTGACAGCCGCGCTTGCCGATACGGCGCGCGAGCGTGACCAGATTGAACGCGACGCGCAGGACGCGCTTTTGCAGGCCGATGAGATGGCCTCGCGCATCCAGTTGATGCAGGACCAGAACGAACAGATTTTCCGCCAGCTCGAAGAGGCGATGACTATATCGGTCGAGCCACTGGACAAGATGTTCAGCGCAGCGGGCCTCAACACCGGCAACCTGATCGACAGTGTGCGCAAGGGCTATTCCGGACAGGGCGGCCCGCTGATGCCGCTCAGCTTTTCGACCCGCGGAGAAGACCCGTCAGCCGATACGCTGCGCGCAAACCGCATCCTCAATCAGATGGACAAGCTGAACCTGTACCGTATCGCCGCGACGCGCGCGCCCTTCGCCATGCCGGTCAAGAATTCGTTTCGCTACACCTCGGGCTTTGGCATGCGCTGGGGCCGGATGCATTCGGGCACGGATTTCGCGGCGCCGCATGGCACGCCGATCCATTCGACCGCCGACGGTGTCGTGGTTCATGCCGGCTGGCAATCGGGCTATGGACGTCTGGTCAAAATCCAGCATGAGTTCGGCATCGAGACACGCTATGCCCACATGTCCAAAATCCGCGTCAAGAAGGGTCAAAGGGTCTCGCGTGGCGACAAGATCGGTGATATGGGAAACACTGGACGGTCTACAGGCACCCATCTACACTATGAGGTCCGCGTCGGCGGCAAGGCTGTCAATCCCATGATCTACATCAAGGCTGCTAACAATGTTTTCTAAAAGCAAAATCAACGATCCCGCGCCAAATCCCGATACGGCGGCCAAGACGCCCGCGCCGGAACCCCGCAAGGAATCCACGCGCAGCGACTCTGGCGGCGAATTCAAAGCGTCTGCGCCCAAGGCGAAACCGCCCGCATCGATCCTGTCAACGGATCTGCATGTGACAGGCAATCTCAAAAGCTCTGGCGACATTCAGGTCGAAGGCACGGTAGAGGGTGACATCCGCGCGCATCTGCTGACCATCGGCGAGGGTGCCACGATCAAGGGCGAGGTGATCGCCGATGATGTGGTGATCAATGGCCGTATCGTGGGCCGCGTTCGCGGTCTGAAGGTTCGTCTGACATCCACCGCACGGGTCGAGGGTGACATCATCCACAAGACCATCGCGATCGAGTCTGGCGCGCATTTCGAAGGCTCTGTGCAGCGTCAGGACGACCCGCTCAACCCCGGTGGTGCGAAAAAAGCACCTGCTGCTGCGCCCTCGAATGCCGGCGGCGGTCAGACTGCGGCACAGCCCAAGCCCTCAGCGCAAGGGCCGAACAGCTAAGCCAAAAAACGCTGGAATTGTTTTGGTAAAAGCGCCCTGCCCCGGCAGCGGCGCTTTTACTTTGGCGCAACCGGAAAATTCGAATTTTCCGCGCCCTACGCTTCCAGCTCGGCGTCCCAATACAAAAAGTCGAGCCAGCTTTCATGCAGGTGGTTGGGCGGAAACTTACGCCCCATGTCGCGCAGCTGTTCTGCCGCAGGGGCGCGGGGTGGCTTGCGCAGGCTCATGCCACAGCGACGCAGGCTTTTGGACCCTTTGCGCAGGTTACACGGGCTGCAGGCCGCCACCACATTTTCCCAGCTTGTAATGCCACCTCGCGCCCGCGGCACAACGTGATCAAAGGTCAGATCCCCTTTTGATCCACAATACTGGCATTGAAATTCATCCCTCAGAAAAAGATTGAAGCGCGTGAAAGCCACGCGCTTCTGAGGTTTGACATAATCTTTGAGGACGATCACCGACGGGATGCGGATCACGGTAGAGGGACTTCGCACCGTATCCTCGTATTCGGCCACGATATCGACCCTGTCCAGATAGACCGCCTTTACCGCATCCTGCCAAGGCCAGAGCGACAGCGGATAATAGGACAACGGCCTGTAATCCGCATTAAGCACGAGCGCCGGATGCTGCTTGAGCGCCGCCGGCTCCCTTACGAAATCTGTTCTGAAATCTCCGTCCATCCCGATATGATCCCCCGCACGAATGCCCCTGTGGCTATCACGGGGCAGGACGCGCCGCCCCTTTGCTACTTTTACTATATCTCGCGTTTTGAGCCTGACAAGCCCTGCATAAAACAGCAGATATAGACATTTGGGTAACGCGGGTTCGTAACTTTGATATGACGGATTTTTAACCACACCGGCACGCAGAGGCAGACCGATGACCCCAGCCTGCCTGTGTCACTTCGCTGGAATGGCATCGCCACGAAAAAACCCGGCGGAGATGATCCGCCGGGTCAATGTCTTTCAGCTATTCAGCGCGCTCAATGCGCGGCGGCAACCGCGCGGCGGGCCATGACGCCCACCAGATGCGCGCGATACGCGCCCGATCCGTGCAGGTCAGAGATCATGCCGTCGGCAGGCGGGCTCATGCCCTCCAGCGCTGCGGCGGAGAAATCCGCGCTCAGCTTTTCCTCGGCCTCGGTCCAGCGAAACACACCCTCTTCCGAGGCGCCCGTGACCGCCACGCGGACCCCGTCAGAGAATTTCGCCACATAGACCCCAACCAGCGCAAACCGCGAGGCAGGCTGCACGAACTTGATGTAGCTGGCCTTTTCCGGCACCGGGAATTTCACCTCGGTGATGATCTCGCCTTCTTCCAGAGCGGTGGCGAACATGCCCTGAAAATACTCATCCGCCGGGATATCGCGGGTATCCGTGACGATGATCGCGCCTGACCCAAGCGCCGCCGCCGGATAGCAAGCAGACGGATCGTTATTGGCAAGGCTGCCCCCGATGGTGCCACGGTTGCGCACCGCCGGATCGCCGATCTGCGCGGCAAGAGCGGCCAGCGCGGGGTATTTGCCCGCACCTGCCACGACCTCTGCATGGGTGGTTGCCCCCCCGATACAGACACGGCCCGCGTCATCCTCGCAGATGCCCTTGATCTCGTCGATCGCGGTGAGGCTGACCAGCTTTTCAGGGGCTGCCAGCCGCTGCTTGAGCGTCGGGATAAGGGTCTGCCCCCCCGAAAGGGGGCGGTTTTCGTCGCTTTCCTTCAGCAGTTTGACCGCGTCAGAGACGGTGCCGGGGCGTTCTATTTCGAATGCATACATGGAATGATCCTCCTTTAGCCCTGCATCGCCGTCCAGACGCGCGACGGCGTCAGCGGCATGTCGATATGCGTGATGTTGGTGTGACCGGCGCGTTGCATCGCATCCACCACGGCATTGACCACGGCAGGCGGGCTGCCGATGGCCCCGGCCTCACCACAGCCCTTCACCCCGAGCGGGTTGTGGGTACAGGGCGTCTGGCAGGAATGGTCCACCTCATAGAACGGCACGTCATCGGCGCGCGGCATGGTGTAATCCATGTAGCTGGCCGACAGAAGCTGCCCGTCGCTGTCGTAAGAGCACTGTTCAAGCATGGCCTGCCCGATGCCCTGCGCCAGACCACC
>CBFHML010000053.1:0-18247 GCA_965656855.1 Roseovarius sp.
AGTTCCTTGACCGCGAGGATCACGCCCTCGGCGATCCAGTCGCAGCGGTTGATGCCGGCAAAGATATTGACGAGGATCGCCTCGACATTCTTGTCGTTCAGCACCGCCTTGAAGGATTTGAGCACGCGGTCAGGGCTTGCGCCGCCGCCCACGTCGAGAAAGTTCGCAGGCTCTCCGCCCGCCATCTTGATCATGTCGAGCGTCGCCATGGCGAGGCCCGCACCGTTCACGATGCAGCCGATCTTGCCGTCGAGCCCTATATAGCTCAGGCCACGGTCGCCCGCATAGGTCTCTCGTGGGTCTTCCTGGCTCTTGTCGCGCAGCTCGGAAATGTCGGGATGCCGAAAGAGCGCGTTCTCGTCAAAGCTCACCTTGGCATCGAGCGCCACGATCTCACCTGCACCCGTCACGACGAGGGGGTTGATCTCGACCATGTTGGCATCGGTGTCCGACATCATCTTGTAGCAGCCCGTAATCGTCTTGACTGCCTGCGGGATCAAGGCGGGGTCAAGCCCTAGCAGAAACGCAATTTCGCGCGCCTGAAAGTTCTGCATGCCCACCGCCGGGTCAACGACCGAGCGGATGATGGAGTCGGGCTTTTCCTCGGAGATTTCTTCGATCTCCATGCCACCCTGCGCCGAGGCGACGACCACGACGCGCTCCAGCTTGCGGTCCATCACGAAGGCGAGGTAAATTTCCTGAGCGATATTCGTGGCTTCCTCGATATAAAGCCGGTTGACGAGCTTGCCTTGCGGGCCGGTCTGATGGGTCACCAGTTTGCGTCCCAGCATCCATTGAGCGGCATCTGCCACCTCCTCTTCGGAGGAGCAGATCCGCACGCCACCCGCTTTGCCGCGTGCGCCGGAATGGATCTGGGCCTTGACGACCCATTTGTCGCCCGACAACTCCGAACACCGGTAAACCGCCTGTTCGGGGCTGTAGGCAATGCCGCCGCGTGGCGTGATGACGCCGAATTTCTTCAGCAGATCCTTGGCCTGATATTCATGAATATCCATTGGGTCCTCCTCAGGATTTCGCGGCGATGGCGTTGGCCACCGCGATGACGTTGTTGGCCATACGCTCGCTGGCCGCGTCGATCATCTTGCCGTCAAGGCTGGCCGCGCCCTTGCCTTGGGATTCCGCCTTGCGGAGTTCCTCGACGATGCGGCGCGCCTTGGTGACTTCATCCTCGGTGGGCGAAAAGACCTCATTGGCAAGCTTGATCTGGCTGGGGTGGATCGCCCATTTGCCCTCGATGCCCAAGGCGGCGGCGCGCTTGGCGCTGTCGACAAAACCATCCGGATCAGAAAAATCGCCAAAGGGGCCGTCGATGGCACGCAGACCAAAAGAGCGGCAGGCGACGTTCATGCGGCTCAGCGCGAAATGCCACTGATCGCCCGGATAATCGGGGTTCAGACCACCGATGACCACGGTCCGGGCGCGCGTGTAGGCGGCGTAATCGGCCACGCCGAAATGCATCGCCTCAAGTCGGCCGGGGGTGGCGGCGATCGCCTCTACATTGGCCATTCCGAGTGCTGTTTCAATCAGCGCTTCAAGGCCGATCTGGTGAGAAAAGCCCTGCGCGACCTCGATCTGGCTGAGCATGGTCTCGACACAGTAGAGATCCGCAGACACGCCGACCTTGGGGACGAGAATGGTGTCGATATGCTGACCGGCCTGTTCCACGACCTCGACCACATCGCGGTACATGTAATGGGTATCGAGACCATTGATGCGGATCGACATGGTCTTGCCCTTGGCTTTCCAGTCGATGTCGTTGAGGGCCTGAATGATGTTGGACCGCGCCTGAACCTTATCCGGGGGCGCGACGGCGTCCTCAAGGTCGAGAAAGACGTAATCGACGTCAGACTCGGCGGCCTTTTCGATCATCGACGGGTTGGATCCCGGCACCGCCAGTTCGGAGCGTTGCAGGCGCTGCTTCTTCAGGGGGTATAGCGTATAGCTCATCTTGGTCCTTCCTCCCGGGTCGCCCATGAGGGGCACCCTCTTCGTGAGGCCAAGATGCGCCGGATCGGCCACGCAAGATACTTTCGCGCAGGTAGAAAAGCGTCCCCGGGGCGGGCTGAAAAAACGGAAAGGGTAGGGGGCGCCTACCCGTGTTAGCGCTGCCCGAATGCCGTGGGATGCACTCGCTGCAGCGCAGTATTTCTGAGTGAAAACAGAAGTTTACGATAGGAAACTTCTGAGATGAAGGAGGCGGAATTTTGCAAAATTCCGGCATGGAAAATTGCAATTTTCCAATCCGATTTCTTGCAAGAAATCGGTGACTGCCCTGTCAGAGAAGTTTGCGAACCGGGGCGCGGTTGCAGAGGGTGATGAGCTGTCTTGACGTCTCGATGGCCTGAAAAGCGCGCCGGTCGAGTTCCGTCAGGAAGGCCTGTCGCCCGACATATCTGTCGATATCGCGCAGGCTGCGGCGGATCACGCGACCGTCTGGTACGGGCTTGGCGCGGAAAATATCCGAGATCCACAATTCGGGGGTGATCGGGCCATTTTGCATCATGGCCCGATCATAGTCTCAACAGGGTTAAGAAACCCTTGCTTTTACTTTGGCGTCACCAGATCGCCGGGTGTGTCACCCTTCAGATACGCCTCAAGATTGGCGATCGCGCGGTGGCCCATCGCACAGCGTGTGCCGTCTGTCGCGCTGCCAAGATGCGGGGCAAGCACGATATTCTCGTATTTGAGAAAGCGATCATCGAGCGCAGGCTCATTGTGATAGACATCCAGTCCCGCCGCCGCGAGATGACCTGAATCCAGCGCTGCGAACAGCGCGTCTTCGTCGACCACGTCACCGCGGGCCGAGTTCACCAAAACAGAGCCGGGCTTCATCGCGCCAAAGATATCGTTGTTGATCATCTTGTAGGTATCCGCACCGCCGGGGCAGTGCAGTGACAGGAAATCGGCCTGCGCCGCCACGTCCTGCATCGACGCCAGCTGTTCGGCATTTCCGTTGGCCTGCTTGATGTCGTCCGGCACGTTCCATGCGTCCTGAAAGACCACCCGCATGCCAAAACCGCCATAGGCGCGCCGCGCCATGGCCTGACCGATCCGGCCAAAGCCGATGATGCCGAGCGTGGCGCCCGTCACCTTTTTGCCGATCATATGCGTGGGGCGCCAGCCAGCCCAGTTGCCGGCGCGGGTTTCGCGCTCGCCCTCACCGATGCGCCGGGCGGCGCAAAGCATCAGGCCCATGGCCAGATCCGCCGTACAGTCCGTCAACACGTCGGGCGTGTTGGTGACCACGATGTCATTGGCCGCTGCCGCGTCGATGTCGATATGGTTAAAGCCGACGCCGTAGTTGGCAAAGATCTTCACCTTGCCCTTGGCTGCCGGATAGAACTCTGCCGGGATCTTGTCCGACACGGTCGGCATGATCACGTCATAGGTCTCGGCCGCCTTCATCCATTCATCATGGCTCATCGGGCTGTCGGGATGACGCAGGGTGACCTCGCCGAGGCCCGCCTGTGTCAGACGGTCCTCGGTTTCCTTTGGCCACGCGCGGGTGACCAGTATTTTCAAATCAGCCATGATGCGCTCATGCCGCCTTGGATTGTGCGGCCTGACCGTCGGGCGTGGTCGCGCGGTAATGCGCCTGTGCCGCTGCGACACCCGAACCGGGCTCGATCTTGGCGCCGGCATCGACAAGCGCCATTTCCGCCGCCGAGATGGCGCCCATCAGCATGACCGGGTTCAGCGACCCAAGGTGACCGATGCGGAAGGCCTTGCCTGCCAGCTTGTTGAGGCCTGATCCCAGCGACGTCTGGTATTTCCAGTAGGCCGTCGAAATCACGTCACGCGCGTCCACGCCCTCGGGCGCATAGATCGCCGAGACAGTGTCGGACTGCCATTCGGGGCCCATGGCGACCAGTTTGCAACCGTCCCATGCCTCTACCGCGGCGCGTACGCCCTGTGCGAGACGGGTGTGACGGGCCCAGATGCTTTCCATCCCGGCCTCGAGCATCATGTCGAGCGAGCAGCGCAGACCGTGCAACAGCTGCGTGGCCGGCGTGTAGGGGAAGTAGCCGGTGTCGTTCAGCTTGATCATGTCCTCAAAGGCAAAGTAGCAGCGCGCCATGCCGGCATTACCAATCGCTTTGTTGGCTTCGAGCGCCTTGTCGCTGACGCCCAGAAAGCCCAGACCTCCGGGCAGCATAAAGCCCTTTTGCGAGCCCGCAACAGCAAGGTCGACCCCCCACTTTTCCATTTCGAACTCGATGGACGCGATGGAGCTGACGCCATCGACGAACAGCATGGCTGGGTGACCGGCGGCATCAAGCACCTTGCGGACGCCGGCGATGTCGGAGGTCACGCCCGTGGCCGTCTCGTTCTGAGTGGCAAAGACTGCCTTGATCTCGTGGTTCTTGTCGGCTTCGAGATGCTTGGCATAGTCTTCGAGCGGGACACCCTTGCCCCATTCGACTTCGCAAAGCTCGACCTTGAGGCCCAGACGCTCTGCCATATCGACCCAAAGCAGCGAGAACTGACCGAAGCGCGACATCAAAACCTTGTCACCGGGGTTCAGCGTGTTCTGGATCGCCGATTCCCAGGCACCTGTGCCCGAGGAGGGGAAAATGAAGACGCGACCGTTTTCGATGCGGTAGGCTTTCTTCATGTCCGTCAGGATGCCGGTGACGAAATCACCGAAATCAGGTGCACGCATGTCTTGCATGGGCACGTTCATAGCGCGACGGACGGGTTCCGGCACGTTCGTGGGGCCGGGGATATACAGGTGCTGGTAGCCGTTCATGGTGGTCTCTCTCCCAAAATACGCAGTATCGCCGTGGGGCGTAGCACGCGATGACGCGGCGTGAACAGCCCTCTAATGGGTCAAAAGCGGGGATTTTGCGCAATGGGTGGGAAAATCCCACCCACACGGGTGAGAATTCGGGGGTAAACCGCGCGGCATACCGTGGCATACGAAATTATCCTTTGAATTCAGGCCTTTCCTAGGGTGCCGAAATGGGAACCATCCTGCGCCAAAGGTAGATGTAGCGCATGGCTCATGGCTCTATTACAGTCGGCCAAGGGAGAGACTATGATGACCATACGACCCGTCCCCGACATGGGCCAACCGGACAGTGACGACACGCCACAAACCCCTGAGGTCATCGTGGCCGACCGCCAGCTGATCGTGTGTCAGGGGATCGGCTCGCTTGTCTCGCAACTCTCCGAGGTGCGGCTCGGCCAATATGCTACTGACAAGGCGTCGTTGAAAAAACTGCTGTCACAGGCGACGGGACGGACCATTCTCATTCTCGGGGTGCGGTTGGCCGATGGGGATCTGACGCAAATCATCGATCAGGTGCGCAAGGACTATCCCGAGGTGATGGTGGTGGTGATTGCCGAGGACACGGAATTCGCCTTTATCCGCACCGCGATCAAGGCGGGGGCGAACTCTGTTTGCATGATGAGTCAGATCCTGACCTCGTTGCCGCGTATTCTGGGCAAGCTGATAGAGGGCCATTCCATTGTCCCGACAGAGATCCTGCGGCGGCTGACATCCGAGACCGCCGACAGTCTATCGCGGCGAGAGCATGAGATCCTCGCGCTTTTGGGGGACGGGCTGACCAATTTCCAGATTTCCGCGCGGCTTGGGCTGAGCGAAAACACGGTGAAGTATTACCTAAAGGCCATCTACCAAAAGCTTGATGTGAATTCGCGCGGCGCGGCCATCGCGAAATATGTCGCGGGCCATTACTGAGCCAGACGCCCCCGGGCCGCGGGATGCGGTTCGGATCTGAGGTGGACTGGCCTTCTCCTTTGTCTCGCACGCCTTATGCAGCGCGGCCGCTCTGGCCTCAGATACGCCGGGCCAGCTCTGCGATCCGAGCTGACAACGCGGCATAGGCGGGCACCACCAGCAAGACGATCATCGACCCGATCAGGATGCCAAACCCCAGCGAGACCGCCGTGGGGATGAGGAATTGCGCCTGTAGCGAGGTTTCCAATATCAGCGGAGAGATGCCAAGAAACGTTGTCAGGGTCGTTAGCAGGATCGGGCGAAAGCGGCGCGCGGCAGCACGTGGCGCGGCCTCTTGCCAGTGGGTGCCATCCGCGCACAGCCTGTCATATTCGTTGAGCAGCAACAGCGACGCGTTGATCAGGATGCCGGTCAGGCCGATGATCCCGAACATCGACAGCAAGGTCAGGTTCAGCCCCATAAGCGCATGACCGGCAATGGCGCCGACAAAGGCAAAGGGCACGGTGAGCAGGATCAGCAGGGGCCGTGAATAAGAGCGAAAGGCAAGCGCCAGAAGCGCGTAGATGGCAAAGAGCGCCAGCGCGAAATTCTGTGCAAGCGCTGGGCCGAACCGTGCCTGCTCTTCTTGCTCGCCGCCGTATTGCAGCTCTACGCTGGGATATTCCTGCTGGATCTCGGGTAGCACGGCCTGCCGGATATGCGCGCTTTCTGCCCCGCCCGAGGTGACGGCGGTATCGACCTCTGCCTCGACAGAGATCACGCGGCGCGCGTCCAGTCGTTTTATCGTGGTCGGCGCGGGCCTGCGTGTCAGATCGGCCACGGCCCCGATGGGCACAAAGGCGTCCCCGGCGGGGATGCGGTATTGCTCAAGATCGGCCAGCGTTTCGCGTTCCGCCTCGGGCAGGCGCACGCGGATTTCCACCTCTTCGTTGTTGCGCAGGAATTCGCGCGCGACTGCGCCAAAGGTGGCATTGCGCACCGAGCCCGCGACCTGCGCCAACGTCACCCCGATCGCGTCTGCGTCATCGCGCAGGCTCACCACGATTTCCTCGGCGGCGCTCGCCTCGCTGTCGCGGATGCCGTACACCCCGGTGCGCCCGGCAAGTGCCTTGCGGATACGGGCAACGGCGGCTTCGCGGGCCTCGGTCGTGGCGGCGGAGACCTGTAGCGAAATGGGCGCGCCTGCGCCCACAACGGAGGATGAGAAGACGAGCTCGCGTGCGCCGGGGATCTCTCCGGTTTCTTCGCGCCACAGGTCGGCAAAGCGCTGGGCGGCAAAGGCGCGCCGCTTTGCGTCCTGAATGCGCAGATCCACCTTGGCTTCGTTGGCTGCCGCCGTGCCACCCCCTTCGGGATCGCCCGAGGCGGGTTTGAATCCTACGGAAATCGCAGTGGCTTTCAGCACATCCTCGAACGCGGTGTTGTCGGTCTCATCCGCGATGGTTTGCGCCGCGCGCGTGGCCGCTTTGGCGATGCGTTCGGCCTCTGCCTGTGTGCGTGGGGCGGCGGTGCCAGCGGGCAGAACCAGCCGCGCCGAGACGGTGTTGCCCTCGATTTCGGGGAAGAACACGAAACGCACCGTGCCTGAGGTCAGGGCAGAGACACTGCCCGCAAGCAGTGCGAAACATAGGCAGATCGTGAACACGGGCTGTGCCACTGAAAAGCGCGCAATGCGCTGCATCGGGCCATCCGCGAACCGCTCGATCCCCGCGCCGACACGTTTGCGCAAGCTATCCGTCAGTCGCCGTGGCGAAAACCGGCGCGGTGGCCCGGTGCCGATATGCGACAAATGCTGCGGCAGGATGAAAAAGCTTTCCAGCAGCGACATGACCAGCACCATGATGACCACGGCAGCCACCGGAAAGATGAAAGACCCGGAGGTGCCCGGCAAAAACAATAGCGGCACAAAGGCGGCGATGGTGGTGGCCACCGCAAAGAATACGGGCCGGACCATGCGCTTGGCGCCCAAAATGGCGGCGGCCCTGCCATCGTCGTTGTCTTGTCGTTCGGAATAGACCTGTTCGCCCACCACGATGGCGTCATCCACCACCACACCAAGCGCAAGGATAAAGCCGAAAAGCGACAGCTGATTGATGGTGATGCCGAAGATGGACATGAGCGTGAACGCCCCGACGAAAGCCACGACAATCCCGGCCGAGACCCATGCCGCGATCCGCAGATCCAGCGCCAATGTCAGCAAAAGCAGAATAAGCGCGGTGCCGATCACCGCATTTTTCGCCAAGAGCCCGATACGCCCGCGCAGGTTTTCGGCCTCGTTGGTCCATTCTGTGACCGTGATGGCGGCGGGCAGGCGAGGGCGTAGCCGCTCTTCGATATAGGTTTGCGTGGTGTCGACCAGTTGCAGCACCTGTTCCTCGCCAGAGCGGAAAACCGACAGGAAAACCGCCGGTTTCCCATCCAGCAACGCCAGCACCGGCGCCTCTGACAAACCGTCCTCGATAGAGGCGACGCGCCCCAATGCGACGGTGTCGCTTTCGGCGCGGATGACGGGCAGATCGCTAAGCCGCGCGCCAACCTCGTTCTCGCCCAATGTGCGGACCTGAATGCGCGCACCCGGTGATTGCAACGTGCCGCCTGACAGATCCAGATTTTCGGCGCGGATGCGCTCTGCCACCCCGCCCAGATCCAGCCCGTAGGCGCGCAGGGTGGCCTGATCGACCTCGACACCGATCTGGTCCACCGGCACGCCCGAGACGGTCACGCTCGAAATCCCGTCACGCGCCAGCAGATCCTGCCGCGCGGATTGCGCTAGATCCTTGAGCATGGCGCGGTCCATATCGCCGGACAGCACGTACTGGATCGCCAGTTCCTGTGGCTCGACTTCTGTGATGATGGGCGTTTCGGCGACCTCGGGAAAGATGGTGATGCCCTGCACCTCGGTCTCGATATCGTTTTGCAGCACGCGCAGATCGGCAGAGCGCAGCGCCGAGACGGTGACCACGCCTGAATTCTGCATCGCACGGGCATCAATGCGGCGGATACCCTCGATGGCGCGGATCGCGTTCTCGATCGGCTCGACCACGCCGTCGGACACCTCTTGGGGGGTGGCGCCGGGATAGGCGACCGAGATGCTGACCGCGCCGGTGGTGATCTCGGGAAAGTTGCGAACGGTGAGGTTGGACATGGCAAACCCGCCCGACAGCAGCAGGGCCACCATCAGCAGGTTGGGCAAAACCCGGTTGTGCAGCACGGCCTCGATCAGGCGGGTCATTGGCTGCCTGTCCCTGATCCATTGGCCATGCCGCTGGCCGTGCCGCGTGACGCGTCGCGCAGGCGGACCGATAGGCCGGGCAGGGGCGTTTGCACCTCGGTCAGCAGCAGGCGGTCCTCTGCGCTCAGATCCGCCGAGACGACAAACACCGTGTCATCGCCCCGGTCCTGCACAGTCGCCTCGACGGGCTGCAAGGTCTGATCCGGCCCCACCCGCCACAGCCTGTTGCCGGTATGCAGCGCGGCGGCGGGTAGGCGGTAAAGCGTGCGACCGGTGTCGGGCAGGGGGATCACGACCGTGACCAGCCCGTTAAGGATAAGATCGCGCCCCGGCGCGAACGGGTCCGTGACCTCGATCACGATCTCGACCGTGCGGGCGCGCCCATCAAGCACCGGCGCGGTGCGGGCGATGCGGCCCGTCACATCGTTGCCATCGGCGCCCTCGATGCGCACCTCGCGCCCGATAAGGGCGCCGTCCTTGCGCAACGTGCGGAAATCACGCTCTGTCAGGCCTGCGCGAACCTCTGCGATATCAGAGGCGACAAGCGTGCCGATGGGCGCGCCGATCTGCAGCAACTGACCCGGAGAGACGCTCTCCGCCACCACCAGCGCATCGAATGGTGCGGACAGGGTTGCATCCTCAAGCCGCAGGTTTGCGGCCTCGATGGCGGCTTGTGCCTGTGTGACGCGCGCGCGGGCGGCGGTGGCATCGGCGCGGGCGCGCTCTACCTCTGCCTCGGCGGCGAAATCGTCGCTGGCCAACTCCTTCTGGCGACCAAGCCGTGCCTTTGCCTGATCCTCGGCGGCGCGCGCGCTTTCCAGATCGGCCTTGGCGCGGGACAGTTCTGTGCGGATGGTGCGGGCCTCAAGCTTGACCAGAAGATCGCCCTGCGTGACCTGCGCCCCAAGCGCAAAGCCATTGCCGATCTCGACGATGCGGCCGGCCACTTCGGGTGCGACGTCCACCCGTTCATAGGCGCGCACAAAACCGGTTTCGCGGATCGCTGGCAGCGCCTCGACGGGCTGTGGCCTTGCGACCTCGACCAAGGGGGCGGCGGGGGGCTGTGACGGGGCGGCCTGATCGAGATTGCGCGCATAATACGCAGCACCGATGCCGGCCCCCAAAAGCACGATGCCACCGAGTGCGAAGAGAAATGTTCTTATCATGTCAGCAAGGCAACACGCGGCCCGCCTCTGCGGTTCCGCCGGGCATGGTGTTTGTCGTGCACGTGTTGCATGTTGGCGTGGTGAGTGAGTTTTGTCGCAGAATCAGGCTGCTCTATCAGGGGCAGAGCCGCCGGGCCCGATTGTTCCGGTACGGGCTTATCGCCTTTGATACGGGCACGATCATCTATTTCATCGCGACGGCCGCGCTGACCACCACACCGGTGACGGCGGTGGTGGATGCGGTGCTTGGCGTGCTGATCTTGGTGGATCTGCTGGCGCGGTTCTGGATCTCCAACAACCTGCGGCGCGAGATCACGCGCATCTATACGCTGGCCGATATCGCCGTCGTGGGGTCCTTGCTGCTGGCGCCGTTGCTGGCGGAAAATCTGGGGTTCTTGCGCGTGTTGCGGGCTCTGCGTTTGTTGCATGCCTATCACCTGCTGCATGATCTCAGGCGTCAAAGCCTGTTTTTTCGCCGTCACGAGGATGCGATCCTTGCCGCTGTCAATCTGCTAGTTTTTATCTTTCTGACCACGTCGCTTGTCTTTGTCCTGACCTTCGAGGAAGGGGCTGGGGTCGCGGGCTATATCGACGCGCTGTATTTCACGGTGGCGACGCTGACGACCACGGGCTTTGGCGACATCACGATGGAGACGCCGGGCGGCAAGCTGCTGGCCGTGTTCATCATGGTGGTGGGTGTGGCGCTGTTCGTGCAACTGGCGCGGGCGATCTTTCAGCCATCCAAGATCAAGTACAAATGCCCCGGATGTGGCCTGAACCGGCACGAGCCGGACGCGATCCATTGCAAGCATTGCGGTGAGCCGCTCAAGATCGAGACCGGCGGTGAACCGGCCGCGTGATCGCGCCGGTGCAATGGATGGTTTCTGTGCACTCACATTGATACGGCGTGAAAATGCACAACGGAACAGGTGGGCCTGTGTCCGGGTTGATCCCCATTGAGGCGCAGGAGACCAAAATGACAAAAGACCCTAAACCCACCCGCGACCTGAGCCGCAGTCTGATCTATGCAATGATCCCGCTGGGATTCATTCTATTGGTGCTTGTCCTGATTACGTCGGGATTTTGGACACAGGATGTCACCGAAGAGCCGCCGGTGATCGTGGATCAACCGCCCGCGCCGCTGAACGAATAGGCGCGCGCCAGGGCTGGCCAGCCGTCAGCGATCCACGGCCGCAAAGTGCGCAGGGTACCGTTAATGCCTGATCGGTTCGCCGCCCCCGGTCACGGTGGGCGGAGGATCACAGTAGCAGGTTCCCATTGCCTCATGGAGCATAAGACATGAGAGGCTCGTTTAAGATTATGCCCTTTGGCGCGCTCGCGCTTTTTTTGCCAGTCTCTCGCCCGCCTTGGCAGAGACGGAGCCTATAGATCTTGTGCGCGCGCACGAATAGGTGGGTGAGCGGGAAGACGGCAGTGGGGCGTTCCGCACACATTGTATCGCCTATGTCGAGCCGCTGTTTTACTACAAAACTGGCTACCATGTGCCTGCCGCGCGTATTCAGCCGCCGCCAGAGGGGCTGCGGATGATTGCTGGCGATGCCGGAGCGACCGTTGCCCAAGGCACGCAAGTGGTCCGATTTGGCTGTGCGAGCTGGCAGCCGGACGAGGTCTGGTTCGAGCCGGGCGACCCGCTGGATCATGGGGATTACCTGCCGGACTGCCCGCAGGATGATATTCTAGAGATCCGGGTGGTGTTTCCCGATTGTTGGGATGGGGCCAGCCTATCTGCCGCTGACAATCGCAGCCACATGGCCTATCCCGTCAAAGCGGTGTCCCCGATGACGGGAACCGGCGCGTGCCCCGCGTCCCATCCTGTCGCCATCCCAGAAATATCCTACAATATCGCGGTCTACGTCACGGCCGACACCGGCCCCTCATCGGCATGGCGCCTGTCGTCGGATGGGCCTGACGTTGCCTGTCCGGGTGTGAGCCTGCATGCCGACTGGATGAACGGGTGGGATACGCCGATAATGCAGAGCATCGTTGAGAATTGCCTCCAGCCGGCGCGCGAATGCGGTGTGGGTCTTTTAGGAGATGGCACGCGGCTTCGCTCTATTCTGCGGGACTAAAGCGTTTTGCCTTTCTCTGACGTCTCAGGTTAAATGTGCATCGCTTTAGGGCAATCACCAGAAGCATACCGTGCAAATCCGGGTTTTCCTGTACTAGACCCTCATACCCGAGCGGGCATAGGCCGGGGGTGGGATGCGGTGGATCAGATTAGGCGGGCATCAATCCCGCCAGACGCTCTGGCAGATCCCGAAAGGCTGCGAAATCGCGGGCAGGTTTGCCATATGTTTTTCCAACCTCGCGAGGCGACAGGTCTGGAAAGAGCTCGCAGACTTCGCCACGAGCCTTCTTTGACAGCGCGCCAAATGCGTTTGGTCCGGGATAAAAGCTCTCGGCGGGCGCACCGTTTGCAAAGACAATTTGATGATCGTCAAACAAGAGGTGGAAATATTCGATCTGGCGACAGCCATCCATGACCCTTGCCCGACCGCCCTTGAGACGGGCAAGATGAGTGGCTCGCACGAGGATTTCCCCTTTGCCACCACCGCGCAAGAGCACGCCGTGCTGGGGCGATACGATGAGAGGTGACGTGCCGCCCACGAGATCAGGTGCGATGTGGATTGGTCGCTTTTTGGGATCTGCCGCCAGATCGTCGCTGGAAAGGGCCCGCGAGGCGAGCCACAAAAGCGACTTTGGACCGTTATCGCGCGTGACGATCTTGTCATCGGGCGACAGGTGCTCAATGGGTACTTCGCCGGCAAGGGTCAGGATCCGCGTACCTTTGGCAAAGCACACGACACCGGTATTCTCGACGCTGAAGAAAGACGCATCACCGGTGGCGCCCGTGAAATTGATCCCGCCGCCAGACGAGAATTGCGAATTGTCTGAATACTCGACAGTCCTGCCTTTGGTGTCTTGCGCATTGGACTGATTGAGGATGCCGTCATCGTTCTGGTCTGCATAAAGTTCCAACAGATTGTCATAATAGGCGGACAGGTCGGCAAAATCGTTGTTGGTCTGATCCCCGTCGTCGATTGGGCCTGTGGTGTTGGCGTTGAAATCAACAATCGTGTCGAGCCCGTCGCTGACCATGAAAATATCATCACCGGTGCCACCGGTAAGCGTATCGTCTCCGGTACCGCCTTGTAGGCTGTCGTTGCCGTCGCGGCCATCGACGAACACGCCAGCCCCGCCCTCGGTGGTCTGACCTATGAAGGTGTCGTCCTGATCGGTCAGGATGATGTTCTCAATTTCGGAGAATGTCACTGTGCTGATTGGGGCGTTGACGGTACCTGCCTCTGCGTCTGTCATCGTAACAGAGAGACCAGCGCCCGTCACCGCGCTCAGGTCAAGCGTGTCGCCGGTCGTTTCACCGCCTTCGCCGCCGATGATCGTGTCGTTGCCGAAAAAATCGCGAAGCAGGAATGTGTCGTCGCTGTTGCCGCCAAGCAAGCTGTCGTCGCCTGCGCCGCCAGACAAGGTGTCACGGCCATCGCCGCCAGTGATAAAATCGTTGCCATCACCACCATCGAGGGCGTCGTTGCCATCCCCGCCGTCAATACTGTCTGCGCCAGCGCCACCGTTAAGCACGTTGTCCACGCCATCGCCAATGATCGTATCATTGCCGCCGCCGGTGGTGACGTTTTCGATGCTGGTGTATTCCTGCGCGCCGATGGTGCCATCGGCGACATTTCCGACGACCATGTTGACGTTTAAATCGCGGTTATCGTCTGGAAGGAGTTGCAGCTCATCAATGCCTGCGCCGCCATCAATCTGGTCGTTGGCATTGAACGGACCCTCAATCCGGATCGTATCATTGCCGTTGCCGCCATTCAGTTCGTTGAGCGTGTCATCGACCGTCTCGCCGCCGCTGATCAGAAGGTCATCGCCCGCGCCGCCGAATAGAGTGTCGCTGCCATCGCCGCCATCAAGCGTGTCGTTGCCGGTGCCGCTGGACGCGACCTCAGTGACGGTAATGTTGTCGACCCGCAGGTCGGTAGAGATGGTTTCGGTGGAACTGGGGTTGCTGAATCTCAGTGTGACATCTGCGGTCGTGGAGGTGAAGGCCAGTGTGAGGGTCTGGCTGCTCTCATCCGCGATGACATCGGTGCGGGTTGCGATGACCTGTCCATTGCTGTCGATGACCTCAATCACCAGCGTATGATCACCAACAGCACCGCCAAAATCGAATTCAGATGCGTCAACTGACAGGTCATAGTCTCGTCCGGTCTGGGTGTTGACCGTCTGCTCCAGTGTGCCGCCAGAGGCGCTGTCGCTTGCGTTGAAGGCCAGCGCATTGTTGCCGTCAACGCCATAAACATCGGTGCCGGCCCCGGCAACGGTCCAGCCTGTGGTGCCGGAGTCGAAGCTAGAGTTTGCTACGGTTACGGGAATGGCCTCGCCATCGTCGCCGTAAAGAAGGTCATTCCCGGCATCGCCACTGAGCAGGTCATCGCCGTCGCCACCATAGGCTGTGTCATCGTCCAGTCCGCCATCGAGCGTGTCGTCGCCAAGATCACCAATAAGCGTATCGTTCCCCGCCCCGCCGTCGATACTGTCTCCTGACGTATCGGGGCTGATGAGGGGAACCTTATAATCGGCGTCAATGCGGTTGGCTGTCAGCACATTGGTGGCAGAGTCCAACGTATCGAGTGACACCGATACGATTGGCTGTAAGTTGAGCAGCGTTTGGTCAGCGTTCAGGCTCAATTGCGGCATCAGGAACGTCTCGCCGGTCGTGGTCTGCGAGACGATGGCCTCAAAAGTGCCATTGCTGCCATCCAAGAAGGTAACGGTAGCGGTGTAGACTTGTGTGCTGTCTAGCTGATAGGTGACCCCGTCGATCACGATATCTTCGGGCGTCTGATTATTGTCGTTGTCGTCCACAGAGGTGTTCGCGTTTGTGTTGAACGTCGTGGCGGTCTGTAAGTTGTTGTACAACTCATCTCCGACCCCGCCATAAGTGCCCAGCAAGTCGCCGGCATTCTCAGATATTGAATCGGATTCGTCAGGGTCGACATCTGCGTAATTACCGAGATTGATCACGGTAAAGGTGCTTTCGACCGTGTTCGTGCCGCCGATTCCGATGCTGCTAGACGATTGCTCGCTGCCTTGCAGGAAATCATTGCCATCGCCGCCGAAAACAGTGTCGGACCCGCCTCCGCCATAGACCGTGTCGTCGCCCGCCCCTGCAAAGACCGTGTCCTTGCCGCTGGTCACTCTGTCGCCCTGGGCATCCACATAGGTTGCGCCGATTGTATCGCTTCCCGCTGTCCCGTTGATCTCGGCACCAAGGGGCTCATAATCTTCGATGCTAAAGGCGGGGTCGCCGGCTGTGACATCCGAATCGTCGGTGAAGGCCACGACTTCGTAAATGCGACCGTCGATAAACGGCACCTCCGACAGGGCATAGTTGCCTGCCGCTGTGCCAGTCTCGACTTCGAACTGGATCACCTCAAAGACTTCGCCCGTGACAGTGTCGCGCACGGTCCAGACAGTTTCTGCATCTACGGTGGAGCCCGTGGAGGTATTTCCCCCGACAGTCACATCGGCCGTCGCGGTTTCGCCGCCAGCGGTGTCATCGTCGAGCGTCAGACCCTCGATTCCGGCCTCGTTGTCGGTGATTATGGCGGTGCCAGCGGGGACGGTTGGCCCGGTCCAGGTAAAGGTGCTGCCTGTTCCGGTCGGAATCGCGCCTAATGGATTAAAATTATAGAAATCGACCGTATAGGTAGGCATTGTCCAATCTCCTGCACGTCCTCTTGTGTGGCCGGCGATCTGATGCCCCCGGTCCGAAACGTCGATGCTCTCCTTGCGGGGCCGCACCATTGTTTCCAGGATGGATACAAACAGTTCATGGCCGCAAAGCGCGGGGTTTGTGGCAAATTTTCGATGAATTCAGGCCGAATTGGGGCGGTGAGGGCATTGTGCGCAGGGCAAAATCCGCTTGCAGGCCTTAGATCTGCCCGCCGGCGATCTCGATGGCTTGTCCGTTCACGCTTTGTGATCCCGGACCGCAGAGCCATTTTACGGCGGTGGCCACTTCCTCGGGGGCGATCAGCCTTTGATGCCGGTTGGCCGCCACCATCATGTCACGCGCATCCTGCTGACTGACGCCCGCCTTTTCGGCGATCGTCTGGGCGTTGCGGGTGACGATCTGGGTATCCACATAGCCGGGACAGACCGCGTTGAAGGTAAAGGGCGTGGCAAGGTAATCCTCGCTCAGCCCCCGGATCAGCCCGATCATCCCATGTTTCGAGGCTGTGTAGGCCGAGGCGCCCTGCAAGCCTTTCAGCCCGGCAATGGAGGAGACCGCAATCACCCGGCCCCAGTCGGTCTTGCGCATGGAGCCAAGGCTCTCGCGGATCGTCCAGAACGCGCCATCCAGATTGGTTGCCATGATCCGCCGCCAAAATTCCGTGTCGGTGCGGTGCAGCGCGCGCCCCTCGGCAATCCCCGCATTCGGCACGCAGATCTGCACCGGGCCAGCGTTGGCGACCGCCGCCGCGATGCCGTCGCGCACGCTGGCCTCATCGGTCACGTCCATCACGACATAGGTGATGCCGTCGCCCGACACCTCCTCCAGCACGGATTCGCGTCGTCCGGTGATCGTGACCTGCGCCCCAGCCTTGGCCAGTCTGCGGGCGATGGCCAGACCGATCCCGGTGCCGCCACCCGTCACCAGCGCGTGTTTGCCGTCCAGCATCGAAAATCACCTCATCTGTCCTGATCATATGGTGACGCGGGTCGCGACGCGCTGCAAGGCACAACAGCGCCCCTAGACATTCGCAAACTTGAATGCGTAAGCTTGGGAACACGTAAGGGGAGGACATCATCATGAGATCAGTGCTTGTCGCCGCTCTTTGTCTCGCGCTGCCCGCGCAGGCATCAGAGGACATCGCGGACCAGTACCCGCAATCGGAACTCTACGCGAAACCGGTGGAATTCATCCCGCATGTCTTTTCCGCCATCGGCGCGACGGCGCCGCCCACCTATGAAAATGCGGGGCATAACAACAATCTCAGTTTCATCGTCACGGGCGACGGCGTTGTGGTGGTGAATGGCGGTGCGTCCTACAGGCTGGCCAAGGCCCTGCATGACGAGATCCGGCTGCTGACCGATCAGCCGGTCAAGCTGGTCATCAATGAGAACGGGCAGGGGCATGCGATGCTCGGCAATTCGTATTGGGCGGAACAGGGGGTCGATATCCTTGCCCATGTGGATGCGACCGAAGAGGTCGAGGCCGAGGGCGATTTCATCTTGCAAGGGATGCAGCGCTACAACCGCGACAAAGCCGAAGGCACCACCGTGGTCCCCGCCAATCTGGGGTTCGAGGATCAGATGGTGATCGAGATGGGCGATATCGAGATCCAAGTGCTGCATCTTGGTCCGGCGCATGGTCCGGGCGACACGCAGGTCTGGATCCCTGAATGGTCGGTCGTGATCGCGGGCGACATCGCCTTTCACGAACGCATGCCGCCGATCTTTCCGGGCACGGATACAGATGCCTGGATCGAGACGTTTGATGGCCCCTTTACCGATCTGGGCGCGACCTATGTGATCCCCGGCCACGGTCATCCGACGAATATGGCGCAGGTGACGCGCTATACGTCTGACTATCTGCGGGATATCCGCGCCAAGATCGCGGAGCACATAGACGCGGGCGGCGAATTGATGGATGCCTACTACATCGATCAGTCGAAATGGGCGCATCTGGACACGTTCGAGGAATTGGCGACCAAGAACGCCGGTCGCGTCTTTGAGGAGATGGAGTGGGAGTGACCGGTTTTTTCGGAAAAACCGAACCGGAAAATTCTAATTTTCCGGTTGTGGCGCTGGGGCAAATGCCCCGCGCTAGGGCCGTTTTCTTGCAAGAAAACGGATCGGAATTTTGCAAAATTCCGGCCACGCCATGCTGAAATGGATTGATATCCCGCCTGTCTGGCTTCTGGCGGCGCTGGTCGTGGTCTGGGCGCAGGCGACGTATCTGCCGATGGGCCTTGGCTTTGGCGGGGCATGGGCGGATTTTGCAGGCGGGCTGCTTGTGGGCGCGGGGCTGGTTCTGGCGCTTTTGGCGCTCTATGAGATGCGCCGCTT
>CBFHML010000054.1:0-8400 GCA_965656855.1 Roseovarius sp.
GGGGTCGGGTCGCCGGGCCAATCTGTTCACCGACTACACCTTTGCCGTTTGGGCGGGCAATGATCTGGTGCCGTTCACCAAGGCGTATTCCGGCCTAACGGATGCCGAATTCCGCAAGATCACGGCGTGGGTCCGCAAAAACACGCTACAGCGGTTCGGCCCCGTCCGGCAGGTCAAACCAGAGCATGTGTTCGAAATCGCCTTTGAGGGTATTCATGAAAGCCCGCGTCATAAATCCGGTGTTGCCTTACGCTTTCCCCGGATGAAACGCTGGCGTCTCGATAAGCCCGTGGACGAGGCCAATACGCTGGAGGACCTGCAGGATATGCTGGCCCAGTATGGTTAGGACGCGCCCCGGTGGACGCGCCCTAAATGCTTAGGCGCAGCTGGAGGTCATCGACACCAGAGTGCCGCGGATGCCGGTCACCGTCACGCTGCAGGTGCCGTCATCGGTGTCCACCTCGACGGTATCGCCGACCGAGACAATCTCGGTTTCCAGCCCGTTGATGGCCAGCCGCACGTCACCGTCCAGAATGCCCGAGACAAAGACACGCAGCGCCCCGTCCGACAACAGCGCCACGCTGCCGACGCCATAGCCGTCGCCCAACGCCTCGCTGCCTGCCGCCATATCGCAATCGGAGGTGATCTCGACCCCGGCGTCGCTTACGCCGCCAAGGCCCACGCGGCAGGCGCCGCCCTCGTGGCGCGCCACGACCGAGTCGCCAACTGAGAGCCGTGTGCTTTCACGGTTGACCGACAGGACGGCTGTGCCCGCGTCGGCGTCGAACTGCTGCACAAAGGCGCGCACTGCGCCCTCGGCAAGGCTGGCCGTCTGCCCAACGCCAAGCGCCTCGCCGGATGTCTCAAGCTCGGCCATAGCGTCGGACGCATCCGCAGCCTCGGCAGTCTCTGTCGCTTCTGCAGTCTCTGCGCTCTCGGCGCTCTCGGCGGCCTGCGGCGCATCTTCGGCTTTGCCGGACACGCTTTCAACGGCCTGCTCGGCCTGTTCCGGCAGGCTGGCCACTGCGGATTCAATCTGTGCGCCAAGGCTGTTGCTCATCTCGCTGACCTGTGCGCCCAGCGCATCGACGCGTTCGCCCATATCGGCGGACACCTGATCGCCCATCGCCGCAACGCTTTCAGCATTGTCTGCAATCGCCGCTTCCAGCGTATCAAGCCGCTCCGACAGGGCCGCAACGGCCTCTCCCTCGCCCTGCACCGTCTCGGACACGGTCGACATTGACCGCTTTACCCCGTCGGCGATCTTGGTATTGAGCGTCGCCGTGGCCAGCATCGCGCCCAAAAAGAGCCCCCCAAGACCAAAGCCCGCGCCGATGACGACCGGGTTCTTCAACATATCCGACATGACAAACCTCCCCTGGGTTCAAATTGCCCGGCCTTCGTGCCGGTTCTGACAGATTTATCATAGGGGATTCCCCGAATGTTTTGCCAGTTTTTTGCACGAAATTCCGCCCAATCCATGTACTTCGCCCGGTCTGCGCATTACTTCATCCCCAACCGATGAAAAGGAGCGCCCCATGACAATCAAACCTGTTTTCGACGCACATGAACAAAGCGGCGGCAAGGATCTGGGCGACCTGCCGGAATGGAACCTTGATGACCTCTACACCGGTCAGGACGCCCCCGAGCTCAAGCGCGATCTGGACTGGCTGGAACAGGCTTGCGCGTCATTCGCCGCCGATTACGAAGGCAAGCTGGCCGA
Source organism: Roseovarius sp. (assembly GCA_965656855.1). Taxonomy (GTDB): domain Bacteria; phylum Pseudomonadota; class Alphaproteobacteria; order Rhodobacterales; family Rhodobacteraceae; genus Roseovarius. The sequence goes on from CBFHML010000054.1 coordinate 1,724, forward strand.
GCTTGACGCCGACGGCCTGCTGGAGTGCATCCACCGCGACGAAAAGATCAGCAGCATCGCAGGGCGCATCATGTCCTTTGCCGGGCTGCGCTATCACCAGAATTCAATGGATGCGAGCCGCACCAAATTTCTGTCGGATTGTCAGGAAAAGATCACCAATTACACCACGCCGCTGGTGTTCTTCTCGCTCGAACTCAATCGTCTGGACGAGGATCACCTCAAGTCGCTTTATGCGCAAAACGCAGATCTGGCGCGCTATGCCCCCGTGCTGCGCCGCATCCGCGCGATGCAGCCCTATCAGCTGTCGGATGAGCTTGAAAAATTCCTGCACGATCTGGGCGTGGTCGGCGACGCGTGGGAACGGCTTTTTGATGAGACGATCTCTGGCTTGACCTTTGATGTCGATGGCGATGAGCTTGGCATCGAGGGGACGCTGAACCTGTTGACCGAACAGGATCGTGACACGCGCGAAGCTGCCTCGCGTGAGTTGGCCCGCGTCTTTGGCGAGAATATCCGCACCTTCGCGCGGGTGCACAACACCTCTGCCAAGGAAAAGGAGGTCATCGACCGCTGGCGCGGCATGCCCACGCCCCAAACCGGGCGTCATTTGTCCAATGATGTGGAACCAGAGGTGGTCGAGGCGCTGCGCAATGCCGTGGTCGCCGCCTACCCCAAGCTCAGCCATCGCTATTATGAGCTCAAGCGCAAATGGCTTGGCCTTGATCGGATGCAGGTCTGGGACCGCAACGCCCCCCTGCCCATCGAGACCAAAAAGCAGATCGACTGGCCCACGGCCCGCGGCATGGTGATGGAGGCCTATGAGGGGTTCGACCCGCGTATGGGCGACCTTGCGACACCGTTTTTCGACAAGGGCTGGATCGACGCAGGCGTCAAGCCGGGCAAGGCACCGGGCGCGTTCGCCCACCCCACCGTCACGGATGTGCACCCCTATGTCATGCTGAACTATCTGGGCAAACCGCGCGACGTGATGACCCTTGCGCATGAGCTGGGCCACGGCGTGCATCAGGTGCTGGCCGCCGATCAGGGAGAGCTGTTGTCCTCCACCCCGCTCACTCTGGCTGAAACGGCGTCGGTCTTTGGTGAAATGCTCACCTTCCGTCGCATGCTGGACGGCGCCGCGAACGACACCGAGCGCAAGGTGCTGCTGGCCGGTAAGGTCGAGGACATGATCAACACGGTCGTCCGCCAGATCGCGTTTTACGATTTCGAGTGCAAGCTGCATGACGCCCGTCGCGGCGGAGAACTAACGCCTGAGGATATCGGCGCGCTCTGGATGTCGGTGCAAGGCGAGTCTCTTGGCCCGGCCTTTGACTTCATGGACGGGTACGAGCATTTCTGGGCCTATATCCCGCATTTCGTCCACTCGCCCTTTTACGTCTACGCCTATGCCTTTGGCGACGGGCTGGTGAACGCGCTATACGCGGTCTACGAAGAGAACCCCGAAGGGTTCCAAGACAAGTATTTCGACATGCTCCGCGCAGGCGGGTCCAAGCATCACACCGAATTGCTTGCGCCCTTTGGACTCGATGCGACCGACCCCGCCTTTTGGGACAAGGGGCTCAGCATGATCTCGGGCTTCATCGACGAGCTTGAGGCAATGGAAGACTGATCATGCCCCCGGACGGCAAGGCAAAGCGGAGCTGGCGCGGACGTCTCAAACGCGCGCTGGTTTATATCCGCGCGCATGTGCCGCCGGGGCTTCGCCTTGTTCTGGGTGTGATCCTAATGGTGGGGGGTGTGTTCGGCTTTCTGCCGATCCTCGGGTTTTGGATGATCCCCTTGGGGCTGGCCGTCGCAGCACTCGACGTCATGCCGATCTGGCGCAGATTTCGCCCACCCGACCCCAAAGACTAGGACCCTGTATCGCGGACCTATTTCAGCTGACTATCCTTTGATCCGCGACGGTTGATCCCGCCGCGGCTTGCCTGCGCACCGTCGCGGTCCTGCTGGCAATCGATGCACAGTTTCACGCCCGCGATCGCCTCTCGGCGGGCTGTCGGGATCTCTTCCTCGCATTCCGCGCAATGCGTCAGGCTTTCACCCAAAGGGCGTTTCGCCGATTTCAGCCGCGCCAGTTCATCCGCGATCGAGGCTTCTATCTGTTCGCTTACCGCGCCGTCGCGCGCCCATCCTCCGGCCATAATGGATCTCCTTTTTCGCGTTCACAGGCTATGCCGCAGCGTGGGGCTTTCGCAAGATCAAGGTGTCGCTGTCAGGACCATGTAATCGGTAAAGGCCTGCAATCCCTGCGTCGCCTGTTCGATCATGCCACGCAATATGGTGATCGCCGCAGGTGAGGTGGCCGGCACGGTATGGCCATTCCCGCCAACCGCGGACAGCCCTGTGAAATCAATGACCTTCACCGGCAGCCCCGCCACGGCCTCTGGTCCGTCGATGACGCCAAGGCGCGGTTTGCGCCCGGTGATCAGCGCCGCAAGACCAAGCGCACGGTCCTGCTGGCTGACAAAAATGAGGAATGGCTGCGGCAGGTCGCCAATCACGCGCGCCTGCTGGCGAAATAGATCCGGGTCGATATCCGGCGACATGAGGACCACGCCACTGATCCGGCTCAACAGCTGATGATCACCGCGCAGCGCGGCCTGCCGCATGACCTCCATGACCAGATGTGCGCCCATGGAATGGGCGATCAGAAACACGCGCTCTGTCTTGCGCGTTGTCAGATCCGCCAGCATGTTTTCCAAGGCGTCGCGGGCGAACAGGACGCTGTCGCGGTCATAGACATACCCACGCGCATCACCCGCGGATGGCCACGAAAACAGAACGGGCGCGCCGGGGATGTCAAAATCCACCGTCATCTGCGTGAGGCGAAACATCGCGTCTGACAAGGTGTTATTGTATCCGTGCACAAAGACCGTCGTCTCATGATCCGCCCGCGCATCGCGAACCGCGCGCAGAAATTCCGGCGTCGTGCCATGAACCTGCGTTTCGGTCACGACAAAATGCTTGGCCGGGTCCGGTTCGCCGGGCGACCATTCGATCTGACCAAGCTCGTGGCCCGGCGGCACGGAAATATCCGCACGGAAATAATTGAGGTGCGGCTGTCTGGCGGCGCCAAACATCTGGCCGGTCTGATCAAGGGGCCGCTGCATCGCTACGAAAATGCGCGTCATTTCGCCCTGAGGATGGGCCGGTGCACGCTGTGCCACAAGATGGGGGGTACAAGCGATCAAGCCCGAGAGAAGCACCAATAAACAAACCAACGGTATCTGTCGCATCACGCCCCCCGTGAAAAACCTCTCACACGATGCGCAAGAGGTCTCTTTGTGACAACAGAATCTTACCGCTTAGGCGGTCGCGGCCATACCCTTTTCTTCGGCAAGGGCCCGCATGCGTTTTTGCAGTTTCTCAAAAGCGCGGACCTCGATCTGTCGGATACGCTCGCGGCTGACATCGTACTGGCCGGAAAGATCCTCCAGCGTGACGGCGGTTTCGCTCAGGCGGCGCTGTTTCAGAATGTCCTTCTCACGATCATTCAGGACATCCATCGCCTCGGTCAGCAATTCGCGGCGCGCTTCGAGCTCGTCGCGCTGCTCATACTCTTCGGCTTGATTGGCATCCTCATCCTCTAGCCAGTCCTGCCATTGCATGGTGCCTTCGCCCTCTTGGCCCACCGTGGCATTGAGAGACGCATCACCCCCCGACATACGCCGGTTCATCGAGATGACCTCGTCCTCGGTGACACCCAGATCCGTCGCGATCCGTTGGACATTTTCAGGGCGCAAATCGCCCTCTTCCAGCGCGCCGATGCGGGCCTTTGCCTTGCGCAGGTTGAAAAACAGCTTTTTCTGCGCAGATGTCGTGCCCAGTTTCACCATCGACCAGCTGCGCAGGATGTATTCCTGAATGCTGGCGCGGATCCACCACATCGCATAGGTCGCAAGTCGAAAGCCACGTTCGGGATCGAACCGTTTCACCGCCTGCATGAGGCCGACATTCGCCTCTGAAATCACTTCTGCCTGAGGCAGGCCATAGCCACGATATCCCATGGCGATTTTAGCCGCCAGACGCAGGTGGCTGGTCACCATTTTATGTGCCGCCTGGGTGTCTTGTTCTTCGACCCACCGCTTGGCCAGCATATATTCTTCTTCCGGTTCCAAGAGGGGGAATTTGCGAATTTCCTGCAAATATCTGTTCAGTCCCGCCTCTGGTGACGGTGCGGGAAGATTGCCATAGTTGCTCACGCCTCAGTCCCTCCAATGTATCGCGGCTTAACATTCATTTGGGCACACTCTTCCGCCGTTTCAAGAAGAGTGAACCGATTGGTTTAACGCAATATGAATATGGCCCCGCTTTTTTACCAGCAAAGCTACATATTCTCACGCAACCGTGCTTTGAGATGCGAAATCACCCCTGCCAACGGCCTGTCACACCCGTTTTCAGATCGCGCAGGCTACGCACCGCACCGCGTCATCCAGTCAGAAAAATAACGACCGAATGGCCGCACGGTTCCTTAATCGCGCAGCGTCGCGATCAAATCCGCGATATCATCGGGCCATGCCGCCTCGAACCGTAATGCGGCCCCCGTCACAGGATGATCGAAGCCAAGAACAGCGGCGTGAAGCGCCTGACGCGGAAAGTCTCGTGCGGCGGCAATTGCCTGTTCATTCAAAGCCTTGGCATTCAACTTGCGCCGCCCACCATAGACCGGATCACCGACCAAACCGTGCCCGGCATGCGCCAGATGCACCCGGATCTGATGGGTGCGCCCGGTTTCCAGCCAGCATTCCAACAGCGCCAACTGCGCCGGGGTGCCAAAGCGTTCGACCACGCGCGCCCGTGTCACGGCATGACGGCCGTTTTGAAAAACAACGGCTTGGCGTTGACGCTCGGTCTTGTGCCGGGTCAGTTGCGTGGTCAGTTTGACGATATTTCCCGGCTCGAAACTGACGCCGCGAACCCCTTTGAGCCGTGGATCGGCGGTATCCGGGCAGCCATTCACCAATGCGTAATATTTTCGCTCTACGGTATGAGCCTCGAATTGTTGCGCCAGCCCGTGATGCGCCCGGTCCGACTTTGCCACGACCAGCAGCCCACTGGTATCCTTGTCGATCCGGTGCACGATACCGGGCCGCAACTCTCCGCCCACGCCCGACAGGTCACCGCCGAAATGGTGCAGCAGGGCATTGACCAACGTTCCATCCGGGCTTCCCGGGGCGGGATGAACCACCATGCCCGCGGGCTTTTCGATCACGATCAGATCGGGGTCCTCGTGGACAATCGTCAGCGGGATGTCCTGCGGCCGCGTCTCGACCTCGGCGGCCTCTGGCACGAGGATCTCGATGATATCCCCCTCGGCCACGCGCGCCTTGGGGTCCTGCGCGACGGTGCCGTTCAGATGCACCTGCCCCGCTGCGATCAGCCGGGCAAGACGTGTGCGCGACAGCGCCGCCTGCTCTGGCACATCCCGGGCCAAGGCCTTATCAAGGCGTGGCGGCGGATCGGCCGCAATCCGGACCGACAGGGGGCGTGTTTCCATGACCGAAAATCCAGAGCCTCAGCCGGTTGATCCGGCCCTTGTGAAATACCTTCGCATCCTGGTCACCACATTGACGGCAACCATGATCCTGGGCGTTGTAGTCATCATCGGGCTGCTTGTCACCCGCTTCTCAGGGACACAAGACGTGGCGTTTCCCGAGGTGATCGACCTGCCCGAGGGGGTGTCAGCGACCGCAATCACACGCGGACAGGGCTGGTATGCTGTGGTTACGACGGACGATGACATCCTTATATTCGACGCCGCCACCGGTGCCCTGCGCCAGACCGTCAGGATACAGACCGCCAACTGAGCCGCATCCCCGAGACATGTTCAGAGGTAAATGGTACCGCCTACCCGGTTCGAACGGGTGACCTCTTGATCCACAATCAAGCGCTCTAACCTGCTGAGCTAAGGCGGCACGCATAGAAGCCCCCGTCACCGCGAGCTTCGGCCCCATATGCCAAAGCTCTGACCGCGATGCAACTGCGAAAACAGGGCAAAAGCCTCTAGATCCGCAAGGTTTCAGTAATCCTTTTCGAAGAAGATGCCGATGCCGGTATCCCCGTCGGTGCCCGTTCGTCCCTTGACCGTCACTGTGTTGGACACATCGAGGTTCAGGTTGATCTGCTGATTCCCGTCGGTATCGACAGTGACGCTCGAATACACATTCTCGCTCAGGTAGGCGCCTGCCTCAAATTGCGTCGCGCCTTCGTCAGTCGAGGTCACGTCAAGGTCGCTCAACCCCAGTGCAGAGCGCAGTCCACCCTGCAACCCGCCACTGCGCTGGCCCGACAGCGTGGCAACCGCCGCCAACAGCTCTGCCGCCTGAAACGCGGATATTTCATTCAACCCACGCCCAAAAAGCAGCAACGCAAGCGCCTCTTCCTGCGGCATATCCGGCTCGGCCTCGAAAGAGACGCTTGGCGATGATGCCTGACCTTGCAAAATGATGCGCACGGTCACGTCCTCCGCCTGTGTTTCGGCCACAAAGCGCAGAAACGGATCAAGCGTCCCGCGCAGCGTGATCGACCCTTCCGTGAGGGTGAGGCGCTGCCCCAGCACGTCGATACGCCCCCGCACCAGTTCAAAGAGCCCACTGGCGCGCACATCCGCCGTGGTTCCACCAAGCTGAAGCTGACCACCAAGTTCCGCGTCAAGT
>CBFHML010000055.1:0-7784 GCA_965656855.1 Roseovarius sp.
GTTATGGATGTCAGCATGCGCGGTTTGCGTGCGTTCCGCAGTCGGCCAGCCAGCCTCAGGCAGCGATCTGATATGGTGACGTTGGCGCATATCAAAGAACAATCCCGTCTCAGTCTGGGCAGCTATGCATTGCACGGCAGGGTATTTCCGAAGGAAATGTCCCGAGAGTGGCAGGCCACGGATGACCGAAGAGCTGAAAGAGGTCGGATTGGATATCGGTCACCGCCGTGTCGGGCGTTTGATGCGCCAGAATGGCATATCAGTGGTCAGAACACGCAAACACAAGGTCACAACCGACAGCGACCACAAATTCAACATTGTGCCCAACCTGCTGGATCGAGACTTCTCAGCAGATCAACCAAACCAAAAATGGGCGGGCGACATCAGCTACGTTTGGACCCGAGAGGGTTGGCTGTATCTGGCTGTGATCTTAGACCTGCATTCCCGGCGCGTTATCGGCTGGGCCGTCAGCAATCGGATGAAGCGGGACCTGGCGATCCGGGCGCTGAACATGGCCATCGCATTCAGGACACCGCCCAGGGGTTGCATCCATCACACGGATCGCGGCAGCCAATACTGTTCTCACGATTATCAGAAAATCCTGCGACACCATGGCTTCCAGGTCTCGATGAGCGGCAAGGGCAATTGTTACCACTGTGAGTATGGTATTGCGGCTTGATGGCCTGACCCATGCTACGATTGACTACGTGTCATTGCGTTGACGTGTCGACCGTCAAGTCGCCCCGGCAACGGGCGAGATTGACCTTATAGGAGCCTGACGGGAACGCCCCATCACAGTCCTGTCCCCTCGGATCGGTGCCCGGGCATTCTTAGCAATGAGGGCATCATGAAGACGACACATCCAGTTATCATTGGCATTGATACGCATAAGAACAGCCATGTCGCTGTCGCAATTGATACACAAGGCGCCCGTTTGTCAGCACTTTCCATTCCAACTAATCCCAAGGGGTATTTGGAGCTGGAACGGTGGGCGCGGTCCTTGGGGAGTGTTCTGGCATTTGGCATCGAAGGAACTGGTTCGTATGGCGCAGGCCTTTCAAGATCTTTGCTGGCTCAGGGGCACAATGTCATCGAAGTCACGCGGCCAAATCGGCAACTGCGATACACGCAAGGCAAAACGGATAGCCTGGATGCAGAGGGGGCTGCGCGGTCCGTTCTGTCGGGGCAAGCAACAGCGCTGCCTAAAACACAAACGGGCTCATCCGAGATGATCCGGCATTTAAAAATTGCACGCGATACGGCTGTCAAATCACGCTCACAAGCGATGGTCACGCTAAAGACATTGATCATCAACGCACCTGCCGACTTGCGGGACATTTTGGATCAGATCCGAGGAAAGGTTGCCTTGATCCGCTATATTGCGGCTTTCCGGCCTGGGGACATCAACAGCACATTGGCGTCGGCAAAAGCTGCTATGCGCGCATTGGCACGTCGCTGGCTTTGGTTGCATGAAGAGATCCTTGCACATGACAAGGAATTGGAGCACCTGGTCAGGGAACGCGCACCAGACCTGATGGCATCGCATGACATATCGACATTGACGGTGGCTGAAATGTTGATCTTGGTCGTAGACGATCCAACACGCATCCATTCCGAAGCGGCTTTTGCAAAGCTCTGCGGCGTTTGTCCAATCCCAGCATCCAGCGGCAAAACACAGCGCTTCCGATTGAATCGAGGTGGTAACAGGCAGGCCAACGCAGCCTTGTACCGCGTCGCCATCGTCAGGATGCGAAGCCACGAACCGACGCTCGCTTATGTCAAGAAACGCACAAAAGATGGGAAGAGCAAAAGTGAGATCATTCGTTGCTTGAAACGCTACATCGTCAGGGAAATCTACAGCCAGCTCTGTGTACCAAAATCAGTTCAAATCGCAGCTTGACGAACATAGGAGCTTCAATGCGGCTGTCGAGACGTTCTTCAAGACCATCAAAGCTGAACTGATCTGGCGCAGGTCTTGGAACACCAGAAGGCAGGCCGAGACGGCAATCTTCGAATACATCAACGGGTTCTACAATCCACGAAGACGCCACTCAGCACTGGGCTGGAAAAGCCCTGTCGCCTTCGAACGAAAGGTGGCCTAAACGAGCACCTGGAGCGGCACAAAAGCGCGACAGGTCCAAGCGCCCAATCGGCGGCCTCGGTCGAGGTGCGCGCCTTGGCCGGGTTGAAGTCGAGCACGACATCGATCAGCGCGCACTTTAGCGTTGCCGGATCGATGCAGATATACTGGCAACTGCCGGATGCTTCGTCGTAGAATCCGATAATCTCAGGGCTTCCCGGGCCGCGCGAAGCGCTTTTTGCGCTAAAGATAGTCGTGATCTACTTTCCTTTCTGCTCATTCTGCGGCGTTAGCCGCGGTTGTCCTGGCCCTAGCGTTCTCCACGCGTCGAATTGCGACAAGAAGACTTGGCCGTTCAGGTCGGCGATGAAGTGGGAGCGTTTCAGCCTGTCCATAACGGGGCCTTTGACCTCCGACAGATGAAGGCCCACGCCCATGTCTTTCAGACGGTGATTGATCGCCTCGAGACTTTCGAGAGCCGAGTAATCGACTTCATTGACTGCGGAACACATCAAGACGACGTTACGGATTGCACAGCCATCGGTGACACGTCGCTGGACCAGGTCCTCAAGGAAGCGCGCGTTCACGAAGTAGAGACTTTCATCGACCCTCAACGTCACCAGCGTTGGGTCTGTTAAGACCTCGTGGCGATGGATGTTGCGAAAGTGCTGGCTGCCTGGCACAAGACCGACCTCGGCCACATGCGGGCGTGACGTCTTGTAGAGATGCAGAAGCACCGAGATTGCAACGCCGGCGGCGACGCCGATCTCGACGCCAAGACCAAGGGTCAGCAGTATCGTCACCGCGACCGCGATAAAGTCGGCGCGCGAATACCCCCATGTCTTTTGCAGGATCGACAGATCGACCAGGCTCAGGACCGCGACGATGATCGTTGCGGCGAGGGTGGCGTTGGGCAGGTAATAGACGAGGGGTGTCAGCGCCAAAGCGGCAACGCCAAGGCCGATGGCGGTAAAGGCGCCTGCAGCCGGGGTCTCCGCCCCCGCATCAAAGTTGACCACAGAGCGGGAAAAGCCGCCGGTCACCGGATATCCGCCCGTGAAGGCCGCGCCGAGATTGGCCGCGCCAAGGCCGATCAGTTCCTGATCAGGGTCGATGCGCTGGCGTTTTTTCGCCGCAAGAGTCTGCGCGACAGAAACGCTTTCTACAAACCCGATGACCGAAATGAGGATCGCCGGCACCACAAGCGCGCCTATGAGATCCGGAGACAGGCCCGGCAGGGTCAGGGGCGGCAGGCTTTGGGGTACGGTGCCCACGATGTTCACGCCGCGTGCGGCCAGATCGAAGCCCCAGACCGCGACGGTGGTTGCAACCACGGCGGCGACCGGTCCGGCCTTGGTCAGGATATCGGCCAGCAGCGGCGGCACACCGAGCCTGCGAAGGCTGGGTTTCAGGTTCTTGCGCACCCAGAACAGGAAGCCCGTCGCGGAAACGCCGATGGCAACGGTGATCCAGTTGACCTCGTTCAGATGGGCGAGGATCGAGCCCAGCATTTCCGGAAGGGTGTGCCCCTGCGCCGTAACCCCGAGGATATGTTTCAACTGGCTGGTTGCAATCAGGATGCCGGATGCGGTGATAAAGCCCGCGATCACCGGGTGGCTAAGGAAATTGGCAAGGAATCCCAGCCGGAATACCCCCATCAGAATGAGAAACCCGCCCGACAGGAAGGCAAGCGTCAGGGCGGCCACGGCGTAGCCGGCGGTTCCCTGTTCGGCCACTTGCCCGATGGCAGAGGCCGTCAAGAGCGACACGACAGCGACGGGTCCGACCGCCAGCGCCCGGCTGGTTCCGAAGATCGCATACAGCAGGATCGGCGCGATCGACGCATAGATCCCCGCCTCGGGCGGCAGGCCCGCAAGCAGCGCATAGGCCAGCGATTGCGGGATCAGCATGATCGTGACAATGACCGCCGCAATCAGATCGTTGGAGAGGGCCGACCGGGAATAGGTGCGGCCCCAGTCGAGAATGGGGAAATAGTGGCGCAAGCTGGGCATTGTCGGATCACATTTCGAAAATGGGCGGCCGGGAAGCAGAGGTGTCCCGACCGCCCGTGTCTGACCGGAGAAGGGAACGGCCAAGGAGCAGAGGCGACGCGCGCCGCCTCTATCGGTGCAAACGCAAAGGGCCTATTCGGCGGCTGTGCTCAATTTCTCGGGCTTGGCCATCCATTCCTTGCCCTTCAGCATGGCCTGCCAATAGATCGGCGGCAGCAGCTTTTCTTTGAGGAACCATGCCGCGCGGGTTGGCTTTGTGCCGTCGATCGCCCAGGCCGGGAAAGAGGGTTTGAGAACGCCGCCATAGCCGAATTCGGCGAGGACGATCTTGCCCCGCTCGACCGTCAGAGGGCAGGACCCGTAGCCGTCATATTGTGCCACAGCCGAGCGTCCCGCGATATCGGCCACGATGTTGTTGGCCACCGTTGGGGCCTGTTTGCGCGCAGCGGCCGCCGTCTTGGCATTGGGGGCGTTCATCACGTCGCCAAGAGACCAGATGTTGTCATAAGTCTTGTGACGCAGCGTTGCCTGATCCACATCGACCCAACCTGCCGCATCGGCAAGCGGTGACACACGGATGAAATCCGGGGCCACTTGGGGTGGGCAGACATGCATCATGTCAAAGTCGACTGTGACGTCTTGTGGATCGGTGTCGGGCTTTGCGACCCGGAAAGTGGCTTTCTTTGCGGGACCATCGACCGATACGAGATCGTGGAAAAAGTTCAGTGTCGCGTCGTATTTCTCGATGTATTTCATCAGCGAAGGCACATAGTCCTTCACCCCGAACAGCACCCCGCCCGCATTCATGAATTGGATATCGATATTCTTGAGGACGTGGCGGCGGAACCATGCATCCCCTGAAAGATACAGCGCCTTTTGCGGGGCGCCGGCACATTTGATCGGCATCGGCGGCTGGGTGAACAGCGCGCGGCCCTGTTTCATGTCCTGCACAAGCTGCCACGTGTAAGGCGCAAGATCATAGCGATAATTCGAGGTCACGCCATTGCGGCCCAGCGTCTCTTCCAGTCCCTCAATGCGGCCCCAGTCAAGCTTTAACCCGGGGCAGACCACCAGACGGTCGTATTTGACGACCCGGCAGCCATCGAGGATCACGGCATGGGTCTTCGGCTCGAAGGCGGCCACGGCGGCCTTGATCCAGTGCACGCCCTTGGGGATCAGGCTGCCCATCGTCTTGGCGGTTGATTGCGCCTCGAAGATGCCGCCGCCGACCATGGTCCAGCCCGGCTGGTAATAGTGGATATCCGCCGGGTCGATCACCGCGATCTTCAGCCCAGGCTTGCGCGACTTCAGGCTTGCGGCAACGGCGATGCCGCCTGCGCCTGCGCCGACGATGACGACCTCGAAATGCGCGTCCCCAGTATCGGTCGGGGTCTTGCCGCCATTGGCGATACGGCGGGCAACGCCGTTCATGTCATAACCGGCGGCCTGGGTCCTGGCCAGAATGTCCGCTATCGGTCGTTTCTTACTTTCGTGGAACGACCACAGCGTCGCCGAACGGGTTCCGGTCCGGCAATAGGCCAGAACGGGGCGCTGAACCTCTTCCAATACATCGCTGAACGCGGTCACGTCCCCGTCGTGAACCATGCCGGACTGTACCGGCACATAGCGCGCCTCTATGCCAGCGGCCTTGGCGGCGATTTCGATTTCCTCAAAGGACGGCTGGTCCGCGCCTTCGCCGTCGGGGCGATTGCAGATGATGGCGCGGTAGCCTGCCGCGGCGATTTCGGGCATGTCCTTTGGGTCAATCTGTGGCGCGACAGACACCCGCTCGGTGATTTTCTTGATATCCATAACGTGTGTCCTTGCGTCCGATATGTATGATTGGTGCCTTCAGGCGTTGTTGTCGGCGGCTGTTGAGGCAAACGTGACCTGCTTGGCGCTGTAGGCGCTTTCACCGATGCGTTCGATGAGGCTGAGCTGCATCTCCAACCAGGACTTGTGCCCCTCTTCATCCAGCGCGATTTCCTCGAACAACTTGCGCGAGCCAAGATCGTTCTCGGCATCGGCGTCCTTGGCGGATTGGCTGTAAAAGGCGACAGCCTCCTTTTCGTCCGCGAGATCCGACTGGAACATCTCCACCAGTGTGCCGGCCCGTTTCGGGGTGTTGGCAAAGGCAATCATCGGATCGCCTCCGAGGAACATGATACGCGCTATGAAGCGGTCAGAATGAACGATTTCCTCGGCCTGCTCTTCGCGCATCATCGCGGCAAGCTTGTCCAACCCCCAATCGTCCAGCACATGGGCATGGAGCTGGTATTGGTGCCCTGCTGTCATTTCCATCTGGAGCGCCTTGTTGAGGTTCTCGAGTGTCTTTGCATTTGGCATGATACGTCTCCTTTATTGTTGGTCGGACATCAAAGCGCGTTCACGGGCACCTTGAGCATCGGATTGCCATCCTTGTCGGTCGGCATGTCACCTGCGCGCATATTGACCTGAAGCGACGGAATGATCAGTCGGGGCATGGCCAATTGCGCATCACGCTCAGTGCGGAATTTGACGAAGTCTTCCTTCGTCTTGCCATTGCCGACATGGATGTTGTGCGCCTTCTCCTCGCCGACGGTGGTTTCCCACGCGATATGGCGACCGTTGGGCCCGTAGTCGTGGCACATAAAGAGCCGCATCTCGTCGGGCAGGCTCAGCACCTTCTGGATGCTGTCATACAAAACGCCCGCGTCACCGCCGGGAAAATCCGCCCGCGCAGAGCCGCCATCGGGCATGAACAGCGTGTCGCCGACAAAGGCCGCATCGCCCATCACATGCACCATGCAGGCCGGGGTGTGACCCGGTGTGTAGATGGCGAAGGCTGGCATGGTGCCAATCATGTAGGTATCGCCGTCCTCGAACAGACGGTCGAACTGGCTGCCGTCACGCTGGAACTCGGTGCCCTCGTTGAAGACTTTGCCGAACGTGTCCTGCACCACCATGATCTTTGCGCCAATGCCGATCTTGCCGCCCAGCTTTTGCTGGATATACGGTGCCGCGCTCAGGTGATCGGCATGGACATGGGTCTCGATGATCCACTCCAGCTTTAGGCCTTGTGTCTCGATCTGGCGGATCAGCTCGTCGGCGTGGTCATAGGTGATACGGCCTGCCGCATAGTCGATGTCCATCACGCTGTCGACGATGGCACAGGCGGTCGAAGCCGGGTCCTTGACGATATAGCTGATTGTATTTGTGGCCTCATCAAAGAAGGCCTGAACCTGAGGTTTCACATCCATGTTCACAGGGTAAGTCGTCATTTTGTTTCCTCCGAAAGCTGATTTTGAGTTATGTGGCGTTCTTGGGCTGCGCGGATCGCAGCATGTGGCGCAAGAAGACGCCGGCGATACTAACGGCGAGCAGCAAGGCGCCACCACGCGAGGCCAGAGCTGTAACCGCCGTCTCCATTTTCAGCAGTGGTTGCAGGTCTTGACGCCGAGCAAAGAGTAGAGCGGGCAGATCTTGAACGCGGATGTCGCAAGCATGACGACACCGATCACGGCTGCTCCGTATTGGAACAGTGGCGCGGCAAAGAGCGGCAGACCGCTCAAGAAGGCCAGAAAGAGCAAAACCGCGCCAAGGGTGGCACGCAGGGTCCGGTCGACGGGTCCGACATTGGGGGACATAAGGTTTCTCCAAGCTTTAAGTTGGCATGGAGATATAACTTTATGGCACAGCTTTCAGTGACAATG
>CBFHML010000056.1:0-44911 GCA_965656855.1 Roseovarius sp.
TATATCTGGTAGTGAAAAATTAGCATGCTGAGCGGGCGCGATGTCATCGATGAACTATGAAATCCTGGGAAACAAGGACGGCTTTCCCATTGTTTTCGGACATGGCTGGGGCCGGGATGGCCGGGATTTCACCCCGGTTGCAGAGCTTTTGGGGGATCGCGCGCGGATCGTGCTGCTGGATTTTCCGGGCTTTGGCCAAAGCGAGCGACCGGACGCCGCGTGGGATACGCAGGATTACGCAGACGCCACGCGGGCGTTTCTGGAACAAGAGCTTGGGATCACGCGGTTTATCTGGGTCGGACACAGCTTTGGCGGGCGCGTCGGGCTGCGTCTGGCGCAGATGCCCGACAGCCCGGTCGCGCATCTCTTTGTTGTTGCCGGGGCCGGGGTTCCGCGCTCGGTGCCGCTGGTAAAACGGCTGCGCGGGAAATGGCGCGGCTGGAATTTCAAACGGCTCAAGAAGGCCGCCGCGACAGAGGCGGATCTCATTGCGCTGGAACAGAAATTCGGCAGCCCCGACTATGTCGCAAGCCGCGCCAGCGGGATGCGGGACATATTCATCAAGACGGTGAGCGAAGACCAATCCGACGGCTTGCGCACCATCACATGCCCCACGTCGCTGATTTACGGCGAGAACGACACCGAGACACCGCCAGAGGTGGGTCAGATCATCCACCGGCTGATCCCGCACTCCGTCTATGTGGAATGTCCTGAGTTCGAACATCTCAACATCCTGTCACGCGGGCGTCACCAACTGACCCTGATGCTGCGGG
The DNA here is from genome assembly GCA_965656855.1 of Roseovarius sp. GTDB lineage: Bacteria > Pseudomonadota > Alphaproteobacteria > Rhodobacterales > Rhodobacteraceae > Roseovarius. Next base: position 774 of record CBFHML010000056.1, read on the forward strand.
ATGCGCTGCAGGAGTTGGAGGCATGATGCTTTTCGCCAAACTGTGCCTGCTGGCGGGCCTTGGGTTTCTGCTCGCCACGCGGGTGCGCACGCTGCTGACCTATTTTCAGCAAGAGGAATATGACGGCACCCGGTTTCTGGGCGCGTGGCAAAGCGTGCGCCTTTTCGATGTAAAGGCAACTGCCGCGACCGTGGGTGTTGTGGCGCTCGCGGCGTTGGGCGGGCCTCATGTCCTGCTCCTCCTTTTGCTTGCGATTGTGTATGCGGCACTTGCCTATTTTGAGCGGACGCATCGCTATAAAAAGGCGCTGGTCAGCACCGAGCGCGCCACCCGGATCTATCGCCTCACACTGGGTGTTGTGGGCGTGCTGGAACTTTTGGTTCTGCTGCACCCGCTATGGGCCGTTCTGGTGTTGCAGGTGGCCCCGTTGGTGATGGCCGGGGTGAACCGGCTGCTGCAACCCATGCAGGCGCGCATCAATGCAGGGTTTGAGACACAGGCCCGAGACAAGCTTGAGCGCCTTGACCCCGTGCGGATCGGTATCACGGGATCATTCGGCAAGACGACCGTGAAACACATGCTGGCCGAGATCCTCATCGCGTCGGGCCCGGTTTTTTACAGCCCCGGTTCCATCAACACGGTTCTGGGCCATACACGGCATATCCGGCAGCGGCTGCAGTGGTCGCACAAATATTTTATTGCGGAAATGGGGGCCTATGGCATCGGCTCTATCAAGAGGCTGTGCGATTTTGCGCATCCCAATTACGGGATCGTCACCGCCGTGGGGGATGCGCATACCGAACGGTTCGGCAGTATTGAGGCGATCGCGCAGGCCAAATCAGAGCTTGCCGAAGAGGTCTGCAAAGCGGGCGGCAAGGTCGTGATCAATGAAGCCCTTTTGCAATACGCGCCCTTTGCGCGCATGCGGCAAACCCACGGCGACGATGTGATTACCGTGGGGTTCGACGCGGCGGACGTCACGATCAACCACACGGAACTGACAGGCGGGTCATGGTCCATTTCACTGGTGTCCAAACATGCCGTGCTTGATGGGCTGACCTATGAATTGCCGCTCTTGGGCGAACATAACGTGCTGAATTCGGCGCTTGCCGTGGTGCTGGCCATCACCATCGATCCCACCATCGCGGACCAAATCCCGTTCTTTACCCGCACGATTTCGCAGGTGCCGCATCGCCTGCAAAAGGTGGGCGCGCCCGGCTCTGCGCTTATTCTTGATGATGCGTATAATTCCAACGAGATGGGGTTCATGTCTGCGGTGACGGCGATGAGCAAACTGGCAGAGCAGCGGGGCGGCAGACGTATTCTGGTCACGCCGGGCATCGCAGAACTTGGGCTGGAGCATGACAGGGTGCATGACAGGCTCGGATCGTTCAGCGCGGGACATTGCGACATGATCTATGTGGTCAATCCAAGCCGCATCAAAAGCTTTGTGGACGCTGCGAGATCCGGGCAGGCCGAGATCATCGAAGTGCCGACATTCTCCGACGCCAGAGCCGCGATTGCCAAAGAGCTGTGCCGCGAGGATGTCATCCTCTATGAAAACGATCTGCCCGATCTGTTGGAAGAACAGCGCCTGCTGTGACCGGCGGTCAAGTGGCGTCAGGGTTTGTCGTGTGGCGTCTCAGACGATCTTGGCCTCGGTGGCTGCGCGCATCTCGTCTTCTGTGACACCGTCGGCCAGTTCGACGATTTTCAGCCCGCCCGCGACCACATCCAACACGCCAAGGTTTGAGATGATGCGATCCACAACCGACTTGCCGGTCAGGGGCAGGGTGCAGGCCTTGAGCAGCTTGGACTCACCGTGTTTGTTGGTGTGATCCATTACCACCACGACGCGTCCAACACCCGCCACCAGATCCATCGCGCCGCCCATGCCTTTGACCAGCTTGCCGGGGATCATCCAGTTGGCCAGATCACCGTTTTCGGCCACTTCCATCGCGCCAAGGATGGCCATGGCGATCTTGCCGCCCCGGATCATCCCAAAGGACATGGCAGAGTCGAAATAGACCGTCTCAGGCAATTCCGTGATGGTCTGCTTGCCCGCGTTGATCAGGTCCGCGTCCTCTTCGCCGTCAAACGGAAAGGGGCCCATGCCAAGCATCCCGTTCTCGGACTGCAGCGTCACCTCGACCCCCTCGGGGATGTAGTTCGCCACCAGCGTCGGAATGCCGATGCCAAGGTTCACATACCAGCCATCCTGAAGCTCTTGTGCGGCCCGTGCCGCCATCTGGTTCCGATCCCAAGGCATTACACGGCCTCCTTCTGACGGGTGGTGCGCTGTTCGATGCGTTTTTCATGCGTGCCCTGAATGAGGCGGTGCACATAGATGCCGGGCAGGTGGATCAGATCGGGGTCCAGCGATCCGGCGGGCACGATCTCTTCGACCTCGGCCACGCAGACCTTTCCGCAGGTCGCGGCGGGCACGTTGAAATTCCGCGCGGTCTTGCGGAAAATGAGGTTGCCCGTGGTGTCGGCTTTCCACGCTTTGACGATGGCCAGATCGGCAAACATGCCTTCTTCCATGATGTAGGTCTCGCCGTTGAAATCCTTATGCTCCTTGCCGTCGGCAATCACGGTCCCCACGCCGGTCTTGGTGTAGAAACCGGGGATGCCCGCGCCGCCTGCGCGCATACGCTCGGCCAGCGTGCCTTGGGGGTTGAATTCCAGTTCCAGCTCGCCCGACAGGTATTGGCGCATGAATTCGGCGTTCTCTCCGACATAGGACGAGATCATTTTGCGCACCTGTTTGGTCTGAAGCAGGATGCCGATCCCGAAATCATCCACGCCCGCGTTGTTTGAGGCAAAGGTCAGATCCCTTGTGCCCGCGTCCCTGATGGCGTCGAGCAAAAGTTCGGGAATGCCGCAAAGGCCAAAGCCACCCGCCGCAATGAACATCCCGTCGTGCAAAAGGCCATCCAGCGCGTCTGCGCCTGTCTTATAGATCTTTTTCATCTGTCTTCCTTGATCCGCGTCACGGTCGCGTCATCCCGTGCTGTGTCAGTCGCAATCTATAATGTTATGCAATATAGCGGTTATGTCGTGCAACACATATTCAGCCGTCCGTCAGGACCGATAGCCGATATCAATGATCGCGCACTCAGCCCTCTGAGACGCCAAGCAGGCGCATGGCGTTTTGCTTGAGGATCAGGGGGCGCACCTCGTCCTTGAAGGGGGCTTTTTCAAAATCGGCCAGCCAGCGGTCGGGCGTGATCGCGGGCCAGTCAGAGCCGAAGAGCATCTTTTTCTTCAACATGGAATTGGCGTATTTGATGAAGATCTCGGGAAAGTATTTCGGCGACCAGCCGGACATGTCGTAATAGACATTGGGCTTGTGCAGGGCGACGGCCAGCCCCTCTTCGGTCCATGGGAATGACGGATGCGCCATGACGATGCGCATATCCGGAAAATCCACGGCCACATCATCCAGATGCATCGGGTTGGAATATTTCAGCCGCATGCCCATGCCGCCCCGCATGCCAGAGCCGACGCCGGTTTGCCCGGTGTGGAAAAGGGCGATGGCGCCCTCATCGGCAATCGCTTCGAGCACGGTGTAACAGGCCTCGCGGTCATTGGGGAAAAAGCCCTGCATCGTGGGGTGAAACTTGAACCCGCGCACGCCGAAATCACGCACCAATCGCCGCGCCTCGCGGGCGCCTGCCTTGCCCTTGTGTGGGTCGATAGAGGCGAAGGGGATCAGGATGTCATCGTTTTCGGCGCAAAGCTTGGCCACATCCTCGTTGGAATAGCGGTGAAAGCCGGTTTCGCGCTCTGCATCCACCGGAAAGATCACAGCGGCGATGTTGCGCTCGCGGTAATAGGCGGCGGTCTGTTCGACCGTGGGCAGCATGCCGTCAACGCCCGCAGGGTTGCCAAAATAGGCCGCCATGCCCGACTGAAACTCGTTATACCCATCGTCGCGACAGGCATTGCAGGGCTCTTCCGCATGGGTGTGAAAGTCGATCGCCTTGATCTTGGAAAAGTCTACCAACTGTCCTGCTCCGTTCCCTGTTCAATTGCCAGTATGCTATATCAGGCAACTGTTGATGCGTAAAACAATAATATAGGTTTCATCCCGTCCAGACTGGGCCTCAGACGATCAGGATACCCGGCCCACCTGCATAAAGCGCCGCCACCATATCGGCGTTGTTCGCACGCATGGCCCGCTGATTGAGAGAGCCCTTTTCCGTCACTTCGCCACGCTCGAAACTGGGCGCGTCCGGCAGGACGGCGGCGCGCCTGACGCGGCTGGCAGAGCCGGTGGCCGCCTTGGCCGCTTTGCTCAGGGCGTCTGTCAGACGCTGCGTCCGTGCAGGTTCCGGCATCGTCTTGGCCTTGTCCGACAGGACCAGAAGCGCGCCAAGCTGTGGCGCGTTCTCGCCCACGATCACCGCATCGCGCAGCAGCCCGCCCATCGCATCCACAAGGGCAGATCGCACCGCCCCCACCGCGACCCAAGTGCCGGTGTTCAGCTTGAAGTTTTCGGCCACGCGCCCGTCAAAAAAGAACCCCTTGGAAAAGTCGCCCGGATCGGCAGGGCGCAGGGCATCGCCCATGCGATAATAGCCTTCTTCGTCAAAGGCCTCGGCGGTCTTGACCGGGTCGCCGTAATAGCCGGGCGTGATGGTCGGCCCCTTCAGGCGCAGCTCCATTTTGCCGTCCGTCGGCACCAGTTTCATCGTGAGGCCACGGGATGGCACGCCGATATTGCCTGCCTTTTCCTGTATATCCGTACAGGCCAGCGCGAATGGCGCGGTTTCGGTGGCACCCAGCCCGGTGGCCAGCAACACCTCTTGGCCGGTCGCCTTAACAGACAGGTGGCGCAGCGTGTCCCATGTGTGCTGCGCCATCCCGGCCCCTGCGTAGAACATCATGCCCAATTTGCTGAAGAACGTGCGCGCCAGATCCGCGTCCTTTTCCAGCGCCTCTGCCAGCATGTCCCAGCCGACAGGCACGTTGAAATACCATGTGCAGGAGATTTCGCGCAGATTGCGCAGGGTTTCATCGAACTTGCCCGGCACCGGGCGGCCATCGTCGATGTAATAGGTCCCGCCATTGGTCAGCACGAGGTAAGAGACCTTGTTGCCCGACGCGGTGTGGTTCCACGGTCCCCAATCCAGCAGCACGGGCGGCGTCTTTTCATAGAGGCGGTAGCAATCGCGCACCATCGCCTGCATCGCGCAGATCATCGTATTGGTGTTGATGACCGCCTTTGGTGAGCCGGTGGAGCCTGAGGTGAAGAGATATTTCACCACCGTGTCACCTGTCAGTCGGCCACGTGCCGCCTGTGCCAGTTTGGGATCGCCCTTGAGCAGCGATGTGAATGTTGTCGCGTCGTCCGTGCCCCCCTCGCGCACGATCACTGCCCGGTCATCCGCCGCAATAGAGGCAAAGGCCGGCGCGAACGCGGCGCCATCATCACCAAAAATCGCACCCGGCTGTAATGTCGTGGCGATGTCCTTCAGCTTGGCATGGTCACTGGAAATCAGCGAATAGGCGGGGGACAGCGGCGCATAGGGAATGCCTGTGCAAAAGCAGGCCGCCCCCAGAAGCGCGTGTTCAAGACTGTTTTCCGACAGGATCAGCAACGGCCGCTCCGGCCCCAGCCCCATCGCCAGCAGCGCACCACCAATCGCCATCGCCTTGCTGCGCGCCTCGCCATAGCTGATCCGCTCCCAGTCGCCGCCATCCTTGCGCCGCGCGATCCATGTCTGATCCGGCGTCGCGTCGGCCCATTTGTCGAGATAATCCGCAAGTGTCGGCAGAAAACTGGGCAAGTCCCCTTTCTGCACCATGACGATGCTGCCATCCTCGCGGTGTTCATAGGTGAATTCGGGCGTCCAGAAATCGTGCGACTCAATACCGGTCTTCATACTCTGTCCTGCGTCCAAGGTTATCTAGGGGCCATGCGGATGGCGCCGTCGAGGCGAATGGTTTCGCCATTGAGCATCTTGTTGCGCGTGATGTGCAGCACGGTTTCGGCATATTCCACCGGGTCCCCCAGCCGCGAGGGAAAGGGCACCTGTTGGCCCAGTGAGGTCTGCACCTCGGGCGGCAATTCATGCAGCAAGGGGGTCAGGAACAGCCCCGGCGCGATGGTGTTGACGCGGATGCCCTTGTCGGCAAGGTCGCGGGCCATCGGCAGGGTCATCGCCACGATCCCACCCTTTGAGGCGGCATAGGCGACTTGCCCGATCTGCCCGTCAAAGGCGGCGACAGAGGCGGTGTTGATGATCACGCCGCGCGCGCCGTCCGCGTCTACCGGATCTGCGGCCACCATCCGCGCGGCCACCTGACTGGCGCAGGTGAACGTGCCCATGAGGTTGACGCGCAACGTGCGCTCGAAAAGGGCAGGATCATGCGGCGCGCCGCGCGACACCGTCTTGGCCGCGCCACCGATCCCGGCGCAATTGGCCAGAACGCGGGGGATGCCATGGGCCTTTTCCGCCGCCTCGATGCCCGCCGAGACGGAGCCCGGATCAGACACATCCACACGCGCAAAGCTGCCGCCGATGGCGGCGGCGATGTCGTGTCCCGCCTCTTCGTTGAGATCAAAGATCGTGACCCGCAGGCCGCTTTGCGCCAGCAAGGCCGCTGTGGCCGCGCCCAATCCCGAGGCCCCGCCCGTGACGATGGCCCCAAATCCTGCCCAATCCTGCATGCCGTCTCTCCCTTGGCCCATCCCCATGCGGCAATTCATGCTTGACCTGTATCGTCGCCCCGATGGGCCCCGTCATGAGATCAGCCAGCCAGCCTGAACATGGTGTCCCCCGGTTCATTGCGTTCCGGACGATAGACATAAAAGGTTATATAGGTAAACAGTTTTGTGGATTAGCCGTGGCTGTATTCATTCGCCTGACCGGGGCCGTACCCACCGAAAGGGTCCACACACGTTGACGTTCAGAAATTGATGGGGCCATACTCTGTTTCTTAACCAACTGTGTACTAAATCAATTACATGGCGTATCGATATTTGTAGGCCACGCAACGAAGGATAGACCTGTGCGCTCACTCGCAGCACTTCGCAGTCAGTCAGCTTCAGCAGACGAACACGGCGATCTCGATAGTCTGATCGGCTATAATCTCAAACGCGCCTATGTCATCGTCAGCTCGGATTTCAGGCGCGCTTTGGGGGAGGGTGGCTTTGCGCCACGGGTGTTTTCCGCACTATCGCTGATCGTGCAGTTTCCGGGCATTACCCAGAGTGATCTGGCGCGGAAACTGGGGATCGAGCGGTCTGGCCTTGTCGCAATCGTGGATGAGCTGGAATCGCGCGGTTTCGTCGAACGTCAGCCCGTGCCCGGTGATCGCCGGGTGCAAGCCCTTGCCCCGACAAAGGCGGGCAAGGCGTCATACACCACAGCGCGCGAAACCGTGCAGAAACATGAGGCGGATCTACTGTCGGACCTGACACAAGAAGAGATCGAAACGCTGATGGGGATTTTGCAGAAAATCCGCAATATCGGGGAGTGATCCGCGCCACATCGCGGCTATCCCCAGACCCGTCTATCTGAATTTCGGTTCCCGCTTTTCCAGAAACGCGCGCAGGCCTTCTTTGGCCCCGTCGGATGTCTGGCACATCGCGGCAGCAAGGCTTTCCGTGAACAGCCCGTCAGACCGGGACATGTCGCCGATCCGGGAAATGGCGTTTATCATCAGGTAGTTGGAAAACGGTGCATTGTCGGCGATCTTGCGCGCCAGTGTTTTTGCCAGATCCAGTCCTTCGCCTGCATCCACGCAATAATGCGCCAGCCCAAGCCGCAGCCCGTCCTCGGCGCCGTAAGTGCGCCCGGTCAGCATCATTTCCCGCATTCGGTCCGCCCCGATGAGCCGCCCAACCCGGACGGTGGCGCCCCCCCCGACAAAGATGCCGCGACGCCCCTCGGGCAATTGAAAGCGCACGCAGGGTTCCGCGATCCGCACATGGGTCGAGGCCGCAATCTCCAGCCCGCCACCGATCACCGCGCCGGTCAGGACCGAAATCACCGGCAGCCCGCCGAATTCGATCAACTCCGACACACGGTGCCAGTTGCGGGAATGGTATACACCCTCTATCGGCGCGCGGTGCTCATGTTCTGACAGGTCGAGACCGGCGCAAAAATGCCCGCCCTCACCACGCAGGATCACGGCGCTGATGCCCTCCGGCGGGTTCGCGAAAAACGCCTCAAGCTCGTCGATCAGCGCGTCGTTCATCGCGTTACGCTTCTCCGGGCGATCGAACACCAGCGTTGCGATGTCGCCGTCGATCTCGGTTCGAATGATCTTGCCGGTGGGTGCCGTGCCGTCGTGCATGTCCGCTACCTTTGAACTCAAAGTTTTATATGTTTTATCGCTAAACAGTTTTTTTGTATAGCGAGTATTGATGCTCTGTCCTGAAAACGCTGACGATGCAGGCCGGCGCGCCGCATGTCAGGGCAGGGGACATCGCGCTAGGCACAGGCGGTTGTCCTAGCCATCCGTCTCGTCCCGGTATGATTTCGGCGGCACGCCGTGCACCTGTCGAAAGGTCCGGCTGAAAAAGGACGGATCGCGAAACCCCGACCTGTGAGATACCTCGGACACCGGCAGGCGGGTATGTTCGAGCAGTCTTTTCGCCTCAAGCAAGCGGCGTTGCCGCACCAGTTCGTTTGGCGTCGATCCAAGGATGACCTTGCAGATTCGGGTGAGGTGCGGGGCCGAAACGCCGATCTTTTCGGCATAGGCGCTGACCGGAAAATTTTCGTTGAAATGGGTCTCTACAAGGGCGCAGAATGTCTGTGCCTGCTGTTCATGCCGGGTCAAGCCGGCCGAATGTCCGAGCGCGCCGCTGGATTTCTCCTGCGAGACATCCGCCGAGATATAGGCAAGGATCAGCCGTGTCAGCGCCTCCAGCAGGTCGCCACGCCCGCTTTTCACGCTGTGATACACCTGCCCAAGTTGACCGAACAGGGCTTCGATATGATCGAAATGCTCGGACCCGCTCTGCGCAAGACTGCTGGCGGCCAGCAATGACGGATGGTCAAGCCCCGCGGCGACACCGCCCCAGAGTTCGCCGACCCGCAGGCTCAGAACGTCGCCATCCACCTCTTCGTCAAAGCTGAACCCATGGGCGACCCCCGCCGGAATGAACAGCACATGCGGCTCGGTCGTGGTAAAGCTGGCATTCTCGATCCGGAACGACACATTACCGGTGCGCAACAAAAAGATCTGCGCCAGCCTGCGGTGACGATGAAGCCGGATTGTCCAGTCATGTCGGCGGCTGCGCTCTTGGATCCATTCATGATGCACGGGGTCCGATTGCCCGCCCGACAGCAATTCGCCATATAGTTCAAAGCTAGGAATGGGGCGGTTGACCAATGTCGATCCTGTCACTGAGGCGCACGATGTGTTCCGATCCTGTTCGGACTGCGGATCCATCGAACGTGCAAAGGATGCCCGTGGCGACAGGTCAGGTCAAGCAACGGCATTCGGTGAGAGAGACGCTGTTGCTGGGATAAAGCCTGGCCCATCTCAGGCCCCGTCGGCGGCGCCCATCCGGGCGATGGTTGCGATCAGATCCTCTGAGGCGGTCAGGCTGCGACCGGTCGTCATTAGCATCTGCGGCAGGACCATCCATTCCACCATCCATGCCGTGCCAGAGCGTTCCTGCTCATGCACAAGCGATTGGTGCATCAGCGACAGGTCGCCCGCATTGCGGCGGGCGAGCGTCACGACAAGCTCTGCCAGAACCGGGTTCTGCTTGTGCGGCATCGCAGACGATCCACCGCCCCCCGTCAGGTGCAGGGCAGAGGGGGTTGTCTGGGCCAGCAGGGCGATGTCCTGCCCGATCTTGCCGGTCGCTCCGCTGATACGTGACAGCACCTCGGCCAGCTCTACCAGCCGCGCGCGGTCACTGTGCCATGCTGCGCCGGGGTCTCGTAGCCCCAGCCGTGCGGCAAAGCGGGCGCCGGTGTCGGCCTCAAAGCCGCCATCGCGCAGGCCCACCGGGCCGCCCCATTGCAGCACCGTCACGCGATGTGTGAGCGCGGGCATTATGTCCAGCAGATGACGCAAAGCGCGGCCCCAGCCTGCGACACGGTCTGCCACAGTGATCGGCAGGGCGGGTTGCATCCGGGTCATGCCCATCAGCGTGCGTGTGCCGTCCCGCGCGGTCAGTTGATCCAGCGCAGTGATCAGGCGGGTCAGGCGTGCCTGAATCACCGGCAGAACGTCGCGCAGCGCCAAGGTCAGGCTGGTGTCGATCACATCCTGCGAGGTGAGGCCGCGATGCACCCATTGGTGGTCATCCTCGGCCAAGGCGGCCTTGAGCCGTCGGACCAGATCGGGCACCGGCACGCCGTCACGCGCCATGCCGTCCCGCAGGTTCTCGGGGCGTACCGGGGCGTTCAGGATCGTGGCGGCCAAGCGGTCTTTGGCCGTGTCGGGCGCGATTATGCTGCTCCACGCGGCTTCGACCTCTAGCATCCGTGCCAGCTCTGCCTCGGGGGCGAGCAGCTTGGACAGCTCAGTATCGCCAAAGAGGCCCGACAGCCACGGATGATGCCACGGGTCGGTCATGCCGGGCGCAGGCGCAATATCTCGCGGGTCTGTGCAATCGTCGCCACGGGGCGCTCGTATTTGTCGCAAAGGTCCGCTGCGCGCGCGATCAGGGCCGCGTTCGACGGGGCCAGCGTGTTGCGGTCGAGGCGCACATTATCCTCCAGCCCGGCACGGGTATGGCCGCCATTGGCGATGGCCCATTCGTTCACAACACTCTGCTGCGCGCCGATCCCGGCGGCGCACCATTCGGCCTGTGGCGCGCGGTCCCGCAGGATCTGTGCGTAGAAATCAAACACCGTCTTGTCGGCGGGCATGGCGTTTTTCACGCCCATGACGAACTGCACATACAGTTTGCCGGGCAGTTTTCCGGCCTCGTGTAGCGCGATGGCCTGCAGGATGTGGCTCAGGTCAAACGCCTCTACCTCTGGCGTGACGTCATAGCGGGTCATTTCACCTGCCAGCCAGTCCACCAGATCGGGCGGGTTCTCATACACCCGCGTCGGGAAATTGTTCGATCCGACCGACAGCGACGCCATGTCCGGCCCCAGTGACAGCATCCCGCCGCGTTCGCGCCCGGCACCTGACCGCCCGCCGGTGGAAAACTGGATAACCACGCCGGGGCAGTGCTGTTCCAGCCCTTCCTTGAGGCGCGCAAAGCGCTCCGGGTCGGATGACGGGGTCTCATCGTCGTTGCGCACATGCGCGTGAATGATCGTCGCCCCGGCCTCGACCGCCTCATGGGCGCTTTCGATCTGTTCAGAAACAGAGATCGGCACAGCCGGATTATCGGATTTGCGCGGCACCGATCCGGTGATCGCACAGCAAAGAATGCAGGGCTTTCCAGCAATATCAGACATCGAAGAACACCGTTTCTTTCTCTCCGCGAAGTTGGATGACATGGGTATAGCCGCCCGGCATCTGTTCGGCCAGCATCGTGGCGGCGCGCGGCCCGGCAAGCGTGTAGACGGGGTCGCCGCCATTATCCGCATCGGGGAAATAGATCCGCGTCATCAACCCCATATTCAGCCCGCGTGCGGCAATCCACACGCAGATATGCGGCGCCTGTCCCTCTGGTGCGCCGGGCCTCAGCGTCTCGAATACCGCATCGCCGGTATCCGCGCTGGTGGGCTGACGGCCCCAATGGCTGAACCCCTCGGTGGGGCCAAATCCGCCATCCGGGCCGGGCTGCCAGATCTCGATCATCGCGTCTGTCACAGGATCGCCCGCCATGTCCATCACCCGCAGCGTCAGGGTGATCCGCTCTCCTTGGGGTGTGCCGGTGATCATCCGCGCGCCCAGATCCTCGCCGCCATACATGCCGGTAATCCCGGCAAAGCTGGGCACACAGCCGATATGCACATAAGGCCCCGCAGTTTGTGAGGGCGTTTCCTTGAGCTGTGCCATCACATGCCCTCCATCCGGTTTTCCATCATCGTCTGTCTGCGCCCGCGCAGCACGATGTCAAAGCGGTAGGCGCGGATATCCATTGGCACGGTGCGGTCCATATCCAGCCGCGCGACAAGCGTGTCGATGGCCGTGTCGCTGGGGATCGCCTGCAGGATGGGGCACAGCGCGATATGCGGATCGCCCTCGAAATAAAGCTGCGTGATCAGCCGCTGCGCGAACCCGTCGCCAAAGATCGAGATGTGGATATGCGCGGGCCGCCAGTCATTGCCGCCATTGGGCCACGGATAGGCCCCGGGCAGGATCGTGCGAAAGCTATAGCTGCCATCCTCGCCCGAGATACAGCGCCCGCAGCCGCCGAAATTCGGATCGAGCGGCGCGGCATAGCCGTCTTTCTTGTGCCGGTAGCGGCCCCCGGCATTGGCCTGCCAGACCTCGATCAGTTTGCCCGGTACGGCGCGTCCATCCTCATCCTGCAGCTTGCCATGCACAAGGATGCGCGGGCCGATCGCGGCCTCGCCGGGGGCGGCGTAATTCACGATCAGGTCACTGTCATGCTCGGCCAACAGACCGGGGCCAAAGGTTGGCCCGCTCATTTCGGTTGCGGTCGGGTCATAGTGCAGGCGGGCCTGTTCCGGCGCGCGCAATCTGGTGCTGCGGTAGTCAGGCGCGAATAGCGGCGGGTGCCAATTCATATCGCGGGCGGCAAAAAGGCGTGTCATTGCGCGCTGTCCTCCATTTCAGCCAGCGTTTCGCGGGCAAGCTTTAGGGCGTGATTGGCGCGCGGCACGCCAGCATATATGGCAACGTGCTGAAATGCCTGCTGAATATCACGGGCACTGGCGCCGGTGCGGGCGGTGGCGCGCACATGCATGGGAATTTCGTCAAAATTGCCCATGGCCGCCAACAGCGCGAGGGTCAGCATAGAGCGTTCGCGCCGTGAAATGCCCGGATCAGACCAGACTGCCCCCCAAGCGCCCTCGGTGATAAGCTGTTGAAACGGCAGGTCAAACGCGGTTTTCTGCGCTTCGGCGCGATCCACATGGGCATCCCCCAGCACCTCGCGGCGGGTCGCCATGCCACGGGCGAATTGATCTGGCTCAGGCTCTGCCATGCGCTCGATCAGCCGGGCCATCACGTCTGGCGCTTCGAGCGCGGGCAGGTGGCCCACCCCCTCCAGCACCTCTAGCTGTGCGCCGGGGATCGCGGCGGCCAGTGCGGCGACCTGATCGGCGGGCACAGAGCGGTCTTGTGCCCCGGCGATGCACAGCGTCGGCACGCTGATCTGTCCCACGATCGGGCCGAGATCCGTGTCACGGATCGCGGCACAGGTGGCGGTATATCCCGCATCAGGGGTCCGGCACAGCATATGGGCATGCATCTGCCACAAATCCGGATGCCGCTCGCGAAAGTCCGGCGCGAACCAGTTGTCCAGAATGGCGCCCGAGATACTGTCGATCCCGCCCGTCTCAACCGCGTTGATCCGGTCGTTCCAGCGTGCCGCAGTGCCGATTTGTGCGGCGGTGTTCGACAGGATGACCGTGCGGACCAGATCGGGGCGTCTGGCGGCCACCGATTGCGCGATCATCCCCCCGACAGAGACGCCGCACAGAATGACATTGCATAGCCCGCAATGCTCAAGAAGGGCGATCAGGTCATCGGCCATATCGGCCACGGTATAGCCCTGCGCCAGCCCGCTCTGGCCATGGCCTCGCAGATCATAGGTCAGCGTGTCAAAGCCCCGGCCAAGCCTGTCGATCACGCCGTCCCAGAGGCTTTGATCGCTGCCCAGAGAGTTGGCGAAAACGACACAAGGCCCGCCGCCATGGGTGCGGTGGCGAAACGCGATGAGGTGGCCATTGAGGTCTATTGCTTGCATCGGTCAGTCCAGTGGCAGTCCAACATAATTCTCCGCAATGGCACGCGAGGCCGTCTCGGAGCTACATAAATCGTCAAACCCGGCCCGCTGCATACGCTTTTCAAACGCCGAGTTTTCGGGGAACTGGTGCATCAGAGTCGACAGCTGCCAGGAAAACCGCTCGACCTTCCAGACCCGCTTGAGCACGGTCTCGGAATAGGTGTCGATGTGGTGATCGTTGGCATCGCGGTAATGCGCAATCAGCGCGCGTGACAGGATCCGGATATCCGCCACGGCAAGGTTCAGCCCCTTGGCGCCGGTTGGCGGCACGATATGCGCGGCATCGCCGGCAAGAAACAGGTTTCCATAGCGCATCGGCTCTGCCACGAAGGATCGTAGCGGCGCGATCGACTTTTCAAACGATGGCCCGGTTTGCAGGTTGGCGGCGGCATCAGGGCCAAGCCGGATCGCCAGCTCCTCCCAGAACCGCGCATCAGACCAGTTGGTCACGTCATCGGTGGCATCGCATTGCACATAATAACGGCTGCGCGTCTCTGACCGCATGGAGGCAAGCGCAAAACCGCGCGCATGGTTGGCATAGATCAGTTCGTGGCTGACCGGCGGTTTGTCGACCATCACGCCAAGCCAGCCAAAGGGATAAACCCGCTCGAACGTTTTGAGCACGTCGTCAGGGATCGCCTGACGCGACGCGCCGTGAAACCCGTCACAGCCCGCGATGTAATCGCAGTCAATCACCACAGGCGCGCCATCATGCTGGAACTGAACGCGCGGCGAGGCGGTCTTGAGGTCAGTGGGCGTGACATGCTCGACGTTGAAGTAAAACGCCTGTCCCTCTGCGTGACGCTTGCCAAAGAGGTCCTTGGTCACCTCGGTCTGGCCATAAACCGTAACGGTTTTGCCGGTCAGCGCCTTGATGTCGATGCGGTGCCTGTCGCCGTCAAAGGCCAGATCAAAGCCCTCATGCGGCAGCCCCTCGTCATGCAGCCGGTCGGCCACACCGGCCTCTTCCAGCGCGGTGACGGTGCCCTGTTCCAGCACGCCGGCGCGAATGCGGCTCTCGATATAGGCGCGGTCCTTGCGGTCCAGAACGATGGTGTCGATCCCGGCATTGGCCAGAAGCTGCGACAGCAGCAGGCCGCTTGGGCCAGCGCCGATAATGCAGACTTGTGTTTTGACCGATTGCGTCACTGGCAAACCTCACGCTTTACATCAGGCCTGTGTCCACCGCCAAAACCGGCACGGCCACACGCCCTATAACAAGCAGTATGCCGTCAAGCTGGCCCTATGCGTAGCCGCTATACTTGGACGCTTTTATCCAACTCTTGGATTTTTCGATCAGCAGGGCAGGGAAGTCCGCTCTGTCCGGTCGGCAATAGGCTCGCCGTGCCTCAATCGCCAGCGGCTGTGCTCAGAACATCTTCGAGGACGGTTTTCATGCGCTCTTGCAGCATCCCCGCCCCAAAAGCGGACAGGTGGTCGCTGTCTTTGTAGGCGCTCTGCCCGTCAAACACCCACCGATAGGCCCCGTCTTGGGCGAAAAGATCCGCAAAGGAGACGAGATGGAACGAGTCGATAAGGTCGAAGATACCGGTGTTGTATGCCTAATTCGCCACGATTACGCGGGATTTATTGAAGCACGATCACGGGCTGGGTCTCGCCTGCTTTTCCCGGTGGGCCGATGTCTCCGCCGGGGCCGTATTGGCCGGGGCCGAACCCGCTTCTTTTGTAGGCGCATTTGTCAAGGACGCATGCGCATCCTCTGGGTGAGGCACCATCGCCGCCGGGGCCTCCGGGCCCACCGGCGCCACCGGGCCCGCCTTGCGAGACAAGCAAGATATCGTTGGCCGTGATGTTGTTTCTCAATGACGATGAGACTGTGACTGTCGCCTGAACCAAGCCGCCCGTACCACCAATTCCGCCGGTTCCGCCTTTTTGCCCGTTGCCGGCAGGTGCGCCATCATCCCTGTTGCATCCCTTGCGACGGGCAGGTGCGCCTTTTGCGCCCGGGGCTCCGGGGGCGCCTGCCTCGCCTACGGACAATATCATCACGCCAGAAATACCAGTGGCATTGAATGGCGGCGCGGAATTGGCCCCGCGCAGGTAATCTTGAAACAAAAACCGGCCAATGGACGCGTCTTCGGGGGGCACCGATTGTGTTGGAAAGTCGAGCTCAGCGTAGTTGATACGGATGTTGAGTGCCGGTCCGCTCGAGGCGTCTGGCGGCACAGAACGGTCGCTTTGCTCTGCAATCCCATAAATGACGTTGCCACCGGCAAACTGGGCTGTGTCCACATCCAGGGTGAAACCCTCACAGTCAGCCGGGATGCGCATCCCGCTATTGGGCTCCATGATCAGCCGCCCCACATCAATCCGACATATGGATGCGCAAGGCCGGTAAAGCGTACCCGTGTCCACCGTCAATTCATCGAAGGCAATGGATGGGTTGCACTGGGGCGCTTGACCCGTGCCGGACAGGTTCGGGATTTGCATCTGGGCCAGTGCGCCGGATGACAGGGCGAACACGGCAAAGAGCTTGATCAAAACCTTGAAACCAGCACCCATACCGAACACCCTCTGACCAAACCGATACGCCGTCCAGCGTATGTAAGTTCGCTCACAGGTCAAGTGCGAACTTGACCACGATATGATACCGCCACATCGGGACGTGGCCGCATTAGCGGTTTGCAGGCGCGCCGCAAAAAACCCCCGATTCCCGGCCTTTTTGGGCGTGCTGGCAGGGTATGGGCTGGGGGTCAGGGGCATGGCCCCTGTCCCGCAAAATATGTCAGGCGGTCACCTGTGAGACACGGCTGCCTGTGATCTTGGCCTTGCCGAAAAAGCCGGCTTTTGCCGCGCCCTGCAGCGTGTCGCCCGTGACCTCCAGCGCGACCGACAGCTTTACCGAGATCGGTTTTTGCATCTTCATATGCCAGCTGAGCGCGTTGCCTGCATAGCGCCCGTCCTCGATCTGCATGACGGTGCCGTTCTTGAGATGCCGCAGGGGTGGGACTTTATGGTCATCTCATGCGGTTCGGTGCCCATTGGCGTGGCAACTGAAAAGTTCCAGACCCCGTCGACGCCGCCCGTGCTGGCCGTCTCGGGCGCGGAGGTCGGCGCCGCGACGGGATGTGCGGGCTCTTCGGCCTCTGGCGCGAAAATGGCGCGATGTTCCATCAGCCATGACCGCAGGGTGTTGGGCTGACGCCCAAGCATACGTTCAACGAACTTGTTGGGCACCCAGACAGTCGCATTCGCCGCCTCATAGGAAAAGAAATCCCACAGGTATTCAGGGAAATGCGCGGGCATCGCGCCCCCATCCACAAGCGGTTGAAAATAGGCTAGAAATGCCTCTTTGCTGGGGTCATGGGGGATCTTGCGCAGCAGGACCTCTTCCATCAGCGCCGCGACATCAGAGGCGCTGCGCGGCTCTTCGCCATTGTTCATCGTGTAGAATTGGTAAATGTGGCGCGCATCCTCTGACAGCAGCAGGCGCGCGGCCACCTCACCGATTTCACGCGGGTCGATATAGGTCACCGGGCGGTTGGGCCACGTGAAATAGCCTTGCTGAACCTGACCGGCCAGCCGCTGCAGATTGTCCATAAAGCTGGCGCCGCTGTTGAGGTAGGTGACGGGCATATCCGCCTCATCCAGCACCTGCCGCGCAATCGGATGCTGTACCTCGATCCCCTTGCCGAAGCTGCGCAATTTTTCCGGCACGCGGGCGTGGTTCATGTCGGGTTGCAGGCCGACCACGCGGATCAGATGCTTCATCGTGCCCGATTTGCGTACCGCGTCGACCACATTGGTCATCGCCGCATGTTCATCGCATTCAGGCGGCGTCACGATCAACGCGGCCTGCATGCCCGCAAAGGCCGCGTTCAGTTTCGCGGTGTCCATATAGGTCGCGTTGACGACCTCCGCCTCTGGAAAGGCCTGTTGCAGATCGTCCATCGCCTCGGGGCGCGAGCTGGCAAGACGCAGGCGCATTTCTGGGGCGTGAAACCGCAGGAACGCGGCCATCGGGCCGCCGATATGGCCCCCTGCGCCAAAGATCAGCACGCTTTTCGGGATTGGTTTGATATGGGCGGGATCAAGTCTCATGGGTTACAATCCATTCTTTGCGACGCCCTTGGAGGCGAATTTCAACACAGGCTCAGCGGACAAGAGCGGGCGCAGCGGGGGCAGGATCTTTTGCAGCACCGGGTGCACATTGGGGATGACGTATTCCTTGGATTTGGAATTGTCGCCCGGATCGAAATGGTGCTTGATCTTGCGGATCTGGTGATGCGCGCGGCCAACCCGTTCGCCCATCACCTCTTGCATCGGGCCGACGGTAAACACGGTCATGCCGGTCGACCCCTCGCGCCATCCATCGGCGACATGCGCGAGAAAGCCGTGAATGGCGGCTTCGCGTGACGGCTCGCTGGCCGGGTCGAACTGATAGATGTTTTCGGACCACATATAGCGGCCCTCATTGGGCCAGACCCATTGTTCCTCGCCCTGACCCTCGGTGAGATTGCCGCCCGGCTTGTTCTGGCCGCGCTGCGCCTTTGCGCCCATTTCCATTGCGCGGGGCAGAAAGTGAAAGCTGTCGAACACCCCGAACGAGGTCATGATCCCCCCCGCCGGTCGCAGGACGCGGGCGATATACTGTGCCGTGACGAGGTTGTGATAGAGCATCCATTCGTCTTCTGGCGCCAGTTCGACCAGCCGCGCACCGGTGCGGGTCATGATGTCCTCGACGCAGTCTTGCCGCCATGCGTGCTCTTCGGCGGACCGAGAGGAAATCAGCACCGTCCAGTTCTTGTCATTGGCGGGGGCTGCGACCGGGGCGATCTCTCCCTTGGCGGTCTGGTCGATGAATTGCGTGTTGGACGAGGTGACCGTCCACGCCAGACTGTTGGGGGGCATCCGCAACATGGCGAAACACAGGTCATCCTGCATCAGCTCGAATGTCGCCTTGGTCTGGCTGTCCCAGTCGGGCCAGACTATCTGATAGAGCCTTGCGAATTCGGGCACCTTGGTGCCAAGCTGGGGATGCTGACCCGCATGTTCCAGCTGGCCGGTTTTGGCCACGGGATAAAGCTTGATCCCGATCTTGGTGAACACACCCAGACCACCCGCCGCGCCGAAAAGGCCACGGATCAGACCGCGCGTGCCCGGTCCCGGACCCTCGCCCGAGAACCAGCCCTTGTCCCCCTCGGCAGAGCCGCCGCGAATGATCTCGCCGGTGGGCGATACCCATTCCCACGCCAGCAGGTTGCGCATATTCACCCCCGTGCTGAGGCCGGTGACACCAACCCCAAACAGTGATGTGGCAGAGGCCAGCGGCGAATGCGACGGACCCGCGCCGACGATATGGCAGGTCATCCCGTGCTCCAGCGCCTCGGCCTGAATCATGCCCGCCGTCGCATAGGGGCCGATGATCGCCATGCGATCCTCTGGAATGATCTCAAGCGTGTTCATCCGACGCAGATCGATAGAGACGGATTGCGGCGTGGTCACCACCGCCATAGAGCCGTAGCCGGTCGAATGCGCCTTGAAATGCAGGCCGTGCCGCAAACAGCATTTGACGATCTCGGCGACCTCCTCGGTCGTGGAGGGCAGAACGACGGCAATCGGGAAATGATCGGTGAATTTCTCTCGGCCGGGAACTTCGCCATTGCCGCAATACCACGCATAGCCGGTCAGAACGGACGGGTCCGTTTCCACATATTGCGCGCCGAGAATATTCTCGAACGCCTTTTTCGCGGCTGGATCAAGGGGCAGGTATTTGGGTTTTTTCATGTGTCCCATGGCTCAGCTTTCCTTTCCGGCTTGGATTGACGCGGCCAGCAGTGCGAGCAGGTCAACGACGGTCACGCCGTCGGATGCGGTCTTGTTCATGTGATTGGCGCAGTTGCCACAGCCGCTGACCATGGTGGAACAGCCGGTTTGTGGCAGTTCTGACAGACGGCTTTGCGCGGCCTTGTCGGCGGCCTCTGGCACGGCGTCGGTGACGCCGCCATTGGCCCCGCAACAAAAGCTGGAATGCCTGTTGCGCTCAAGCTCGACCACGTCAAAGCCGATCTTGCGCAACAGCGCGCGCGGCGCGTCGTAACAGCCGTCATTGCCATAGCGCAGCTTGTCTGGGTCGCGGGACATGTAGATGCCGGCGGGTGCATGCTCCAGCGACAGGTCGCGCGGCTCCCACGGCTCGCTCAGGCGGCCAAGTTTGCACGGATCATGATAGGCGACCGGCCCGGTGGCATCCTTGGATGGCGTAAGGTGGATGACGCCCTGATCGGCCAACTCCAGCAGGTATTCGCTGATATGTAAAAGCCGCAGATCGCCGAATGACACACCCAGCCGGGGATAGATCGCCCGGTAGGCGGCGATGGCCGCCGAAGAAAAGGTGACGACCGTCTGTGCGCCGGATCGTGTCACCTGATCGGCAAATGTCTGAGCGAGTTGGCGCGCCTCGTCCTGATATCCAAGATCGAACGCGGTAGACCCGCTGCTGCCCTCGTCGGTGCCAAGGTAACGGACCCTGAGACCGGCCTCGTGCAGGGTTTCGGTGATCCGCTTGAGCACCGGCTGTTTCTCAGCGTCAAAGCTCAGCGTGCTGCCGACATGCAACAGGATGTCGCAAGCGCCATCTGTCGCCAAAGCGGCAGACAGATCTTTTGCCCAATCGGCGCGCCGCTCGGCGGGCTGGCCCTGTGCGTTGCCGGTCTGTGCGATGCGCCCCATCAGCGCCCTGTGCGCCGCGGGCGAGCGTCCATCCTCGACAATCTTGGCGCGAAAGGCGTAAAGCCCGTCCAGCGGCTCTACGGTTTCGCCGAAATTCAGTTTGCAGGACACATCGCAGGCGCCGCACATCGTGCAGGCGCTGATGATGTCTGTCATGCGCTCGGAATAGTCCACCTCGCCATGCAACAGGCCCGACGCCATGATCAATTGGCCACTGGCGCTATAGGCGTGAAACTCGCCGTAATCCATGCTTGGGCAGACTGATACGAATTGCTGGCTTTTGGGGGTCGTGACGAATTTGCAATGCGAGCAGCGCATGCACCGATCAAGGAAATCGTGGCGGTCCGCAATTTTGGCTGTTCCGTCCATTACAGGGCTCCTTCGTAGGGCAGGCGTTTGGGGTGCATGATGCCGTTGGGATCAAGGATCGTTTTCGCCGAACTCATCATTTTGCGGGCATTGGGATTGTTCTTGAACGCAAGGTCGAACCAGTCGCCATAGGGCCGGCTAAAGAACGCGCCCGCTGTGTCGCAGGTCTCGATCATGGTGCGCCACTGGGTGTCTATCGGGGTGCCGCTGTCGCCCTCTTCGGGGGTGCAGGGCAGGGTAAAGTTGATGTGGCAGGATGTGCCCTGAACCATCGGCTGGATATAGGTGCCGATCGCCCGACCCGAGAGGGGGCCGTTTTGCACGCTGCTGTCCTTGGCTGCGATCACGGCATCGAGGCCGGAAAAGCCCTGAACGCAGAACATTTCCTTATGGGCGCCATGGAACCGATCCTGATAATGCCCCTCTTCAGAGTGGCGCAGATCCTTGGCGAACATTTCGGACGTCATGTCCCCAAGCTGATCGCTCAAGCGCACGCCATGCGCCTTGGCCCGGTCGGCCAGATCCTTGCTCTGCCACGCCACGCGCTGTTCGGGGCGGTGCTGATATCCGGCAAGCGAGACAAAGGCGGTCCATGCTGGCAGGTCCTTTGTAAGTTGTTCCATCCCCTTCTTGTCCTTGGCCATCAGCATCGCCAGCTGCACGGCATCGACGATGAAAAGCGTGCTGCACAGACGGCGCGCCAAGAGATCGCGCACAAGCCCCGTGACAGAGGCCAGATCATCGCCAGAGGCGAACCAGCTTTGCTCGGCCTTGGGAATGGGCTCGCAATAGATCGCGCCCCAGACCATCGTGGCAAGACTGCCCTGCGCGCCTTGGGTGATCCGCACCAGATCGATATGTGCGGGACCGGCCGCGAAAAGCTGTCGGTGTCCGCGCTTCAGCTGCTCTTCGAGCGTGCCCTCGACGGCGGCGCCGCCGGTCTTGCACAGATCGCCATTGCCCAGAACCATCGCGGTCCCGCCGAACGGGTCGCTGATGTCCCATTGCATGTCAGGCACCAGCGTCGGCTCTCGGTCCAGATGGCTTGTCAGCACGGATTTGCCCGCGCGCGGCTTGAGCGGGCGATAGGCCCGCAGATCATGTGGGCGCAGCAGGTCGTCGATGCTGCCGAAATCAACGCCCGGCTCGATGATGGCGATCTTGTCGCGGCGGTCGGCATGGACCAGCTTTTGCATGCCCGACAGGTCCGCGATCACGCTGGCGGGTGTCTGCGGAATGGTGTCGCCGCGACGGCGCTGACCGGTGGACGAGACGGGGATCACAGGCACCGATTTCTTGTTCGCCCATTTCATGAGCGTCACGACGTCTTCGAGCTTGCTGATCTTAATGACCGCGGCGGGGGTATGGCCGTCCTTGCTGTCGCGGTCCGATGCAAAGGGCGCGCAGTGAGAGACGTCGAAAGACGCACAGAGCGTGCCCGGGAGTCTGGCCGATAAAGACATGGATCTTCCTTGTGGTGTGATGGTTCCGATGTCGCGGTCCCGGTCAGTGGGCGCTGGCGGCGCATCCTGACTGCGCTCCATGGCCCACGCCTGTCGGGCGCTATGTCTATAAGGTTGTGAGGTTTTTTGAGGCTGCACGCGTCAGTGCAGCCGCCAATCAGCGACGCATGCGCAGGGGCGCCCAAGTCAGAGCGATGAATTCAGTCATGGTCGACATGGCGCTTTTCCTCCTCAAAAGCGGTCGTGCCAAAGGCCAAGATCCGAGGTCGTGACACGCCCCGAAGTCTGGATCGCGTCCGGTAAGGCGAGACTGTCCAAGACGCATTATGCGTTCCGGCCAGCTGCCCTACCGAAGCTTTACGGTAAACAATGGCACTTGTTACGTTGGGAAATTCTGCGTTGGAAACATGGCCCTGTCCGCGCCACCCGTCTTTTTAACCGACGATTCCGTCCGGATCTTGTGGGGCAGGGGGGCTTGGTGCGTTTTGGGCCGCCCGTGCGAATTCCTGCGGTGACATCCCGCAACTCTTGCGAAATGCCTCGCGGAAACCGGCCTCTGATTTGTAGCCAAGCTCACTGGACAGGTTGGACACGGTCTTGCCCCCCTGCCTGAGCTCTGCGCGCGCCAGATGCATGCGCCACGACCTCAGAAAATCCATCGGTGGTACGCCCATCACGTCGACAAAGCGCAGCGCAAAGGTGGCGCGCGACATGCCGGCCAGCCCGGCAAGTTGTGCCACGCCCCAAGGCGCGCCCGGATCGTCATGGATGGCTTGAATGGATTTTTGTATTCTCGGCTCGGACAGCCCCTTCATCCATCCCGGAGCGGTGTTGGCGTGATCGAGGCAATGACTGCGCACGACATGCGACAGGAAAAGCTGTGCCGCCTGCGCCGCAAGAAGCCGGAAACCGGGCTGGTCGGGTGCCACCTCGGCGAGGTTCATGGCGGTAAAGAAACTGAGCGTGCTCGATCCTGTCGTGGATTTGTTCTGTCGCAGGATTAGTGGCAGATCGGCGACCAGAGGCCCATAAAGCCTGTCTTGCCAGTCAAACGTAAAGGACAGGGCGCGCATCACATCCGCGCCGCCGCCCCCCAGTTCGAGTTTGCGCAGCGGGGCCTCGTTGAGGTTGGTGTCAACGGCGACAAGGCGGCCCTCGGTGGTGATCCGGTCAGTGCCAAGGTGGGGGCCGGGCATTTGCGATGAGGACGAGACCAGAATGTCTTCGCCGCAATAGCCTCTTGGCATCACGAATGTATCGCCGGGATCGTATCGTTCGGGCGGGCTTCGCCCGTGTTTGAGCCACAGACTGCCTTGTGTGATGGTGCAGACCAGCGGCTTTTCCTGCTGGACCCGGACGGTCCAGGGGGCCTGAATTCGAAAAATGCGATATCGGCGGCAACCACGTTGAGGGTCGCCAGCACCTCTCCCAACAGATCGCGGGGCTGAAACGGCGCATCGGTCGATGCGCGGCCGTGCTGTGGGGCAAGATTGGATGACCGGGACATGGCGACCTTTGCATCGGGACGCGGCCGGTGGACCCTGATGATCGAAGCCGCGTCGATCGGAATATGGGATGGGCATGCCCAAACAGGTTTCCCCACTGGGCATGCCCGGACTACGCGCGTTTTGTCAGAGCTTACTCAAAGGTACAGTGAAATTCACCAAAAGTTTGTCGCCGCCCGACGTGTCGCGGATGTGGTAGTCGTGAATATAGTTCACGTTGACTTCCACCGGGCCAAAGCGTTTGGTCACGCCAATGCCCGCGCCGTATTGCTCGGCCTTGCCAAAGGTGGCTCCACCATAGGCGAGGCCCTTGGTGGAGTCAGATGACACCTGCTTGCGGAAATATCCGACCGGGCCAATGCTGAGACCACCGATATCTTTCAGGGCTGTCCAGCTAACAAACAGTTCATCGCCCGACGTGTAGTTGGTGTCAGGGTTCTCGCCATGCGTGAAATAGGTGGCATGCGCCGTCAGGTTCCAGCCTTTGCGAAGGTAGCTGAAGCCAATTTCGGCAGACGCCGCATAGGCGTTGGTGCCCAGATTGACGGCCGTGGGGGCCGCGCTGAAACTGCCCGTCGGCAGGGAAAAGCTTAGTCCTGATTGCACGAAGATGCCGGGCTGAAGCATCCATGACACATTCAAAGGCGAGATGATGATATCACCCACACCGAATTCGCTGCTTTTCGGGCCCACGCCAGACCGGCTCACGTTGACGAAGGGCACGGTGACCATCGCACGGTAGCTACCGCCGAACAGCGTGTTGCCCGGCACGAAGTGCAGCTGGTTTGCCGACGAGCGCACCTTGAGACGGATCGGCGTCTTGGTGCTTCCGCCATAGACGGCGGCGTCAAAGAACTCGTTGCGGTTCAGATAATAGATGCCAGGAGGCGGGTTTGCCCCTGCTGGAACACCAACGATCCCACCTGTGGGCACCATGGTTGGTATTCCCGGTTCGCGCGCATGGCTTGCACCGGCAGTCATGACCGCGGCTGCGACCACGGAATAAAGTAGTTTTCTCATTGTGTCCCTCCCTTTCGAGACATGCATGTCGTCCGTGCCGTGGTTTGCTTCGGCGACCAGGTCTCCTCCCGGGACGCGCGAAGGCACGAAAAACAAAAAATTCACTCGTTATCCGACTGTCTCTTCCTTCCCCTTTTCCTTTCCTGCTTTGTGTCTGCTTTGGTCAGGGGGCTCGTCGGCAGATCCCCTGTCCCGATTTCAGGCCCGGGGTTTGCGGGCCATGTCGTGTGTCGCGCCGGGCGCTATGCCGCCACGGCTTGCTCTCGTTCCAGCACGCGGGCCACGGCGGGGCGGCCCTGCATTCTTTTGTAAAATGACTTCAGATTGTCCGGCGTCTCGACGTCAAAGGCGGCGGCCCAATGCACGAGATAAAAGAGCGCCGCATCCGCAATGCCGAACTCACCCAGAAGGTAGTCTTGCGTGCCAAGCTCTTGCGAAAGGGCGGCAAGCCCGTCTGTCGCGACCTTTTTGCCAAAGGCCCCAAGCTCGGCTTGGGCTGCGCCGTCGGACACGAATTTCCGCGCCGCGATGATAAAGGTGAATCCGCGCATATGAACCGTGGACACCATGAAATCCATGAGTTCGCGCAC
Source organism: Roseovarius sp. (assembly GCA_965656855.1). Taxonomy (GTDB): domain Bacteria; phylum Pseudomonadota; class Alphaproteobacteria; order Rhodobacterales; family Rhodobacteraceae; genus Roseovarius. Next base: position 26,272 of record CBFHML010000056.1, read on the forward strand.
CCGCGTCTGCCCGTCGATATCCGCAGGCAGCAGGTTTGCCTCCGGATTGGTCTGCGCCAGCCAAAAGGCGATGGTGCCGAACTCTGTCAGGGCGCGCCCGTCGTCGCGGATCAGCGTCGGTACTTTTGACTTTGGATTGATCTGGCGAAAGGCGGGCGCGTATTGCTGACCCGAGCGAATATCGAGCAGTTCCGTCTCAAACGGCGTGCCGATTTCTTCCAGCAGGATATGGATACCGACCGAACAGGCGCTGGGGGAATAATACAGTTTCATATCGTCTCTTTCCGAGGTTCAGAATTTCACCTGATTGGCGCCCTTGAGAGCGAGACGCTCTCGTGCCTCGTCAGCGGAGGCGATGCCATAGCCAAGCTCTGTGAGGATTCTCACGATCTTTTCGACCTGTTGCGCGTTGGACTGGGCCAGTTCGCCCTTGGCGATGTTGAGATTGTCCTCAAGCCCGACACGGGCATTGCCACCCAGCAGCGCGTTATGCGTGCACATCGGCATCTGGTGGCGGCCCGCGGCAAGGATGGACCATTCAAGATCCGCCCCAAAGAGGCGCTGCGCCGTGCGTACAAGATGCAAAAGATTGTCCAGCTCTGCGCCCGCACCGCCCAGAACACCCAGCACGAATTGGATGAAAACCGGCCCCTCATACAGCTTTTGGTCCATCACATAGGCAAGGTTGTAGAGATGCCCCAGATCGTAGCATTCAAACTCGAACCGGGTGCCGTGACCCTTGCCCAGCCGGGTCAGGATCTCTTCGATCGACTCGAACGTGTTGGCAAAAACGCCGCCCTTTGTGTTCTCCAGAAAGGGCTTTTCCCAGTCGTGCTTGTACTCTTTGACCCGGTGCGCCCCGGCAAAGAGTCCGATATTGATCGACCCCATGTTGAGCGACGCCATTTCCGGGCTGGTCAGCTCTGCAGCGGCAAGACGTTCATCCATCGACATGCCGGGCGCGCCGCCGGTGGACAGGTTCAGCACCGCGTCCACCTGCTGTTTGATACGCGGCAGAAATTCCATGAACACATCGGCCGAGGCCGTTGGCCGCCCGTTTTCGGGGTCACGGGCGTGCAGGTGGATGATCGACGCCCCCGCCTTGGCGGCGGCCACGGATTCGTCCGCGATCTGCGTCGGGGTGATCGGCAGGTAGGGCGACATCGACGGCGTATGAAGCGAGCCCGTGACAGCGCATGTCACGATTACATTGCGTTGGCCCATGGTTCCTCCCGATTGGGTCAATTGGTTTCAGGCGGCTCTTTCGTCGAAAGAGGCCCGGTCGGCGCCTAGTGGTCTTGCTTGGTGTTGCGCTTGGCCTTGGAAACAGGGGGCTTCGGCACGTCCGAGAACGGTGCATCCGATGACAAAAGAACGTCCGCTGTTCTGTTGAGGTGCTTGGACAGCAGGTCGCAGGCGTGATCGGCCTGCCGGGCCAGCACGGCCTCGACGAGGGCTCTGTGCTCTTCCTTCGGGTCGCGCCTGATCTTGGTGTAGGGCAGCAGCATGCGGCGATAGCGTTCCGCCTGCGTGAACATCTGCTCTCGCAGCTTGAGGCGCCATACGCTGTCACACGCGCTGATCAGGCTGTCATGAAAGGCGGCGTGCAGTTCGACCCATTTGGGGTTCAGCACGTTGGGGCGCGACTCCAGCTCTGGCGGGGTGTGCTCAAGCTGATGCCAGACGCTTTTGATCGTCCCTTCCCAGCCCAGATCGCCAAGACGAATCGAGCGTCGCAGACAGCTGGCTTCGATCTCTACCCTGACCGAGGTCAGGTCCATCAGGTCCGCGACGGAAATCGGTGCGCTGATGAAGCCGCGCTGCGGTTCCGACACCACAAGCCCATCGGAGGTCAGGCGCGCCAGAGCCTCGCGTACGGCACCGGGGCTGACCCCTAGATCCTTGCTTATCTGGTCGATTTTCAGTTTCTGCCCGGGCTCATAGACCGCATCCAGAAGGATTTGTCTGAGCGCCTCATAGGTTTCGTTTGTGCGACTTTTCGGGGCCACGACAGTCTCCATTGCGTCCGGCGGTAATCTGATCTCATGCAGAATTAGGGTAAAAAAGAATTTGCCGCAATAAAATATTTTTTTTGTGGACAAATAGATCTGCTTGGCGCTACCTCCGGGGCAGACCGCCATTCGCGAGGAGGAGCGCGGCAGGTCTTGGGGTGCGCCTTTCGCGGGCGCGGCCTCGATGCATCAAGCGCTCCCACATTTATGACTTCTTTGTTCAGGCGCTCTGCTGCGCCTGGGTTGTGTAAAAAACAGGAGACCTTCCAATGAGTTACTTGATCCGGCAGATGGGCCATGTCGTGATTTCCTCCCCCGATCCAGAGGCAGCGGCGACACATCTCAGCGATGTCGTCGGTCTTCGCATCACAGAGCGGGACGGCGACAGCGTGTACCTGTCGAGCAATAACCGCCATCACGAAGTCACCTATGTCAAAGGCGAGGCAGGGGTTCTGGCCTGTGGTCTTGAGGCCGTGAGCGCCGAGGCCGTCGATGAGGTGCTCAAGCGCGCCAAGTCCGATGGTCTGACGATCCTGTCCGATACGCCCATGGGCAAGCATTACGACCGCGCCGTGCGCCTGATCGCGCCGGGCGGCACCATCTTTGAGGTGCACACGCCGATCGCGCGCAATCAGGATTACCGCTATCTCGGCGGTGGTGGCGCGCGCCCCAAACGGATCGAGCATATCAACTCCTTTTGTCAGGACACCGCCGCCTTTGGCGAGTTCTGCGAAAAGGTTCTGAGCATGCAGCTCTCTGACCGTACCAGTGATGATGGTCTGCGCTGGTATCGCGCGCAGGACGGGTTTCACCACACCATCGCGATGGGGACCGGCCCCGAGATGCTGCACCACTACGCGTTCGACCATAACTGCCTTCAGGATCTGGAGCGTATCGCCGACAACCTCACCATCAAGGATGAGGCGCTTGTCTGGGGGCCGGGGCGCCATGGTGCGGGCAGCAATATCTTTACCTATTACGCGGACCCGCATGGCTGCATTGTCGAGAACTCCATCGAGATGGCGCATATCGACAATGATGCCGTCTATCACCCTCGGGCTTGGGACATTTCAGAAGGCTTGGCCGGGCGTTGGCTGAACGAGTGGGGCACCCCTCCGACACCCGGCTTTCTCTCTGGTGGTCTGAATTTCGCAAGCTGATGGGGTTGGTGCAGCGGCGACAGGGCCGCTGCACCGTCGAGGGAGGTAAACATGGCTGATTACGATGTCGCCATCATTGGATATGGGCCGACAGGCAAGGTTCTGGCGCGCCAGCTTGTCGATATGGGCCACCGGGTCGCCATCGTAGAGCGCTGGCCCGAGGCCTACCCACTGCCGCGTGCGGTGGGGTTCGACCACGAGATCAAACGCATCTTTCACGCGCTCGGCGTCGCGCCTGAGGTCGAAAAGATATCCCGGCCGCTCAATAGCTATGTCTGGTACAACGCCGATTGGGACATCCTGCTGGAGTTGAACGCCGCGACAGAGACGATTTCCGGCGGGCCGGAGGGGTATCTTTTCAATCAGCCTGATCTGGAACGCATTCTTGAGGCGGATATCGAAAAGCGTGCGGACCTTACGACCTTTCTGGGTCACGAGGCCCTGTCCGTAGAGGACCGGGGCGAAGAGGTGAAGATCCGTCTTGCGCCCTACAACTGTGACACTCAGGGCGCTGACGGCGATGCGGCCTTCGAGATTTCAGCGGATTACATCGTCGGATGTGACGGCGCCAAAAGCCTTGTGCGCAAGGCGATCGGCTGTGAATTCGACGACCTTGGCTTTGATGCGCATTGGATCGTCGTGGATGTGCGGCCCAATGACATCAGCACCTTGCCGGTGCCGGATGCGGCGCAATGGTGCAATCCCGACCGGCCAACCACCATCGTTCCCAGCGGTGTCGCCATGCGGCGGTGGGAGTTCATGGTCAAGCCGGGCGAGGACCCACAAGAGCTTATCAAACCGGAAAACGTTTGGAAGCTGCTGTCGCAATGGGTCAAGCCCGACGAAGGGGAGCTGATCCGGTCAGCCGCCTATAATTTCCGATCCCTGATCGCGCGCGGCTGGCGCAAAAACCGGATGATGATCGCAGGCGACGCCGCGCATCTCATGCCGCCGTTCATGGGGCAGGGCATGTGCTCTGGCCTGCGCGATGCATGGGGGCTGGGATGGAAGCTTGACCGCGTGCTGCGCGGCGATGCACCGGTTGAATTGCTCGACACCTACGAAGCCGAACGCGCGGCCCAGGTCGAGGTGGTCATCGGCATGTCGATGGAATTGGGCAAGATCGTCTGCGAGGCGGACCCACACGCGGCCAAGATGCGCGATCAGGCGTTTTTCAGCGGCAAGGTGCCGCCGCCGCCCGCGTTTCCGGGGTTGCTTGCGGGGGTCATTTCCAAATCGCCCCTGTCTGGCCTCTTGTCGCCGCATGACGAGATCGAGACCGATGGCACGCTTCAGCGGCTCGATACGCTGACCAAGCGGGGCTTTGCTCTTTTGACGCTGGACGAGCCGACCGAGGCAGTGCTGGCAAAATCCGTCAGCCTTGGCGCCACATTGGTCAATGTCGGTGCGACCGGATCCCGCGAGGCGGCGGGGCGCATCAGCGCCTTCATGAACGACGCCAACACGAGAAGCATTCTCGTGCGGCCCGATTTCTACATTTTCGGAAGCAGCACAAGCGAAGAGGAGACGCTTGCGCTGTTCGAAGAGCTCGAAACCGCCTTGTCGGCTTAGGGCCCGATACCGCCGGAAGAAAAACAAGCAATACCGGCGCTTTGACACCTTGGGAGGAGTATAAAATGTCAACGATAGATAAAAAGAGATCCTGGTTCGCCCTGTCCGTGGGGCATATGGCGGGCATGATTGATCTGGCCGCCTTGCCGGTCTGGGTCGGCACGCTGATCGCGCTCTACAGCTTTCTTCCGGCGCAGGCGGGGGGCCTTGCCACGCTGTTCTTGCTGGGGGTCGTTCTGTGCAATCTCATGCTGTCGTGGCAGTTTCACAAACTTGATGGGCGCTGGTTTGCGCCCTTGGGTTTCTGGATCAGTGCTGCGGCCTTTGTCGCCATGACGCAGACGATGGATTTCGTGCCTCTGGCTATCCTGCACCTCTTGGCCGGTATCGGAACGGGCATTGGCATATCGCTGACACATGGCTGCATGGGGTTGTCCAAGAACCCGCACCGGGTCTTTGCGATTGCCAGTTTCGGCTTGGGCATCCTTGCAGTGGTCTATCTGGGTGTGACGCCGAACCTGATCGCGCAATTCGGGCCTGAAATGCTGTTTTGGGTGTTTGCTGCGGTGATGGGGTTTGCCGGTCTGGTCCATACCCTGTTTTTTCCAAGGGTAGAGCGGCCGGCGTCCAAGCAAGCGCAAAACATGAAGTTCACGCCGAAAGTCTGGTTTCTCATCTTCGGCATCATGTGCATGGCGTTGAACAACTCTATGGTGCTGAGTTTTGCCGAACGTGCGGGCCGTGACGGTGGCTTTGGGGCGGATCAGGTTCAGTTTGCGCTTATTACGATGGGCGTCGTCGCCATTCTGCCGGCAATCATCGCCGCGATTCTGGAAAAGCGGCTCTCGACCATGTGGGTTGCGCCGATGGGGGCGCTTTTGCATGGGGGCTGCGCGCTGATCATGATGACGGCGGGTGGCTTTCCGGCGTTTATGGCGCCGCTTATCTTTCTGCCCTTCATCATGATTTTCACGCACACCTTTCTGTTCGGCTATCTGGCCAAGCTGGAGCCGACAGGCCGTGCCGTGGCCGCAACCCCGGCGATGGTGATGACGGGATCGGCAGTAGGTCCGTTTCTGGGTGGCACGATCGTCCAGACCTTCGGCTATCCGGCGCTTGGCATGCTGACCTTTGCCATCGCGGTGATTGCCGCCGGCTGCTTCTTTAAGTCCAAAAGCATCGCGACCGAGGCCAGCGGCTTGGAACCCGCATAACCGTGACCTGGGGCGTGGGCGTCGCGTCGGCGCCCCAAAGGTGAAAGTGAGTAACGTGCACAATACGCAAATACATCTTGTCTCTCGTCCCGGCCCTCAGGGTCCGGGGCTTGAGAATTTCGCCTTGGTCGAGGCGCCTCTGCGGCCCTTGGCCGAGGGGGAGGTCCTGCTGAAGACCCAATTTCTGTCGCTGGACCCGTATATGCGGGCGCGCATGTATGAGGGGGTCAATTATGCCCAAAGCGCCCAGCTGAATACGCCGATGAAGGGCAGCACGGTCGCCGTCGTCGAGGACAGCCGCCACGCCGATTTCCAGCCGGGCGATTTCGTCGAAAGCTGGCATGGCTGGCAAAGCCACCATATCAGCGATGGTGAGGGGCTGCGCGTGATCGACGTCTCGCTGGCACCGGTCTCGACCGCGCTGGGTGTTCTGGGCATGCCGGGCCACACCGGCTATGGCGGCATGTTGCGGCACGGTCAGCCCAAGGCGGGCGAAACCGTGGTCGTTTCTGCCGCGTCCGGCACCGTTGGCGGCGTTGCCGCACAGATCGCGCGGATCAAGGATGCGCGGGTTGTGGGCATCGCGGGCGGGCCGCAAAAATGCAGCTTCCTGACCGAGGAACTTGGCCTGCACGCCGCCGTGGATCACCGCGCGCCGGATTTTGCCACGCGTCTCGCAAAGGCCTGCCCGGACGGTGTGGACGTGTATTTCGATAATGTGGGCGGAGAGATCTTCGCCAGCGTGCTGTCGCTGATGAATGCCGAAGGGCGCATCGCCGTCTGCGGTACGATCGCGGTGAACCGCGATGGCGGCCCCGAGATTGGCGAGGATCGCATGAACTGGGTCCTGTCGCGCACGCTGGTCCGGCAATTGACTATCTCCGGCTTTATCTATCCGCAATTCTTCGATCTTACCGAGGCGTTCCACACCGATATGTCCCGCTGGATCGCAAGCGGCGATATGATCTACCGAGAAGACATCATCGACGGGCTTGAAAATGCCCCCGAGGCGTTTCTCGGCCTCTTTGAGGGGCGCAATTTCGGCAAACTTCTGGTGCGCCCATGATGCTGCCCCCCCTGACATCGCCTTGTGTGTTGCGACGCCGGGCACCCAATCAAACCCAATCAAAGGATATCAAAATATGAAACTCGGACGATTCCAGACGGATGATGGCGCACATCTTGGCAAACTTGCCGGGGACCAGATCGTTGATCTGACCGCAGCCGGTTATGGTACATCCATGCGCGACCTGCTGACGCGGCTGCCCGATATCCGGGCCGAGATCGACGCGGTGGATGGCCCGACCGTGCCGCTGGCGTCAGCCACGCTTGAGGCGCCCATTGATGATCCGCAAAAGTTTCTCGCGCTTGGCATGAACTACAAGGAACATGCCGACGGCGCGCGCGCGGCGGGCATCCATGTGCCGGACTCGCAGCTGTGGTTCAACAAGCAGGTGTCGTGCATCAACGGCCCTTATGCGGATATCGACCTGCCCAAAGTGTCCGATAAGCTGGATTACGAAGCGGAACTGGCGGTCATCATCGGCAAGCGGTGCAAGCATGTCGATCCGGCCAACTACCGCGATGTGGTTGCGGGCTACGCCGTGGCCAATGACGTCAGCGCGCGCGACTGGCAGATGCGCTCGCCGACCTTCACGCTGGGGAAATCGTTTGACACGCATGGCCCTTTTGGCCCGTGGATCACGACAGATGACGCCGTGTCCGATCCGCAGGCGCTGGCCATTCTGGCCCATGTCAACGGCGAGGTGCGTCAGGATTCCAATACGGATGACATGATCTACTCCATCGCGGATCAGATCGCCTACATCTCCACCGCCTTCACGCTGGAGCCGGGCGACGTGCTGCTGACCGGCACGCCGTCTGGTGTGGGGATCGAAACGGGCGTTTTCCTCAATGAGGGCGACGTTGTCCGCATCGAGATCGCCGAGCTTGGCCATATCGAAAACAAGGTCGCCATACTGGATTGACCTGACAACAGGGGGCGCGCGAGCGGGGGAACCGGTCCCGCGCACCCGGTGTCAGACCAAAGCCAGCACGCAATGCGGAGGAGAGTGCAATGATGGATGTCACGCATCTGGGGCAGGCGGCCCGCCGCGCCGCCGAGCAATTCGGCAGCAAAGAGGCCTTGGTCTTTGACGGGCGCAGCTTTACCTTTGCCGAGCTGAACGATCTGGTCGAGCGGGCCGCGGCCGGTCTTGCCGCGTCCGGCGTGGGGCAGGGCGATATCGTCACGCTCTATGCCGGCAATTCGTGGGAATGGATCGTCAGCTACTACGCCATCGCGCGGGCGGGGGCGGTCATCAATCCGGTCAACACGATGCTCACCCCAAGCGAGGTGGCGTTCGTCGTCACCGATTGCAAGGCAAGCGCGATCATCGCCTCCGCGGATAAGTTGGCGGGGGCAGAGGCCGTTCTGGACAAGGTCAAACTTGCCGTGGCCATAGCCCCCGACGCCCCGGACGGCATGGTCACCTTTGACGCGCTGCTGGCCTGTGATGCGCCCGCCTTGCCGGATATCGAGGTCGAGGACACCGCGCTGTCGACGATCTGCTACACGTCGGGCACCACGGGCCACCCCAAGGGGGCGATGCAATCGCACCGCGCCGTGATCACCAACGGGGCGATGACAGCACAGATGCAGATGCGCGGCGCCAGCGACACCATCGTCAGCGCGTTGCCCTGTCCGCATGTCTACGCCAATGTGGTGATGCAGGCCATGATGCTTTTCGGGGCCAAGCTGGTCTTGCATGCCCGGTTCGATCCTGCGGCCATGCTTGCCGATATCGCGGCGCACCGTGCCACCGTGATCGACGGTGTGCCAACCATGTACATGTTCATGCTCAGCGCGCCGGAACTGGCCCAGACGGACATGTCCAGCCTGACCCGCGCCTATGTCGGGGGACAGACCATGCCGGTCGCCACCATGGAACGAGTCGAGGCCGCCTTTGGCGCGCCCCTGATCGAGCTGTGGGGCATGACGGAAATCGCCGGGCTGGGCACGACCCACCCGCTTTATGGCCGCAATCGGCACGGCTCTATCGGGGTGGCTCTGCCCTATTGCGAGGTGCGGATCGCGGATGCGGACAATCCCGAAACCGTCCTGCCCAATGGCGAGGCAGGAGAGCTGCAACTGCGCGGGCCGATCACCATGATGGGCTATTGCGGCAATGACGAAGGCACGCGGAACACGCTTTTGCCCTCGGGATGGCTGCGCACGGGCGATGTGGCGCTGAAAGAGGACGATGGCTGTGTCTTTATCGTGGACCGGCTGAAGGACATGATCATCACCGGCGGCTTCAACGTGTACCCGGCGGAAATCGAACGTGTGATCGCCGGGCACCCCGAGGTCACGCTATGCGCCGTGGGCAAACGCGCGGACGAGATGAAGGGCGAGGTGGCGGTTGCCTTTATCGTGCCCACCAAAGACGCCGCACGCGACAAGGAGGCGATCCTCGCCTTCTGCCGGGAACATCTGGCCGCCTATAAATGCCCGCGCGACATCCGCTTTGTCGAGGACGTGCCCAAGACCAGCACAGGCAAGATCATGCGGCGTGAACTGCACACGCTCGACCGCGATGCATAAGCGGGCGTGGCCCCCGTTATCCGGCGCCGCGTTCACATTCAAAGAGCTGACGAACTGACGTTCAGAAACCAAAAAAGCGCGCCAACCAATTGGTAAATCCTTCTGGGAGAAGATGAAAATGACTGTGCTTTATAACTCCAAGGTGGACTTTTACGGGGCTGATGCTTTGGCAAACCCCTATCCGATCTACGACGATCTGCGCGAAGGCGGGCCGGTCGCCTATCTCGAAAGCCTCGGGATGTATGCGCTGACAAGGTATGACCATTGCAAGAGGCCCTCAAAACGCCAGAGGTGTTCAGTTCCGGTCAGGGCGTGATGATGAATGACCCTATGAACGAGGCGACCAAGGAAATCATGCTCTGTTCGGATGGTGACCGCCATCAGGGTATGCGCCGCATGTTTCAGCGCCCGCTGATGCCGAAATCCCTGCTGGAGATCAAAGACCAGATCACCGAGATGGCCGAGGAACTGGTGGAGCATCTGGTTGCCCGGAAGTCTTTTGATGCGGTCACCGATCTGGCGCATTATCTGCCGATCACGATCATCAGCAACCTTGTCGGCTTGCCCGAAGAAGGCCGCGAAAAGATGATGCAATGGGCGGCGGACGGCTTTGACTGCTTCGGCCCGCTATCCCCGCGCGTCGCGCCGTCCTTTAAGTCCGTCAAGGAAGTCGTGGGCTATATCATGGCCAACAATCACCCCCGCATCGTCAAACCCGGTAGCTGGACAGACCAACTGCACCAGACCGCCAAGGCTGCGGGCCTGCCCCCCGAGGCGGCGGTGATGATGGGGATCGACTATATGGGCCCCTCGCTGGACACCACGATTTTCGCGATTTCCAGTGGCGTGGCGCTATTTGCGCATAACCCCGGTGAATGGGACAGGCTGCGGGCAGATCCCTCGCTTCTGCCGTCAGCGATCAACGAGATCATCCGTGTTGAATCACCCATTCAGGGCTTTTCGCGGGTTACGACAGCCGATCATACCTTTGAGGGGGTCACGATCCCGGCCAATGAGCGGGTGATCGTCCTCTATGGGGCGGCCAACCGCGATCCTCGCAAATGGGAGCGCGCGGATCAGTTCGTGATCGACCGGCCACAGGCGCATGATCAGCTCGGCTTTGGCCGGGGGCCGCATACCTGTGCGGGGTCGAACCTTGCCAAGCTGGAGATGACGGCGATTTTCAACGCGCTTTTGCCGCGTGTCGCCCGGTTTGAGGCAAGTGAGGGTACGCGCGCGGTCAACAGCGTGTTGCGCGGTTATGCGGAACTGCCGGTGACGGTGCATTAAGCTGGCGTTGGTAGGGGTAGTAGCGATTGCCGCTAGGCGGCCCAATCCAAGGCAGGTGTCAGGATTTCGCCCGCCAACTCTGCCAGATCATCCGGCGCGTCACTGTCGAGGATGCGCGCCCACACCGCCAGATAATAAAGCCGGCTCGTGATCTGCATGAAGTCATGTGCAAAGACCTCTGGTGTCTCACTGGCCGCGACCTTGGCGCGGGCGTGGCGCCATGTCTCTCGCAGCGTCAAAACCTCTGTATGATCGGTGAGCTGGCCAATCAGCGCGTCAAACGCATTCGCCCCGGCGCCGTCCTGAAACCGCAACCCCCGTGTGACCGTCGCAAGCGCGTGGATGCCGTTGGCGCCCTCATAGATCGAGGTGATGCGGGCGTCTCTCCATGTCTGGGCGACGTGGTATTCATCCAGATAGCCATAGCCGCCAAGGATCTGAATCCCCAGATCCGCCGACCTGATCCCGGCCTCGGTGCAAAACACCTTGCAGACGGGGGTCAGGAAATCCACCAGCGCGGGTGAGGTGCCTTTGACCATCTCGACAAGGGCGACATGCGCCATGGCCCGTGCCCCGATGGCAAGCCCTCGTTGTTCGTTCAGCATGCGTTGCACATCCGGGTGATCGCTGAGCACCGCCTCTTTGCGGTCGGCGGTGCGGCCCTGCTTGCGATCCTGCGCATAGGCCGCAGCGATGGCAGAGGCGCGCGCGGCATGGGCAACCCCCTGCAAGGCCACGTCGATGCGGGCGTGGTTCATCAGGGTGAACATCGCCTTTAGCCCATCGCCCTGCGCCCCGATCAACTGGGCCGGTGCGCCGTCAAACGCCATCTGACAGGTGGGCGAGACATGGATGCCCAGCTTTTCCTCGATCCGGGTGATCTTGATCGCAGGCCCGGCAATAGCCCGCGAGGTCAGGAACAGCGACAGCCCCTTGACCCCGTCCTGTGCCGTGCCGGTGCGTGCCAGCACGAGATGCACGATATCCTCGGTGATATCGTGATCCCCGCCCGAGATGAAAATCTTCTCCCCGGTGATCGACCAACCGTCGCCGACCTGTTCGGCACGGGTGCGGATGCGCGACAGGTCGGACCCGGCGCCCGGCTCTGTCAGGCACATGGTCGACACCGCCGCGCCGCTGGCCAGCTGTGGTATCCATTCGCTTTGCTGCGTCTCAGTCCCGAATTTGCGCAGGATGGACACCGCCCCCGGCACAAGCCCGCAGACCATCTGCAGCCCGTGATTGGCCCCGGAAAACACCTCTGACACCATCGCGGCCACAAGTGGGCCTTGCCCCATCCCGCCATGTTCCTCTGGCGCGGTCAGCCCCTGCCACCCCATCCCTGCAAGCTGGGCGTAAACCTCGCCAAAGCCGTCGGGCATCCGCACGCGCCCATTTTCAAGCCGCGCACCCACACGGTCCCCGATCTCGTTTAGGGGCGCGATCTCGCCCTCGGCGAAGGCGGCGAAGGCCGTCAGGATATCCTGCGCCAAGCCATCGTCCCAGTCCGGCAGATCACCGGCCCGTGCCACGTTGCGCAACGAAAACAGGATTTCCTCGGTCGGAGCGGCAAAGGGGATCATGGCAGGGGCCTTGGCATTGTTATTCTTGTATACGGTTTTTTTAGTTTACAAAGCGGTGATGGGCAAGCCCGCTGTGCAGGGAGAGCAGTCTTGCGGGCTTGGATGACCTATGGGTGCCGCACCTCGTCTGGTTTGAAGTTCCATGGCGGGAGGTCTTGGATATCTTCGTGCATATGTCCATTCATTGTTTTTTCCAGCATGTGTTCGAGATAGGCCTGCGGGTGGATGTCGTTCAATTTTCAAGTGCCGACCAGCGATGCCATGCGGGCTCAGGTCACTGCGCCGTCGTCAGACTCAGCAGAACCCCCGGAAATAGATGCCGGTCGACCATTGGAGCACACCCGGCACCTTCCAGCGCGTGTCATCAACGCCATTGCCCGCGATGTGCTGGACGGCAGGGACCAGTTCGTGGTCGTAGGTGCGGCCATAGTCGGGGCCCGTGACGGCGCGCAGTTCGGTGCGGCCATCTCCGGTTTCCGGCGTCTTGATCTGCTCTGCGCGGTGATTGGTCAGTCCGTATTGCAGGTTGATGCCCGCCAGCAGCGCAGCCAGTTGCCGCAAATAGGCCAGGGGTGCACCGACGAGGCTCGATAGCTGATCCAAGTCACTATGCGGTTCTTTGCAATAAGGGACGGTTACTGAATTTCAGGCCCTCTGCTGAGTGTATCAAACGCTGTCTGACATCAGCATGCATAGTTGGGTCAGACAGCGACACATCCGATCCAGTTTCCGGATCACGGGAAAATCGCTGTCCAACAGAAGTTTTGAAAAGACTCCGAGTTTGGGGAGTTAGTCTTTCTTGCTAAAGGCATGACAAGAATAGACGGGCTTTTCACCCAACACCGGCGGCAACCGGCTCATAGCCGCCTTTCCGCAACGATGTCCGACGCCGGGTAAAGGCGGCGGTTCTTTGCAATCTTGAACACCAATTGCATGGTCTCGCCGCGAAAGATTCAGACGCAGCCATTGGTGTTTATGCCGCACTCCACGCGTGCGGTGGTTGCACGGCATCTGTGTCTTTTCCTGAGCCGATTTAGCCCCATATTCTGATGCGAAAGGCCTGCAACATATAGCGATCAAATGCCCAAAAGAACTTCCCCTGATGACGCGCGACGGGTCGTGGATGCAAACGACCTTGAGGACGTTGTCCAAGACAAGCGCGCGGACTGGCGCGCAACAGGTGCAAAAGCGCGACGACGGCAGCGGCGATATCAGAAGTTGATCCTTTCAAATATCGACGTGGACGGGGCCGAGGATGATTTGGATCACAACGGCATATCGTAACGAAAACAAGAGTGGTGAAAGGAGTTGTCCATGCGTGCGGCGGTAAACCTGCGGGACTTGGTGATTGAAACACAGATTGGAACATATGGGCCAAAGGACGTGGTGCCGCGGGCGCATCGTCTCGATCTGACGCTGACGATCGATCCGGACTTGGTTTTCATCGACCGTGACGGGATGGACCACGTGTTCGACTATGATCCTCTCATCCGCGATATCGACGCGCTTGGCCGGGATGGGCATTCCGATCCTCAGGAACGACTGGTGACACGCATTGTGCATGCAGCGGCGCGATATCCTCAAATAACCGAGATTTCTGTCAGCTTAAGCAAGACGCCTGTGTTGCAAAACAGCGGTCATTTAGGTGTGACGCTGGTGCTGGATGCCAAAGACCTTGCCGAATTACGCCAGCAGAAAGTCGCTGCATGAGACCGGTTTTTTTTGCTCTGGCTGCGTTGGGCGCGTTGGTGCTGGCGACAGGTGCCTCGGCGCATGTGCGGTGGTTTGTCGACGGGGCTGCCACTGTTGAGGCGTTTCAGCCATACAGCATCACCGACATCGAAGTGATCGTCTGGATCGCAATTGCCGTAGGTTTGGTCTTGGCGTCGATTGTTTTGGACATGCGATTGCCAACGGTGCGCATTGTGGACAGTAAAACGAGGCACGACTTTATCGAGCTTTTGCGCGTGTTTGCCGGGATGTCGATGTTGTTGACCGCCTATGAGGGGGCGATCATCGCCCCCCATTTGAGCGCCTTTGGTACCTTTGGCACGGTGTTGCTGTTCACGCAGGCGGTGATTGGCATATTGCTGATTGCGAACCGGTTTGTCCGGCACGCTGCGATTTTGATGATCCTTTTGCACCTTGGGTTGGCGATCAAATTCGGACTTCTGTCCGCTATGGAATACCTGATCATGCCGGCGATTGCGGTCTTCCTTTTAATCAACAACTTGCCGACCGCAGAACTTCGCGAGCGGTTCAAACCGTATTCGGTGGACCTGCTGCGTATCCTGACAGGCATCTCTCTCATCACGCTCGGTGTGTCGGAAAAACTGGTCGGCGCGATGATGGCCGAGAGTTTCCTGGTGCTCTACCAATGGAACTTCATGACCTCGCTCGGGCTTGAGGTCTTTACCGATCGCTTGTTCGTTTTGTCCGCGGGTGTGATCGAGGTGGTCTTCGGCGTGATCATGGTGCTTGGGACCACGACCCGTTTGAATGTGCTCGCGTTTTCGGTCGTGCTTTTTGCGTCAAATGTTCTGTTCATCGTACAGGGCGAGAACGAGGCTGCCATGGTTGAGTTTATTGGCCACATGCCCGTCATCGGCGTCGCGTTGATCCTGTTGCTGCTTGGGGCGGGACAGCGGCTGAAAGTCACGAACTTTTTGCCACAACGGCAAAACAACCAAGCTGTCAAAACTGTAAGGGTGCCAAGCGATGCGTGATGTCTCTCTCCGCTTGCCGTATTTGATCTATCTCAGCGTCGGCTCGTTGCTCATTGGTGTGCTTGTGGCCCCCGCCTTTCGCGATATGCCAGAGCCGGAACAACCGCCTCTGTCGATGATGCCCACGCAGATGGAAGAGGGCATGATCCATCCGACACGCGAGGTTGTTTCTGACACCCCTCCGTCGCTGACCATGACAGTTGAGAAGGACAGAATGGACGGCTGGAACATCACGCTTGCGCCGGAGAATTTTGAATTTACGCCGGATCAGGCCGGTAAGGACGGAGCGCCCAACACAGGCCATGCGCATCTTTACATCGACGGGGCCAAGGTGGCGCGGCTTTACGGGGTTCACTATCACATGCCTGACCTTCCTGCGGGGCAGTATGAGGTTGTTGTCACGCTAAGCAGCAATGATCACGCGTATTACACACTTGATGGCGAACGTATCGAGGCGCGCGCGACCATCACGCAAGGTGAGGCGACCATGACCATGTCGCCCGAGTAGGTCGCTCGTTGTCATGGCTGCACTTATTGTGCGACCTATTTTCCGGATCGGTGGCGACAGCGCGTGTCGGTTCTAGGCTTTTCACTGAAACAGATCTGGGGAAAGACAATGATCCTATCGACCATAGTGAAATTGAAAACGCTCGGCCTCGCCAAACAGGTCGTGGCTGGCGCTTTCATCAACGGAGCGCTGATCGGCGGGGCGGTGGTTGCCGGTGCTGTCATCGCGAGCAAGGCCCGCTCGGGTGATGGGCCTTTGTGCAAAGCGATGAAAACGTCTGCGCCACAGGACCCGTAAGGCGCCCATGACGGCAGGATGTGAGGCAAACACGCGGGTGCGCCGGCACTTGGACCCGGCCGTTCCGATGCGGTTTGGCCGTGCGACACCACGAATTGAGAGGCCAACATGTTCGTCCCACTATCCCTACAGCCACAACCGGTGCGGATGGTTCTGTTTGCCTGCCTTTTCTTCGAGTGCCTTGTGCTGGTTAGCATGCCGTTCGGCGCCGGCGACACCATGCGCAGATTTCTGGTTGTCACGGGCGGCTTTTGGCCAGACCTGTTGAAAGGCGCCACCCCGATATTTGCCGGACAACCGATACTTATGTTTGGCACCTCGGCACTGCTGCACGGAGGGGTTTTGCACCTTTTCATGAATATGGTGGGGCTTTTGTGGTTGGGGCCGATCATTTGCAACCGATTGGGTGCGGCTGCGTTTTGGTACATTGCAGGGCTGTCGGCCTTGGGGGCGGGGGGCCTCTTTGCGGTGCTTTCCGTGACCGGCGCGCCCTCGGTGGGCGCGTCAGGCGTTCTGTTCGGTCTTTTGGGCACCGTGGTGACTTGGGAAGTCCGGGACAGACACGCCCGCCGCAAGAGCCTTGTGCCGCTTGCGCAGCAAGGGTTGGTGTTGCTGGCCATCAATGTTGGTCTCACGCTGTCGAGCGCTGCCGCAATCGCTTGGCAGGCGCATCTGGGCGGATTTCTTGCCGGTGTTCTTTGCGGTCTGATCACGTGGCGTCGCTCTTACGCATCGCGTTGGACATAACCAAGAGGAGTGCGCCATGCGCCTCGCCATCATCCCCCTTATCGCAAGCGCGGTCTTGCACGTCATCGGCTTTGCCCTTGCCGGGTTCGCGACCACAAGCCTGTTTTTGCTGTTTCCAGCCACGCTTTATAGCGTTCTGTCTATCGGCCTGTGGCGTGGCGTAACATGGGTGGCGTGGCTGACGCTTGTCTGCATGATCGGGGGCAGTATCGGCACGGGTATCGAATTCACCGGACCGCTCATCGCGCCAGCGCCTGTATTGATCGGAATAATCCTTGTCGACCTTGTTACGGCAGGGCTTCTGGCCCTTGCAATTGCGCAGTCCCACAGGAAAACACGCGCACGTTAGGTGCACCGGGTCGTCGATATTGCGATGCCGCAACGACGACACAGCGAAAGATTTCATTCGCGGCAGCCGCCGATAGGGTCACAGCCAAAGCTGGGCAGAGCGACCAAAATCACCCGTCGCTTTGGAACAGTGGCTTGGGCAAATAGTCTCTGGATCTGGTGAGTGGATCCGGCCCGTGCTTGTGCTCACAGCGTCTTCGATGCAAATGGCTCAAACAGGTCGAGGTCTCTCGAAAGGATTGCATTCATGAAGCTTCAGATTGCCGTCGATATGCATTACGCGGTGGACGTCACGACGGATCTCATCCTGCAGATCGAGGTTCCCGACTTTGCGGACCAACGCGTCATCCAAGAAACATTCAACACCAGCAGCACATTGCAAAGCGCAAAACGCGCGGCAGAAGAAGGCGTGGGAGAGCGCCGACTGCTCCGGGTAGATGGGGATTTCCAATGCACCTACACCTCGCATGTCGAGGTCGATCGCCCCGCATTGGATATCTCGCAACTGCCAGCGGTGCCGCTTCATCTATTGCCGAGTGACGCGATCCGATACCTGATGCCCTCGCGCTATTGTCCGTCCGATGAACTGCAGAACTTTGTCGCATCGGAATTCGGATCAAGCGACGGCGGGGCGCGGATTGCCGACATGCGAGACTGGATCTTTGAGAGCTTCGAGTATGTTCCCGGGATCAGCAACGCGCAGACGACCGCTCTGGATAGTTTCGTCCAGCGTCAGGGCGTTTGCCGCGACTATGCCCATGTCATGATTGCCCTGTCGCGGGCGGCTGCCATACCCGCGCGATTTGCCAGCGTTTATGCGCCCCACGTCACGCCCCCGGATTTTCATGCGGTCGCCGAGGTTTATCTCGACGGCACATGGCACCTCGTCGATGCAACGGGGATGGCCGCTGCAAACCAGATTGCACGCATCGGCGTTGGGATGGACGCAGCAGAAGTTTCGTTCTTGTCCAGCTTTGGTCAGATTGGTCTGCGGAACCAATCTGTGGCTGTTACTATTTCCGCATAGATCGACCGAGCCGGCGCCCAGATCGAAACGAAGACCTCTCGCATCAAACGGTCTCATTGGTCAAAATGTCTTACGCCAGTGCCTATGTGACAGATGTGAGGTTTTCGCAACCGAGGGTTTCTGGTTCATCGCAGTGTCCGAATTTCGGGGGTATCTCAAACTGGACCTGCGCCCTGGTCTGCACGCATCTTGCCGTAGTCGAACAGGCTCGGACCGATCGAGGTGACCGATCCGTTCCTTCCCAAGATCGCGCTTCAGCGTCGTGAGTGTCGCGGCCTTGGCTCGCGACGCGGCGGTTTCCCTACCTCGCACATATCGGTTATATGGAGATCGATGAGGTCGCCAAAGGTCTGGAGGCGGGACACGGACGACTTGTTCGGCGCCAGCCCCTGATCGACCCGGGTCTCAGCTTGACGGGCCCAACGATGGGCGTCGTCGCGGCGGAGGAACGTCTCGCTCGCGTAGCGGCCCTTTCGTCTGATCTGGACCCGGTATGCACCGGAGGGGAGCTTGGTGATGGAGGCCATTTTCGTGTGCGCTGTGTGTGCAATG
>CBFHML010000057.1:0-13487 GCA_965656855.1 Roseovarius sp.
TTGGCGCAGGCGACGTATCTGCCGATGGGCCTTGGCTTTGGCGGGGCATGGGCGGATTTTGCAGGCGGGCTGCTTGTGGGCGCGGGGCTGGTTCTGGCGCTTTTGGCGCTCTATGAGATGCGCCGCTTTCGCACCACGCCCATCCCCCACCAAGAGGCAGAGCGGCTGGTCACCACCGGTATCTTCTCTCGCTCGCGCAATCCGATCTATCTGGGCGATCTGATGATCCTTGCCGGGCTGATCCTGCGATGGGACGCGGTGCTGTCGCTGCCGCTGCTGCCGATCTTCCTTTGGATTCTGGAGCGCCGCTTTGTCATTCCCGAGGAAAACCGGCTGCGCCGCCGGTTTCGGGCTGATTTCGCGCGCTACTGCACCAAAACCCGTCGTTGGGTTTGACACCCTGCGACAATCGCTACATTCAAACTTGAGTCTATGTGTGACATAACGCGCGCCGGGACTATATATCGGCGGTGACACACTCCACGACCGCGCAAATAAATAATAACCGCATCCAGGATACGGGGGATAGAGAACTTGAAGATCGGAACGCCAAAAGAAGTGCTTGAGGGCGAGCGCCGCGTCGCGATGACGCCGGACTCGGCTCGTCAATTGCAAAAGCTGGGGCATGAATGCGCCATTGAATCCGGCGCCGGTGAGGCCGCAGGCTTTACCGATGCGGCCTACAAAGAGGCCGGTGTCGAGGTCATCAAGACCGCTGCCGCCCTGTGGAAGGCCAGCGATGTCGTCGCCAAGGTGCGCATCCCCACCGACACCGAGCTCAAGCGCCTGACAGAGAACCAGACGCTCATTTCCTATTTCAACCCGGGCGGCAACGAAGCCCAGCTCAAGACCGCCGCCGACAAGGGCGCGACGGTCATGGCCATGGAAATGGTCCCGCGCATCAGCCGCGCCCAGAAGATGGACGCGCTCAGCTCGATGGCCAACATCGCAGGCTACCGCGCGGTTATCGAGGCATCGAACAATTTCGGCCGCTTTTTCACCGGTCAGGTCACGGCAGCGGGCAAGGTGCCCCCGGCCAAGGTTCTGGTTGTGGGTGCTGGCGTTGCCGGTCTTGCCGCGATTGGTGCGTCGACCTCGCTGGGTGCGATCACCTATGCGTTTGACGTGCGCCCCGAAGTGGCCGAGCAGATCGAGTCGATGGGGGCGGAATTCGTGTTCCTCGATTTCGACGAGGACACCAAGGACGGCGCGGAAACGGGCGGCTATGCGGCCCCCTCCAGCCCTGAATTCCAAGCCAAGCAGCTTGAGAAGTTCCGCGAGCTTGCGCCTGATATCGACATCGTCATCACCACGGCGCTGATCCCCAACCGGGACGCACCCGTGCTCTGGACCAAAGATATGGTCGAGATGATGAAGAACGGCTCGGTCATCATCGACCTTGCGGCCGAGCGTGGCGGCAATTGCGAACTGACCAAGATGGACGAGCGCGTTGTCACCGACAACGGTGTCGTCATCATCGGCTATACCGACTTCCCCAGCCGTATGGCACAGCAAAGTTCGACGCTTTATGCCACGAATATCCGTCACATGCTGACCGATCTGACGCCCGAAAAGGACGGCAAGATCGTGCACGACATGGAAGACGACGTGATCCGTGGTGCCACCGTCACCCATAGCGGCGAGGTGACCTATCCACCGCCACCGCCCAAGGTGAAGGCGATCGCGGCGCAAAAGCCCAAGGAAAAGGCCAGAGAGCTGACGCCTGAGGAAAAGCGCGCAGAGGAAATCGCCGCGTTCAAGGCGCAGACCAAGAACCAGGTCACGCTTTTGGCCGTGGGTGCCGCACTTGTGCTGGCGGTGGGCCTTATCGCGCCTGCCAGCTTCATGCAGCATTTCATCGTGTTCATCCTGTCGGTCTTTATCGGCTTCCAGGTGATCTGGGGCGTGGCGCACAGCCTGCATACCCCCTTGATGGCCGTCACCAACGCGATTTCGTCGATCATCATTCTCGGCGCGCTGATCCAGATCGGGTCAAGCTCGATCCTGATCACGATCCTCGCGGCCTTGTCGGTCTTTATGGCCTCCATCAACATTTTCGGTGGCTTCCTTGTCACCCGGCGCATGCTCGCCATGTTCCAGAAATCTTAAGGGGGTAGAGGACAATGGAATACGGATTTACCATTGCGGCCTACGCGGTCGCGGCAGTTCTCTTTATCCTGAGCCTGGGCGGCCTGTCCGGCCAGGAAAGCGCCAAACGCGCGGTATGGTACGGCATTGTCGGCATGGCTGTCGCCATTGTCGCCACGCTGATCGGACCGGGGCAGGGGCTTGCGCTTTTGTCTATCGTGCTGATCGCGCTGGGCGCTGGCGTTGGCTATCAGCTGGCCACCAAGGTGCAGATGACCCAGATGCCAGAGCTTGTGGCGATCATGCACAGCCTTGTGGGTCTCGCGGCGGTCTTTGTCGGCTTCAATGCCGATCTGATGATCAACACGGTCGCCGGGCTTTACTCGGATAACGGGGCCACCTTGGGCGCGGCCGGGGCCAGCCTGCCGAAAGATGTCTACGAGGGGCTGTCGTCCTTTGGTCAGCTTATCGCCAAGAAAACCGGCGTTGAGATCGGCATTTTGCGGGTCGAACTGGTGCTTGGCATCTGGATCGGTGCCGTGACCTTTACCGGCTCTGTCATTGCCTATGGCAAACTGGCCGGCAAGGTTGACAGCGCGGCCAAGAAGCTGCCGGGCGGGCACATGCTCAATGCGGCGGCGGCCTTCTTTTCGGTCGTGCTGATGGTCATGTACATGTCCGGCGCCGGAAGCTGGACGCTGATCGTTCTGACGCTGCTGGCACTCTTTATCGGCTATCACCTGATCATGGGCATCGGCGGCGCCGACATGCCTGTGGTGGTCTCGATGCTCAACTCCTATTCGGGTTGGGCGGCTGCGGCCATCGGCTTCAGCCTTGGCAATGATCTGCTGATCGTGGTCGGCGCGCTTGTGGGCTCTTCGGGTGCGATCCTGAGCTACATCATGTGCAAGGCGATGAACCGGTCGTTCGTGTCGGTTATCCTTGGCGGCTTTGGCGGCACCACCGGTCCCGCCCAAGAGGTCGAGGGCGAACAGGTGCCGATCGACGTCGACGGTGTGGCCTCCGCGCTCAACGAGGCGGATAGCGTGGTCATCGTGCCGGGCTACGGCATGGCGGTGGCACAGGCGCAACAGGCCGTGTCCGAGCTGACCAAAAAGCTGCGGGACAAGGGCAAGAACGTGCGCTTTGCCATCCACCCCGTTGCGGGCCGTCTGCCGGGGCACATGAACGTGCTTCTGGCCGAGGCCAAGGTGCCCTACGACATCGTGCTGGAGATGGACGAGATCAATGACGATTTCCCCGATACGGATGTTGTTATCGTCATCGGCTCCAACGACATCGTGAACCCTGCGGCGCAGGACGATCCCAACTCTCCCATCGCCGGGATGCCGGTGCTGGAAGTGTGGAAAGCCAAGCAGGTCTTCGTTTCCAAGCGGGGGCAGGGCGCTGGCTATTCGGGCATCGAGAACCCGCTGTTCTTCAAGGACAATACGCGGATGCTTTATGGTGACGCCAAGGACAGTGTGACGGGGCTTCTGCCCAAGATCGACTGATCCTGTCCGCCACGCAAAAGACCAAAGCCCCGCCAAATCGGCGGGGCTTTTTATTGCGGGCTGGGTCGGCCAAACTGACTATGCAAACAGGGATACCGTTCATGTCACAGCCGCGGGTCGCGCTAAGCCAGGACATCCGCGCCGAGATCGCCTCGATCACGCCGTTTGATGCCGCAGAGCGCGCTGTGCAAGAGGACGCGCTTGCATGGGTGGACAGCGATGCAGAGCTGTTCCGCATTGCAAAGCCCGCGACCCCGCCAAAACATCTGGTGTCGTATTTTCTGGCCCTCGATGGCGATCACATCCTGTTGGTGGATCACATCAAGGCAGGGTTGTGGCTGCCGACGGGGGGGCATGTCGAGCCGAATGAGCACCCGCGCACCACTGTGGAGCGTGAGATCATCGAAGAGCTTGGGATAGCGGCGGATTTCGTGGCTCAGGGGCCGCAGTTCATCACCGCCTCAACGACCGTCGGCAAAACGCCCGGCCATGTTGATGTGTCGCTGTGGTATCTCGTGCGCGCGGATCGCAGCGCGCATCTGAATTTCGATCGTGAAGAGTTTACACAGATCCGCTGGTTTCACAGGGATGCGGCCCCGCAAGAGCATACGGAACCCGAACTGGGGCGGTTTCTGGCCAAGCTGTCTGTGCTGGATATCCAACCCTGAGCCGCGGTGCGGCATTGCGCGGGCGGCAAGCCCTGAGAATTCGTGCCGATAGGCCGCCGGTGATCTTATGAGGCCTATACAAATCACGCGTGACCCGTTACTGCGCTGACATTCCCCCCAAAGACAGTGCCCACCGGCCCCGATGTCTTGCCCTGGAAAAGAACCGGAACTTTGAAAAAAACGATATCTGACGCGCTGGCCCGCAAAGGCTATGATGTTTTGACGCCTGTACAGCAGGCTGTTGCCCAAGCGGAACTGGAGGGACGTGACCTGTTGGTGTCCGCGCAGACCGGGTCGGGCAAAACCATTGGCTTTGGACTGGCCATCGCCCCCACCTTGCTTGGTGACGCTGACGTCTTTGATAAGGCGGCGGCCCCTCTGGCCCTCATCATCGCCCCCACCCGAGAGCTTGCAATGCAGGTCAAGCGCGAGCTTGCCTGGCTTTACGCCGATGCGGGCGCTGTGCTTGCGTCTTGCGTGGGTGGCATGGATATGCGCGACGAACGCCGGGCACTGGACCGCGGGGCGCATATTGTCGTCGCCACACCGGGGCGCCTGCGCGATCACATCATGCGCGGCTCTATCGACCTGACCGCCATCCGCGCTGTTGTGCTGGATGAGGCGGATGAGATGCTTGATCTGGGCTTTCGCGAAGATCTTGAGTTTATCCTCGAGGAAACACCCGAGACACGTCAGACGCTGCTTTTCTCCGCGACTGTGCCCAATGCCATCGCCAAGCTTGCACAAAGCTATCAGCGCGATGCCGAGCGGATCTCGACCGTGGGCGAACAGAAACAGCATGCCGATATCGAATACCGCGCCATGATGGTGGCCGCGCGTGACGGTGAAAACGCCGTGATCAACGTGCTGCGCTATTACGAGGCACCCAATGCCATCGTGTTCTGCAACACCCGCGCGATGGTCGCGCGGCTTACGACGCGCCTGTCGAACCGGGGCTTTTCTGTTGTCGCCCTGTCGGGGGAGCTGACACAGAATGAACGCTCGAACGCGCTGCAATCCATGCGCGACGGGCGCGCGCGCGTCTGTGTGGCTACGGATGTCGCGGCACGCGGTATCGACCTTCCCAATCTGGATCTGGTGGTGCATGCCGAATTGCCCGGCAGTCATGAAACCCTGTTGCACCGCTCTGGCCGAACTGGCCGGGCAGGGCGCAAGGGCGTCAGCGCGCTGGTCGTCGTTCCGTCCTCGCGCAACAAGGCGCATCGCATCCTGAAATTCGCCAAGCTGACGGCGGATTGGGGGCCTGCGCCCTCTGCCGCTGAGGTCGATGCGCGCGATGAGGTGCGGATGCTGGAAGGCGACGACTGGCAAACCGAGATCGCCGAGAGTGAGCGTACCGCCGTCGGGCAACTGGTTGCGAAATTTTCACCAGAACAGATCGCCGCAGCCTATCTGCGCCAGTACAAAACACGCCATTCCGCCCCCGAAGATCTCAGCCCGGCGCATGACGAAAAGCCCAGACCGCGCAGCGAGTTTGGCCCCAGCGTGTGGTTTTCGCTGTCCGAAGGGCACAATCAGGCCGCATCGCCGCGTCACCTGTTGCCCATGATCTGCAAGGCAGGCGACCTGACCAAGGATGATATCGGCGCCATCCGCATCGCCGATGACGTGTCCTATATCCAGATCCTCGAAACCAGCGTGCCCGGATTTCTGGCCGCGATCGGCCCGGACATGAAGATAGAGGGCAACAAGCAGGTCAAGCGTGTCGACAGTGCGCCAGACGTGCCCGCGTTCCGGCCCGGCCGGTCAGATCGCAGGCCAGAGCGTGGGGCGAAACCCAAGCCAGCCCATCGCAAGGGGGACACGAAACCCGTCGAGTGGAACGACGCCCCCGAACCGCGCCGCCGCAAGCCCAAGCCCGAAGACCGCAAAGAGGCCGGGCCGCCCAAGCGCAAACCCGAGAGCCGCCACGACGGCCCGCCACCCAAGCGCAAACCCGAAGAGCGCAAGGAGGCGACCCCGTCGAAGCCAAAGGCGCGGCCGGGTGCATCCGATCCATCGGTGCGCATGGGGCCGGGCGGGACAAAGGCTAGCGCGCGCAGTTCCAAACCGGGGGCTCGGGATCAATCCAGAGGTGGTCAGGATAAGCCCGCGGGCAAGCCTCGTGGTGCTGGCAAGGGGCCACCACCGCCCAAGGGCAAACCCGACAGTAAGAAAAACCGCGCCCGTGCTGCTGGCAAGAAACCCGGCAGTGGCGGACAGGCTGCGCCAAAGCGGCGATAAACCCTGCCTCGCGGCGTGCTCTGACATGCCGCGAGACAAGGCCGCTGCCAAGCCGGGCTGACATCAGTTGGCCCCGTCTGGCATCGGCGCTGGCAATTCTTCCCGGATCGCCTTTGACCGGGTCGGGGTGGCCACCGCTCCTTAGCCTTTGGGTCAGTGGAAATCGAAATAGAAGATCGCATTCTGCAACCGCCCCGATGCGAGGTCTTTTTCGGGAACCATGATTGGGGCCTCACCCGCGTCTCCCCATGAAAACACGCTACCCGTCCCGGACATGCGGATCAGGTTTTCGAACCCTGCATATCGCTCTTGGTAGCGAATATCTTCTTGGGTGAACGCGGCATGCCCCCCGATCATCACGTCGCAACGCGGTGTTTCATCCTCCAGCGCATCGTGAAGGGCATCAAATGCATCGTCGAAGGCCTTGGTCGTGAAGCGTGCAGTAAGGTCGCTCAGCTTGTAATGATTGAACGGAACACTGCTCAAAACCGGTTCAAAATCAATGCTCAGACCGGCCGAAAAAAGCTCTGGCACGTTATCCATGCTGTCCCACGCCGCATGTTCTTTTGCGACGAGCGGATCAACGGGATGCACGTCGAATTCGGTCCCTTGTGCATAATGGATGACACGAAAGCTTGCCCCTTGGGAAATCGGCATGGGCACGTCCCAAAAGTCATAGGCTTCTACCAGAACCTGTATCCAGCCATCTGCAGGCAGGACATTGCCGTGTGCCTCGGGCAAATCGGATAGGCGGATCACAAGGAGCGGCAACAGCGGTCGGCCAAGCGCGTTTGTCGGCATTTTCGACCCTTTCGGCACGATCAGCGGGCCGCCCACACGCGTGTCCAACGGCGTTTGCGCCGCTTTGGACCGGACCGTGCCGCACAGACCGGGCCGCGCGAAATCTCGCAGCTCTTTTTCATAGGTCTCAAGAAATCGCTGCTCAGAAGCCCGCATCGGAAAGCGTTTTATGAGGCGGCGCAGCCATTTCAGCTTTCTTGGATCCTTGCGATCGACCCACCAAATCACCAATTGAGAGATTATGGTGACGCCCAACGCTATGAAACCGATCGTGTCCCAATCCAACTGTTCACCCCCCGAAATACACACCAACCCTGTTCGGTCATCCAAGGCTAGAGGGGTCTGTATAGCGGCGCAATTGGCTTCGGAGTCTGGCGCGACACACGCGTGAAACCGCCTATGCGCGGTCGATCATCCTTGCGCGGTCCGGCCTTTGCTGGCCCTGAGAAAAGGGGCAGGTCAAAGGCCGTTTCGATCGGGTTGGGGTCGGGGCTGTAGGGCGGCAAGAATAGGAACTATGCGCCGATGTCACGCATGGCTTTGGCCGCGCGGTGGCTCTTGTGGCTCGATAACTTGTCGAAGATGACCAAATCGCCGGGATTGCCCGGAGGTTTCGGCAAGCACGAGCCGGTTTCGTGTGTGAGCCGAACGAGGTCGTTAACGAACTTGAGTGAAAGGCACAGTCACCATGCGGCCTCGATATGCGTGCTGCCCTGTTTGACCAGCCACACGGTACGTTCACGCAACTCAAAAGGATGCGGTATGCCCATCTATGCCCCTCATATCTGCCTCAAAGACATGGAGTCACACGGCAAGCGCTGAACCTGATCAGGAGCGATACGCTCTAAGCAAAGCCAAGGCCCTCCGCCCGTTCTCCCAAAAAAACCAGCAGCAGCGATTGAGGCAGGCGGTTATGCTCCACTTTGTCGAACCCACTCCCACGTTTCGCGCAGCCCCTCGCGGAACTCGGTGGCAGGGGCCCAGCCCAACACTTCGTTGGCGCGGGTGATGTCGAGCACTGAATAGGGCACGTCAATCTTTCGGCCCGGCTTGAAATTCGGCGAGATCTGCTGGCCGGAGACGTCTGATAGCGCTTCGATGAGCTCCAGCAGCGAATGTCCCTGTCCCGACCCGGCATTTAGTGCGCCGCAGAAATCGCTCTTTCCCGCTGTGACGCAAAGCGCGGCAAGATCGGACACATGCAGGTAGTCCCGCACCACCGCCCCATCGCCCCAGATCTCAATCGGCTTGCCGTCGCGGACATTGCGCAGGAAGGTGGCGACCACGCCCTGAACCCCGGTGTGCCCCTGACGCGGTCCATATGGATTGGCCGCGCGGATCGCCACCGGCTGCAGCCCTTGGGTGACCCGAAACATGTCCAGATAGCGCTCGATAGCGACCTTGACGATGCCATAGGAATTGATCGGGCTGAGCGGGTAGTCCTCAGGGATCGGATGGCTCGGAGCGGGACCGTAGACTGTGCCGCCCGATGAAAGGTAGACCAGCCGCTTGATGCCAAGCGATATCATTGTCTCGAGCAAGGACAGCGTGCCGATCAAGTTACCCGTGACATCGGCCTTGGGATCAAGATTGGCTGTGCCGGGAAAGGTCGTGCTCACGAGATGAAAGACCACGTCTTTGCCGCTCAGCGCCTCGGCCAGTGTCATTTTTTCCGAGAAATCGCCGAGCATGTAGTCAACCCCCGGTAGGGGATCGCGGTAGCGCTCCATCGCCCGGTCGAACACGGTCACATCGTGGCCGTCCTTTTGCAACGCATCGACCACATGGGATCCGATGAACCCGTTGCCTCCCAGAACCACAGCGCGCATTTCCGTTTTTCCCTTGTTGCCTGATTGTGTACCGCCCTTGCGGTGCGCGCACCTCTAGCGCGTAACCCCGGTAACGCTGGTGACCGCCGCACGGTGGCCTTGCAAAACCGGGACAACACCAAACAGCCGCTCGAGCGCGTGCAGCAGAGTGCCGTCATAGGCAACAGGCTCGCTTGGATAATCGGTCCAGTCCAGTTTCAGCTCGGCGAAAGGACGTAGCGCTGTGCTGCGCATCCAAAACATTGTGCCGACGGGGAAATCAAACGAGTCAGGCAGAGGGCTGAGCTCCATAGACGCCGCCAACCGCTCCGCCGGTTCCCGATTGCGGGACCACGATATCAGATGCGGATCGGACGGGAAGACAACGCCCAATTTTGCATCGGCGGCAAAGGCATTTAGCACCCGGTCCAGCATCGCACCGCCGATATTCCCACCAAGCACGTTCTCGAACAAGAACGACGTCCAGTTCCGGACCAGCGCGTCATTCGTCAAAGAAAGACTTTTCTTAGTGTGGACATGCCCAACGATATCGTAGCATGCGACAAGCTCAGCGCTGAGGCCGGTCAGGAACGGTCCGATATCGCGCCCGACATTTGGCAGGAGGCGGACCGTGGCCTCACCCGCATAACCATCAAGCGCGGCTCGCGCCTCGGCTTTGCCCTTTTCGTTCGTCACACTGACGTAAAGCGCAGGCCGGGTCTCATTAGTGCTGAGATGGTTCAGCACCGTGCCAAGCGCATCAGTATAATGGGCGTGGATATGCAAAGCCGTGCGCAGCTCCCGCGCACCCGCGCTCAGGGCGGCGGTATCGTTCTCGCGGAGGACGGGCAGGCTCCAAGGCCCGGCAGGACGGTCCGCGCGCAGGAAATCAGCGTAGGGGTCTGCGTGCAGGGCTGCGCCCGCCCCGGCCATTTTGTAGCGGGCATAGACATGCGGGTTAAAGCC
This sequence comes from Roseovarius sp., assembly GCA_965656855.1. Classification (GTDB taxonomy): domain Bacteria; phylum Pseudomonadota; class Alphaproteobacteria; order Rhodobacterales; family Rhodobacteraceae; genus Roseovarius. The sequence continues at coordinate 10,090 of CBFHML010000057.1, forward strand.
CGGTTCCGGCCTCCGTTGAAAACCTTTCGACAGGTAGGCTTCAGCCTGTGTCTGCCCGGTCTCGACCCGGTGCCCTGGCGGCAGCGCGTAATCAGCCCGAAACTGCGGTTCCGCCGCGATGAGTTCAGCATCACGGCTCCGGCTTTTCTTGCGGGCATTGGTGGCAAGCGCGAGCCCCTCGATTCGGCAGACATAGGCGTCAAGATCAAAGATTGCTTGCGCATGGGTCTGCGTGCGCTGCGCAACCTCGGTATACAGTATATCCGAGGCGGCCAGCGCCTGTAACTTACGGACCATATCTGCGGTGCTGAGGTAATCGGCCAAGCACGCATCGGCCAGATCGCCCTGCCGCAGAACATCCGCAATCCCCGTCGCTGCATCGAAGCACAGTACCGGCACCCCGGCAAGCATAGCGTCGATCGCCACGTTTGGCAGCGGGTCAAGACGGCTGGGCAAGAGCATGAGATCGGCCAGCTCATAGGCGTAATCAATCTCTGTGGTCGGGGGTAGCATCTGCACCTCTTTTGCAAGACTTGCGCGCTTGAGCTGATCCTGTAGGTAAACGGAATAGGTGGTGTCATGCTCGGGATCATACCCAGAACCGATCCACGCAAACCGTAGCCGCCGCCCCTTGGCTTCGGCTAAGGCCTGCCGGGCGACCTCGATAAACAGATCTGTGCCTTTGCGGGTTTCCACAGACCCCGCGGCGATCACCACGAAATCCTCCTCATGGCCCGCTGGGCGCAGATGGCCCTGCAAACGCTGGCGCTCGACCGTATCGGGAGATTGCGCCCCTACCCGCGCAGGCACGACGCATTTACCTTGCGGAAACACATGGACATTGGGCGTGATCTCCAGACCGGCAGCATCGGCGGCGTCTTCAAGGGTCAGCGGGCTAGAGAAAACGATGTCGTCAGCATGGGCTGCAACCTCGGAAAAGGCGGTAAGGGGCCGTGTATAGGAGGCAAATTCGTGGATCAGCGACACGCTGGTGACACCAAGTTCGTCAAGGAGTGGCAGGACCTGATGCGAATCCACCGAATTAACCACGGCAAAGTCAGGACGACCTTCTGACACAAATCGCCTTAGAAAGCGTGAGAGTTTGCTGATCGCACGGGAAGAGCGCCCCGCCACAACCACGCCAACCGACACATCCAGAAACGCATCCAGAATATCCCCACCCCGGAGACACAGCACGGTGACGTTGTAGCGCTCCGACAGCACCCGTGCGACGTTCTGCACGAGGATGGGTGCGCCGGTTTGACTGGCATCATGTGACACAAGAAGGACATTGCCGCGCGCCGGGTCTTGCGTGCGGCGCCCTGGGATCACTTTGGCAGTGGTGCCAGCGCTGGTGGGGACCGGGTTTACAGCGACCTGCAGTGTCTGTTCGGAAGCTCCCGGAGCTCCGATCAGGCTGCGGCTGGGGTTGCGTTTCTGGGCGCTGTGGGCAAGTCTGTTTCGTCTCCGCTCACTAAGCGGCAAGGCGCTGGAGGCCAGCCAGCGCAAGAGCAAAAAGGCTGCGCGCTCTTTCCAAATCTGTCCGGGATGCCACCGGACCTGAGCGAGCGTAGTGCGCAAATCGCGGCTTTCGGCTTGCAAATTGAGAGTTTGAGTTTGGTATTGTGAGACGGTTTCAGAAAGGTGTTTAGTCTGAGCCGAAAAGGCGACCTGATCCGCTTCAAGAGCCTCGATTTGAGGCTCGCGGCGCCGCGACGGCGAGTGCTGAGCCGGCAGAGCCTCGAATAGGCTTTTGGCACCGGCATCGAGGGGACGCAGCTGGCTTTCCGGCGCAAGCTCGCCGCTGTCGAGGATAGTCAGCAGCTCTGACAGCGCATCAGGACCCTTAGCGAGCTTCGCGGCAAGTTCGTCCAGCGTGTGATCGGCCGCAAGTGCCTCGCCTTGCGCGGCAAACAGTGCGGTCACCGCGTCGCGCCCGGTATCGTCCTGCACCAGACGGCGGAACGCTCCCATCTCTGGAGAGAGATCCTCGCCGCGAAACAGCACACCTAGCCCGTGCTGGTAGGGAAAGTTGAACACCGTATGGGACTGCGCCAGTTCTTCCCAATAGCGCCAAACACCAAAGCCCCGCTCACGCACCTCTGTGTCGTGAAAAAGAACCACCGCATGATCTGAAAGCTTCGGAATCCAGCTCTCGTAGTCTTCCTTAACGTCGTCGTAGAAATGCCGCCCATCAACATGCAACACGTCCACCGAGCCATCCTCAACATCGGCCAACGCGTCGGCAAAGGTTTTGCGCAGCAGAGTGCTGAACCCTTCATAGGGCTTGTTTTGGGCGCGGACGGCCTCGAAAACATCTTCACCATAGAGGCCGGAATGTTCATCTCCTTGCCAGGTATCGACCGCGATACAGTGGGTGGGCAGACCGGCGGATGCCACAGCCTGGCAGAAGGCGAAATACGAATAGCCGTAGTGCGATCCCAGTTCGACGATTCGCTTCGGTCGGGCCGCCTTGACAAGCCACATGGCGAAAGGGCCATGCCGCAACCACGCGGTCAACGGAATGTAGGTGGGACGCGGAATGCTTTGATTGAGGAAGGCGGGTATCAAGATGTACTCCATGATGTTCGGCGCTTGTAGCTGCCTTTAGTACATAAGGCGCGGCCAAGTATCGTGCGAGGCCCACACCAATGCCATTAGCGGCAGACATATACACGCCACTTCTCCACGAACGCAATAAGCTTGCGATAGTAAAGAAGAATGGCAGTCTCGACGGTTGAAGCCAAGGCAAGACTGGGTTCTAGGGTTTTGTCGATCTCGCTAATGCGTTTGTCCAGTGCTTCAAATTCAGCGATCAGAGCGTTGAAGTTCTGTTTTGCCAGAAGTGGACCTGTCGCGGTTTGATGCCGCTCCTTTGATAGCATTTACTGCACCAAAGGAGACTGACTATGGGACAGAAACGGACGGACGAATTTCGTGCTGATGCTGTGCGCATAGCGCTGACCAGTGGACTGACGCGCAAACAGGTGGCTGATGATCTGGGCGTCGGGATGTCGACGCTGAACAAATGGATCACAGCTCATCGGGATACCGATGTGGTGTCGAAGGAAGATTTGAGCCTCGCCCAAGAGAATGACCGGCTTCGACGCGAGAACCGCATTCTCAAGGAGGAGAGGGAAATCTTAAAAAGAGGTAAGGAGGATCAGAAAACGATCCAGTGGATCGTTTACCCGACGTCCAGTTCTTCGCGAGCCAAAAGCCGTGAGGTTTAGGTTTGTCCACTGCCCGGCAGGGTCATGCGCAGCATGATCCCGAGAGGGGAAGAACACCGGGATGCGTTTCCGGCAGCGCGCCTGTGTCAGGTTATGGATGTCAGCATGCGCGGTTTGCGTGCGTTCCGCAGTCGGCCAGCCAGCCTCAGGCAGCGATCTGATATG
>CBFHML010000058.1:0-39397 GCA_965656855.1 Roseovarius sp.
CAAGAAATACAACGTTCCGGTCGTGGCCATCTCCAACGACGACACCGGCATCTCAGAGGACCCCGACGTCCGCTTTGCCGTCGCCAAGAAGATCGTGGAACGCGCCGCCGATTTCGGCATTCCGGCGCATGACATCGTGGTTGATCCGCTGGTCATGCCCATCGGCGCGATGGGAACGGCCGGTCAGCAGGTCTTTACCCTTGTGCGCCGTCTGCGCGATGAACTGGGCGTGAATACCACCTGTGGCGCGTCAAACATCTCGTTTGGCCTACCCAACCGGCATGGCATCAACAACGCGTTTCTGCCCATGGCGATGGGGGCCGGCATGACATCCGCCATCATGAACCCGATCTCGTTGCCGGTAAAACAGGCAGAGATCGAGGCGAAAAAGGCCGAGATCCTGGCCGCCGGTCTGATCCTGCCAGAGGACATGGACGAGGAAACCTTTTGCCAGCTGTTCGGCCTTGGCTCGACCAAGCCACGCGCGGGCAAGGAAATGGAGGCGATCCGCGCCGCCAACTTCCTGACCAACAACGACCCGCATGGTGCCGAGTGGATCAAGTTCAACAAGGCCCCGCTAAAGCCGGGTGAAGAGTCCGCTGGCCGGGGTGGCCGCGCAGGCAGCCGCCGCCGCCGCGCCGGATAAGGTACAAAAGCCCCGCCTTGCGCCCAGCCCTTTCCATTTTGTGGGGTAACTTAGCGCCGAGATGCGTGCGGGTGTGACGCTCCGTCCTAAAAAGCCTCCCGAAGACATCTTCGGGAGGCTTTTGCGTGAGAGGTCAGCTATGCGAGCCAAAGTACCAGTTACCAAGCCGCGCATCGTCGGGCCGCGGTGCGGCGATCAGTTGATGGATTATCTGCCAATTTATCCCTGCCAAGTCCAAAAAACCTAAAAACCTGCACCTGCATTTGCCAAATCGCCGTGCCGGTGGGCGGCCCGGCGATGCGCGGCGGCTTGACGGCCTTGAATCCGCGCTTGGACAAAACCGCATGACCAAAACTGGGCTCATTGCAAACATTGTCTGCGCTGCCGCAACCGTTCGCAATCATCTGCACCATGCAATCCAAAGCCCCCCGCGTCACACGCGCGGCTTTTCATTTGACGTAGCCCGCATGGTCGTGGCCTTCTGCCCGAATGCAAGAGGGAGGCGTGCCATGACCATGTTTCACGACAAGAACCGCGAATTACAGGACCGGTACGGTGGCCGGGCCGTGGCGGACCGCATTGTTGATCTGGTGGAAACCGACGAGATCACCGGCGATTTCAAGGATTTCATCGAAGCGCAGCCGTTCTTTTTCCTCGCCACCGCGTCAGCCACGGCGACAGATTGTTCCTTTAAGGGCGGTGCACCGGGCTTTGTGCGGGTGACAGCGCCCAAGACGCTGATCTTTCCCGATTATGACGGGAACAGGATGTATAAATCCCTCGGGAATATTGCTGAGAATCCGCAGGTGGGGCTGCTGTTCATTCGCTTTGGCGCAGAAGACGGGCAAGGCGCGCTGTTTCTACGTATCCGCGTGAATGGGCGCGCGACCCTGCATGACACGCACCCCGACCTTGGCGCGTATCCCGGTGCGCAACGGCTGGTGGAGGTCGCGGTCGATCATGTCTACCCGAACTGCCCACGCTACGTTCCACAAATGGAGCCTGTCGCCGCCTCTCGCCATGTGCCTCAGCCCGGCGTGGATCAGCCGGTGCCCGCATGGAAAGACATCCCCGAGATCAAGGACGTGCTGTGATCAGGAGGGGCCGTTTTCCACTTGGAAAACGGATCGGAAATTTTGAAATTTCCGGTCAGAGCAAACCCATATCGCGCGCCAGCATGGCGGCATGTGTGCGGTTCTTCGCGCCCAGCTTGCGCGAGAGCGTTTTGACATGCAGCTTTACCGTCACTTCCTGAATGTCCAGATCGCGGGCGATCTCCTTGTTTAGCTTGCCTTCAGAGACGCCATGCAGCACGTCGCGTTCGCGCGGCGTCAGTTGCACAGACCCGCTCTGATCCTCCTGCTCAGCGAGAAAATCGAGTGGCAGGAATGTCTGCCCGCTCAGCATCTGGCGGACGGCCCGTAGCATGGCCATGGGCGACAATGTCTTGGGCACAAACCCCGCCGCGCCCGCGCGCAGCGCCCGGCGCGCCACGTCGGGCGGCGCTGTCCCAGAGATGACAGCCACGGGACACCCGGCCTGTGCCCGCATCCTTTCGACGCCCTCTAGCGCGTTCATGCCCGGCATCGTATAATCCAAAAGGACAAGCTGGAATGGCCCCTGCCCCGCATTGACCCGCAGCGCCGTGCCAAGGCTATCTGCCTGAAAGACGGCATAACCGCCCTCGCGGGTCAGATATTCCGACAATGTTTCCCGGACCAGATCATGATCATCCGCGAGCAAAATCTTATCCATGAACCCGATTCTCACCTGTGCATTACCCGCGCGCTACCTGTGACCATATCATGAACCATGTCAGTAAGTATTGCTCTTAACTATTGCAGAAATGAACCTGTAGATGAATGGACGGTCTGATCATACCACAGCGACTACAGGACTGCGGGGCGTTTCTGCTGACAAATGCATCAAAAGTTACAATGAAATTCGTTATTTGCCAAATTTCCGCGGTGCTGGTGACCGTGGCGCTGGCGTCTGCCGGTGCCGCAGCCCCTGCACTGACCCCCAACAGGTGCCCCTGACCGTCGTCACATCCGATGACCCCGCCAAGGGCATGGCCTATTGTCCCGAAGATCTGGAAGAGATGGGAACCGCGGCATTTTCAACCTCAACCCTCTGGACCGCCGGACCGCAAGCCTTTGAGGGGGTCTGGCTCTCCTCCCTCTTTGACAGCTTCGGCCTGAGAGAGGGAGAGGTGACATTGCGGGCAACCAACGATTATGTCGTCACGGCGCGCATCGAGGATTTTCAACAGGGCGGCGCACTTATGGCCTTTCGCCGCAATGGCGCGCGCATGACCAATCGTAACAAAGGCCTCTATTGGCTGGTATGGAATTACGACGCCAACCCTGATTTTCGCACGGAACAGGTTTATAGCAAAAGTGTCTGGCAACTGGACCAGATCGTGATTTCCCGCTAATGGAGCGGCGTGCAAGTGCCATTCGCACAAGGTCTGCCCGATGAACCGATCGCTGCCTCTCAGGATCCTGCGCCGTAGACCCGCCTTGCTGCTGCTCAGCACGCTGGCGGCGACATTTCTTCTGGGCTGTGCGATCCTGACGTTGCAGGTGTATTTTCAGCTCGACGAACTGACCGCGGCGCAAAGCGACAACATGGATTACACCATCGCACAGCTCGAGGTGGATCATGTAAAACTCAATAGCGCGAGCCGACAGCTTGCGCAGCAGGATGCTGACTCTGTTTCCCGGTTTCGTCGTCTTTTCGACGCGCTCTACAACCGGACCAACACGCTGCTGTCCAGCTCGCTCTATGCCGAGGCACTCACAGAGTCGGCCATGCGCCCCGATCTGCAAACCGTCAACGCGGGGCTGGATGCGATGATCCCGCAAGTGGATGGCGGGGATGCCGCCCTGATCGCCGCCGCGCCACAGATATCGGAACAGCTTTTGCGTCTGGCCGATCCGGTTCGCCGGATTTCCCTCGCAGCCGTCGGTGTCGATGCGGCGCGATCAGAATCCGAACGTGGCGCGCTTGCGATGACGCTGCTGCGTCTTGCGGGTATCAGCCTGATGTTGCTGACAGCCCTGATCGCCCTGCTTTGGCAGCTATGGACGCTCTACACCCGGTTCCAGAGGCGCGCTTATGAAAATCGCCTGACCTTGCGACGGCTCAGCACGATCCTGAACACCTCGTTGGATTATATCCTCGTGGTTGATCCGGCGGACCGGATTCTAGAGGCCAACAGCGCCGCCGAAGAGGCGCTTGGCCTGACCAAGACGGAGGGCGGGCGCAAGACCGTGACCGACGTTCTCTTGGCGCGCAACGCGGCGGGCACGCCAGAACCTGTCACCGGGGCACGCCTGATCAAAGACTGTCGCAATGGCCCAAATCGCAGCATGACAATGATGGCGCGCCGGTCCGATGGAACGGTCTTTGCCGCGGAACTGTCGGCATCGCTGGCCTCGCAGGCGGGGCAAGAGGTCTGCATCTGCTACCTGCGCGACATCTCGCAGCGTCTGCGCGCACAAGAACAGATCGAATCCGCCCGCGACCGTGCTCTGGCCGGAGAGCAGGCGCAGGCCCGGTTTCTCGGCATGATCAGCCACGAGATGCGCACGCCACTCAATGGCATTCTCGGCACTGTCGATCTCTTGGATGAAACCCCGCTCACCACGGAACAAAGCCGCTTTGCGCGCATCATCCAGAGCGCGGGACAGCAGCTTTTGACGCAGATCAACGATGCGCTGGACCTCACGCAGGCGGGCACCGGGCGGCTGTCGCTGAACCGGGCCCCGTTCGATTTCGATGCCCTTCTCGAAGAGGCTGTAAACGGGCTTGCGCCACAGGCCGATGCCATGGGGACGCGCCTGCAGGTCGACCTGCCAGAGGGCGCGCTTGGGCTGGTGGAGGGGGATCGCGCACGGGTGCTTCAGGTGCTTGTGAACCTTGTCTCGAATGCGGTGAAATTCACCGATCACGGCACTGTCACCATAGAGGCGGTGCGGCCTGACCCCGCCGCGCGCTGGATCGAGGTGCAGATCGCAGATACCGGGCGCGGCATCCCGCAAGAGGACCTGCCGAATATCTTTGAGGATTTCGTGCGCGCGGGCAACATAGATGCAAGCGCCGTGCCCGGCAGTGGTCTGGGGCTTGGCATCGTGCGCAATCTGGTCCGCGCGATGGACGGGCAGGTGACGGCAGATAGTATCGAGGGAGAGGGCAGCCTCTTTTGCGTCCGCCTGCCCCTGCCGGCCTGTCCATTGGCCCAAGACGCCCGGACCGCCGCGACGGATAGAGTACACGCACCCTCCCCCAACACAGCGCCCTTGCGTATTCTTGTCGTGGATGACAATGAGGCCAACCGCTTTGTCGTGTCGCAGATGCTGATCAAGGACGGGCACGACACCCGCGAGGCGCCGGATGGCGAGAGCGCGCTGACACTGGCCAGACAGACTGTCTTTGACCTTGTGCTGATGGATATCCGCATGCCCGGCATCGACGGGGTGGAAACGGCACGCCGCCTGAGGGCGCTGCCCTGCGGGTCCGCGGCGGCCCGGCTCGTGTTTCTGACCGCCCATATCCAGAACGATGAGCAGGATCGCTTTGCCGGTCTGAAGGCCGAGGCCGTGCTGGCAAAACCGCTGCGGCGCTCGGTGCTGCGCGATATGCTGGCCGGGCGGCTGAAAGAGATCGCGCCGCCCAAGAAAACAGATGATCCCGTTGACGCGCAGGTGATCCGCCAATTGCAAGAAAGCCTTCCAGCGGCGAGTTTCGCCAGCCTCCTGTCGAGATTTCGCGCCGAGGGTGACGCGCTTCACGCAGCATTGGCAGAGCTTGACGCCCTGCCCGATTCCGAACTGGCCGAGCGACTGCACGCATTTGCCGGCTCTGCGGCCACATTCGGCGCCACCCGCCTGCAAGCACATATCAGCAAGATCGAGACAGCGCTCAATGTCCACGACCCGTCAAAGGCCCGGCGGCTATTGCGGGATATTCCGCAGATCTGGCACGACACGTCGGATCAGCTGCCGGGAACGCAGGACGCAGCCTGACCGCGCAGACGTGGCCAATACGCGCCATTTTGCGGCGTTGAATTGTGCAATGCTCAACCAGACGGCAAAGTCGGAACACCACAGCATCTTATCCGCCCGCAGGCCAAGGCCGGGATTGGCGCAGAGGCCCGAAACCTGTATGACAGGCGGTAAGAGGAGCCTAGCCCACATGCCGTTGCACCCGACCCTAGAACGCGTCACCGAAAACATCATCAAAAGAAGCGCCGACACACGGCAAGCCTATCTGGAGCGTATGCGACAGGCGCGCGGCAAGGGGCCCAATCGCGCGCATCTGTCGTGCAGCGGACAGGCGCATGCCTATGCCGCCAGTGGCGAGGATAAGGCGACGCTTGCCTCGACCAGTGCGGGCAATCTGGCCATTGTGACAGCCTATAATGACATGCTCTCGGCGCATCAGCCGTTCGAGCGGTTTCCCGACATCATCCGCCGCGCCGCGCGTGAGGCGGGCGGGACCGCACAGGTCGCGGGCGGTGTGCCCGCCATGTGCGACGGGGTCACGCAGGGCGAGGCAGGCATGGAACTCAGCCTCTTTTCGCGGGACGTGATCGCCCTGGCCGCCTCTGTCGCGCTCAGCCACAACACCTTCGATGCCGCCGTGTTCCTGGGGGTCTGTGACAAGATCGTGCCGGGGCTGGTGATCGCCGCCCAAGCGTTCGGCCATCTGCCCATCGTGTTCCTGCCCGGCGGGCCGATGGTCAGCGGACTGGGGAATGACGAGAAATCCAAGGTCCGTCAGCAATTCGCCGCTGGCGAAGTGGGGCGCGAGGCGCTGATGGAGGCAGAGATGGCCGCCTATCACGGGCCGGGCACCTGCACCTTTTACGGCACCGCGAATACCAACCAGATGCTGATGGAATTCATGGGTCTGCACCTGCCGGGGGCAAGTTTTGTCAATCCGAACACGCCACTGCGCGATGCGCTGACCGTCGCGGGCGCTCAGCGCGCACTGGCCCTGAGCGATCTGGGTGAGACCTATACACCGGTCTGCGATATCCTTGATGAAAAGGCATTTGCGAACGGCATCGTGGGGCTGAATGCCACCGGCGGGTCCACCAATCTGCTGATCCATCTGGTGGCGATGGCCCGTGCGGGCGGTATCATTCTGGATTGGCAGGATTTTTCCGATCTGTCCTCGGTCACGCCGCTTTTGGCGCGGGTCTATCCCAACGGTCTGGCCGATGTGAACCATTTCCACGCCGCGGGCGGTCTGGGCTATATGATCGGCGAGTTGTTGTCGGCCGGCCTTTTGCATCCCGACACGCAGACCGTGGGTGGCCCCGGGCTTGAGACCTATACCCAAGACCCCATTCTGGACGGTGACACCGTCATCTGGCGTGACGGTGCCCGCGAGAGCCTGAATGAAAAGATCCTGCGCCCCGTCGCGGCACCGTTTCAGGACACGGGCGGACTGTCGCGGCTTGCAGGCTCGCTTGGCACGGCGGTGATGAAAATCTCTGCAGTCGACCCCGAACATCGTGTGATCGAGGCGCCCGTGCGCGTCTTTGCCGATCAAGAGGCGGTCAAGGCCGCGTTCAAGGCCAAAGAGCTCGACGGCGACGTGATCGTGGTTGTGCGGTTTCAGGGGCCAAAGGCCAATGGCATGCCCGAACTGCACAGCCTGACCCCGATCCTGTCGATCCTTCAGGGGCGCGGCCAAAAGGTGGCGCTTGTGACCGACGGGCGCATGTCCGGCGCCTCGGGCAAGGTGCCTGCCGCGATCCATGTCAGCCCCGAGGCCAAGGATGGCGGCCCCATCGCGCAGCTGCGCGACGGTGATATCCTGCGCGTTGATGCAGAGGCAGGCGTGCTGGAGATCCTGACCGAAGGCTGGCAGGACCGCCCCCTGCCCGAGCCGGATCTGAGCGCGAACGAGTTCGGCATGGGACGCGAGCTGTTCAACAGCTTTCGTCATGTCGTGGGCACTGCCGATACCGGCGCGTCAATCTTCGGAGGCGGCACATGACCCCGCAAGAGGCAAGCACGCATCTGCGCCATATCTGCACGCTGGCCCCCATTGTGCCCGTGCTCGTGATCGAGGATGTGGCCCATGCCCGCCCGCTGGCTGAGGCGCTTGTCGCAGGGGGGCTGCCGGTGCTGGAAGTCACCTTGCGCACCGACGCCGCACTAGACGCGATCCACGAGATGGCACAGGTCAAGGGCGCAGAGGTCGGCGCGGGCACGCTGATCACCGCACAGGACGTGGCGAACGCGCGCGCCGCCGGGGCCACATTCGGCGTCTCTCCGGGAGCGACAGAGGCGCTCTTGGACGCGTGCGAGGCGCATGACCTGCCGCTTTTGCCCGGGGCCGCTACCGCGACAGAGGCGATGCGCCTGCTGACGCGCGGCTACTCGGTGCAGAAGTTTTTCCCGGCAGAGGCATCGGGCGGCGCGCCCGCGATCAAGGCCATCGGCGGCCCGTTGCCGCAGATCTCGTTCTGCCCCACCGGCGGGGTGAGCAGCGCAAACGCGGCCAGCTATCTGGCCCTGCCCAATGTGATCTGCGCCGGTGGCAGCTGGATCGCACCCGCCGAGTTGATCCGCGCGGGCCAGTGGGACGAGATCACCGATCTCGCCCGCGACGCTGCAAGTCTGGCTGTCTGATCAGGCTGACAGGTCACCCTGACAGGCCAAGATCCTTCATAATCGACGGGATCTTCTTTTTGAGGGCAAAGAACCCGCGCGTGGCATGTGGCCAGACAAGGCTGTCGTAGCGCCGCCTGACACGGTGCAGCGTGATTTCTGCCTCTTGCAACCGGCGCCCTGCCTTTGCCAACTCTTCGGCCACGGGACCGACTGGGGGATAGGCCGTGACAATTGTCTGAACCCCGGCGCGGCCTGCCGCCTTGATCAGCCCCTCGGCCCAATCGCCCTGTCCCAAGGGGGCCGCGATATCATAGGTCTGCGCGACACGGTCCGCCGCATCCGTCAGCGCCGCCGACGCAAAATTCTGCGCGACCGTTCCAACCGGCTGAGGTGAGCGCCCAGTCGTCGCACGCAATGCCAAAGCCGCCTCTGGCGCGTTTGGCAACCATGTCTCGGGGCTGCAATCCTCTTCGGTGATCAACAAAAGATAGGGCGCCTGAGGCATGTCGGAAGCTATCGCAAGGGGCTGTTTTTCATGCTCTACATCATCCTCCAGCGGGACGATGTCCGTGGCGAGCTTGTGCAGCGGCAAAAACCGCCCTTCGGTATATTTCGAGATATTGCTGGCCCGCGCCTGATAGGCCTTGCCCTTGGTGTGCAGCCCGCCAACCCACCGCCAACTCAGCGTGTTGGACGCCGGGTCACCATCCATCAGATGCCGCAAAAAGAAATCCGCGCCAAGCTGCCATGGCAGACCCAGTGTGAAAATCCAGATCGAGGCAAACCACATGCGCGCGTGATTGTGCAGATACCCCGTCTCGACCAATTCGCCCGCCCAATGATCGAAACCATCGATGCCGGTGCGCCCCTCAATGGCGGCGTGATAGCGTGCGGCCAGTTCCGCGTCGCGCGCCATCTCGTCAAAAAGATCGTCCAGATCGCTGCGGTAATCCTGCCAGACGGTTGGGCGCTGCTCCAGCCAGCCTTTGAAATAGCCCCGCCAGAACACCTCATGCACGAATTTCTCTGCCGTTGACGGGGCATGCCGGGCCAGAGTCGCGCGCAGCACCTCTTCTTCGGACATCAGACGATGCCGGATCCACGGTGACAGGGTCGAGACATAGGTGTGCCCGCCCGCCCCGAAATCGTAATTGCGCTTGCTGGCATAGCTTTTGCCGGCGCGCGGCACGAAATCCTCCAGCCGGGCCAATCCGCCTGCGCGGGTGGGGGCGTCCTGCCGCGGGGTGGTGGTGTCATCCAGCCCCGGCAAGAGCGGTGTTTGTGTCTGACTTTCGGGCATATCCGGTCCTTCACTACGTCGTGCCGAGGATCTATACTTGGCGGCGTAAATGTCACGCCCCCGCCGCCCGCCGCGACAGAGCGACGCTGCACAACGCCAGTCTGTGGAATTCGGGGGGCTTTCGCTTTCCATTCTGCCGGGACGGCATAGGTTCGCGTGAGGAAAGTCAGGCATGTTACTCAAACTCGAAAACCTCAGCAAAAGCTTTGACACGCAGGACGGGCCGGTGCCCGTGCTGCGCGGTGTCGATCTGAGCCTTGCTGCCGGAGAGACACTGGCGCTGACAGGCGAATCCGGCTCCGGCAAAAGCACGTTGTTGCATCTCGTGGCCGGGTTAGACCGCGCCGATGGTGGCACCATCATGCTTGATGGGCGGGACGTGTCGCATCTCGACGATACCGGCCGGGCAGAATTGCGGCGCGGCACGGTGGGCGTGATCTTTCAACAGTTCAACCTGATCCCGTCCCTAACGGTAGCCGCCAATATCGCCTTTCAAGCGCGGCTTGCCGGAGTGCATGATCCCGACCGCGACCACAAGCTGGCCCACGCGCTTGGGCTGGACAGCCAGCTGCGCAAATATCCCGAACAGCTATCGGGCGGGCAACAACAGCGCGTCGCCATCGCCCGCACCCTTGCCGCGCGTCCCCGGCTCGTGCTTGCGGATGAGCCGACAGGCAATCTGGACGAGGCCACCGCCGGGGCCGTTCTGGACGCGCTTTTGAGCCTTGTCGCAGAGACCGGCGCGGCGCTCATGATGGTCACCCATTCTACGGCGCTTGCCGCGCGCATGGACCGCCGCCTGCATCTGACGCAGGGCCGCATTACATGATGCGCGCGGGGCTGACCGCGCTCTGGTCGCATTGGCGGCGCAATCCGCTACAGCTTTTTACGCTGATCACCGGTCTGGCGCTGGCCACAGCGCTTTGGTCCGGGGTGCAGGCCATCAACACCGAGGCGCGCGCGAGCTATGATGCCGCGGCCGCGACGCTTGGCGAGAACCGGTTCGACCAGCTTTTGCCACAAACTGGCGAGACGTTTGACCAAAGCACCTATGTGACCCTGCGCCGTGCCGGGTGGCAGGTGGCCCCGGTTGTCGAGGGCTGGCTTGAGACGGGGCGCGGCGGTGTGCGCCTGATCGGGCTCGATCCGCTGACAGCCCCCGTTGCCATGAGCCCCCCTACCAGCCCTGACGACGCCACTGGCGGTCTGGCCGATATCCTGACGGCGGATACGATATTCGCCCATCCAGACAGCGCGGAGGCCTTGCGCGCCATGCTCGCCAATCCCATCGGTGTCGATGACACGCTGGCCCCCGGCACGGCGCTGGCCGATATCGGGGTGGCACAGCGGCTGCTGGATCGCCCCGGTCGCCTGACCCGTGCCATCATCGCGCCAGATCAGGCGCGCGGCCTGCCTTTGCTGGAGGATCTTGCCCCGGACCTGCGCCGCGAAATGGCGGGGCAAGGATCAGAGGTCGGGCGGCTGACCGACAGCTTTCACCTCAACCTCACGGCCTTTGGCCTGCTGAGCTTTGCGGTGGGCATTTTTATCGTACACGGCGCCATCGGCCTTGCGTTCGAGCAGCGGCGCGGACTGGTGCGCAGCCTGCGCGCACTGGGTATGCCGCTGCGGCGGCTGATCTTTCTACTGGTGCTGGAACTATCGGTGCTGGCCGTTCTGGCAGGCGGGCTTGGGGTCCTCTTGGGGTATGTCATCGCGGCCACGCTACTACCCGATGTGGCGGTCACGCTGCGCGGCCTCTATGGCGCCAGCATCTCGGGCAGTCTGCAATTGCGCCCCGCATGGTGGCTGTCCGGGTTGGGGATCGCGGTGCTGGGAACGGCACTTGCCTCCAGCGGCGCGCTCTGGCGAACGGCGCATATGCCGATCCTTGCCAGCGCGGGCGCACGGGCCTGGGCGATGACGGCGGGGCGTGCGCGCAGATGGCAAACGCTGGCGGCGGGCGTTTTGTTGTTGGCGTCGCTTGTGCTGGTGTTCGTGGCGGATGGGCTCTTCCTCAGTTTTGTGTGCCTTGCCTGTCTGCTTGTCGGCGCGGCGCTGGCCCTGCCCGGCTGTCTTGACCGCGCTCTGGCCTTGGGTGCGTGGCTGGCCACATCGGTGCGCTGGCAATGGTTCTGGGCCGACACGCGCCAGCAATTGCCGGGGCTGAGCCTTGCGCTTATGGCGCTGTTGCTGGCGATCGCCGCCAATGTGGGCGTGTCCACGATGGTATCGAGCTTTCGGCTGACCTTTACCGCGTTTCTGGATCAGCGGCTGGCGGCAGAGCTATACGTGACCGCGCAGTCCCCTGAGCAAAGCGCACAGATGCAGGCGTTTCTTGCCCCTCAGGTCGACGAGGTGCTGCCGATCCTGTCGGTGGACACACAGCTGGCCGACCAGCCAGCCGAGTTATATGGCGCGCGGATCGGCGACACATATCGCGACAACTGGCAGTTTCTGGCCGAAAGCCCCGATGCCTGGGCGCGTGTGGATCAGGGCAAGGCGGTCATCATCAACGAACAGCTTGCCCGCCGCGCCGATATCTGGCCCGGCGACGATTTGACCATCGCCGACGGTCTCGGCCTGCCAGTGGTCGGTGTGTTCGGTGATTACGGCAACCCTGTCGGGCAGGCCATCGTGGCAGAGGGGCTGTTCCGGGATCTGCACCCGGATATCCAATCCACCAATTTCGGCCTGCGCACCGCGCAACCGGACAAGATCCGCACCGCGCTGGAGGATCAGTTCACGCTTTCAGGGGTGCGCATCATTGATCAGGACGGGGTAAAGCGTATGTCCCTGCAAGTGTTCGAGCGGACTTTTACCGTCACCGGCGCGCTCAACGTGTTGACGCTGGCGGTGGCGGGGTTCGCCATGCTGATGAGCCTGCTGACATTGGCGGGCATGCGCTTGCCACAGCTCGCCCCGGCATGGGCGCTTGGCCTGACGCGGGCAGAGCTGGGGCGGCTGGAGCTGTTGCGCGCGCTGATCCTTGCCGCACTGACATTGATCGCGGCGTTGCCGCTGGGGCTGGCGCTGGCATGGGTGCTGCTGGCGCTGGTAAATGTAGAGGCGTTCGGCTGGCGCTTGCCGATGTATCTATTCCCGGCGGATTACGCACGTCTTGCCGGGTTCGCGATCCTTGCCGCGCTGCTGGCCGCCGCGTGGCCCGCAAGGCGGTTGGCCCGCACACCGCCTGCGGAATTGTTAAAGGTGTTTGCCCATGAACGCTAAGCCATTTGCCCTGCTGATCTGCCTCATGCCCCTGCCTGCATTGGCTCAGGGCTTTGCCGGGTTGGGCACCGAGGCAGAGGGATTTGCCACGCCGCAGCCCGCGCCCGAGTTCGATTTCCCCGCAGATCATGGCCCGCATCCCGCATACCGGATCGAATGGTGGTACCTGACCGCCAACATGACCGGCCCGGATGGCACGCCCTACGGGTTGCAATGGACGCTGTTCCGCTCGGCCCTCGCGCCAGAGGAACGGGACGGCTGGGACAGCCCGCAGATCTGGTTCGGCCATGCCGCCGTCACCACGCCCGAGACGCATTTCAGCACCGAAAGATTCGCGCGCGGTGGGATCGGACAGGCTGGGGTCACGACCGCGCCGTTCGAGGCATGGATCGACGACTGGCACATGGCGGGCGAGACGTTGGACGATGTCACGCTGACCGCGCGGAGCCCGGATTTTGCCTATGACGTGGATCTGACCGCGCAAGGCCCGCTGATTTTTCACGGCCAAGATGGCTATTCGGTGAAATCCGAGGCGGGACAGGCCAGCTATTACTATTCTCAGCCCTATTACGATCTGAACGGCACGCTGACCCTGCCAGAGGGCGAGATCGCCGTCACCGGCAATGCGTGGCTGGACCGCGAATGGTCCTCGCAACCCTTGGCCGAGGATCAGGACGGATGGGATTGGTTCTCGCTCAGTTTTGAGGATGGCACCAAGCTGATGGCGTTCGAACTGCGCCAGAGCGACGGGAGCAGCTATGCCTCGGGGACGTGGATCGCCCCGGACGGCACCACGACCGCCCTGCCCGATGGCGCGCTGAGCGCCACACCGCTTGAGACCACGCAGGTCGCCGGGCGCAGCGTGCCGACCACATGGCGGCTGCAGGTGCCGGGGCGCGACGTGGATGTGACGGTCGCGGCGCTCAACCGGGCCGCATGGATGGACACGACGCCGCCCTATTGGGAGGGGCCAGTGACCGTTACCGGCAGCCATGCAGGGCGCGGATATCTGGAAATGACCGGGTATTAAGGCGCGCGGATCCGGCGCCTCGAAGAGATAAAAACGGAGATAAAAAACGGGGGGCACAAGGCCCCCCGGTCCAAGTTTCGCCGCTCAGGCTCACTTATATGTACCGCCCGGTTTATTGCCTGCGGCCTGAGCGTCGTCAGGGGCGAGCGCACCCGCCCCGTGTCAGGATGGGTCAGAGCGATAATCTGCCCCCACCCTAGTCGTTCGGCCTTGCGCAATGGTTTACGCGGTTGGCCGTATTTTAATGCACACTAAAATGCCTCTCCGCATTTGGCACACTCGGTGGACTCTGCTTCAATTGACACAATGTATCTTGCGCAGTAGCCGCACCATTTTGGTTCTGGATCAAAAGAACTAAAACCTAATGGCTTTAGCCTCGGTTCTAAAGTTGGCAAACGCGGTCCCAATTCCCTTACCCTTGGTCGGCCTTGTAGGTTTTCCCGCTCAACCCAGATATCTTCCAACTTAAAGCCCCCCTCAGCTACAGCCACTCGTGCCGCCGCAGGTGTTGCACTTCATGCAGGTGCCGTTGCGCACCAGCGTGTAGTTGCCGCACTCGCCGCAGGCTTCGCCCTCATAGCCTTGCATCCGTGCCTTTTTGGCCGGGTCCATGCTGGTTGCGGTGGTCGAGGCCGACATCGTGACCGCCGCAGTGGCCCCTGCCGTTTCGGGCACCAGCGTCTGCAAGGCGGCCTGCGCATCCGTGCCGGTGGCCGAGGCGAATGCCTGACCGCCGTTGAGCACCACAAGTTCCTGAGGCAGACGCTTGCGCAGGTAGCCGGTCGAGCTGATCTGCTTGAGCACTTCCAGAGAGCGTGAGGCGCTTTCGCCTGACATCTCTTTGATATTGCTCACGCCTTCTTCCTCACCACGGCCCAGATCGTCAAAGCTGTGGCCTGCTGGCTTCACATGGGCGAGGTCCGTGCGGTCAAGATAGCTGACCGCCAGTTCGCGGAAGATGTAGTCGAGGATCGAGGTCGCGTTCTTGATGCTGTCATTGCCCTGCACCATGCCCGCCGGTTCGAACTTGGTGAAGGTGAAGGCATCGACGAACTCTTCCAGCGGCACACCGTATTGCAGACCCACGGAAACGGCGATGGCGAAGTTATTCATCATCGCACGAAAGCCAGCGCCCTCTTTGTGCATGTCGATGAAGATCTCACCAAGGTTGCCGTCCTGATATTCACCCGTGCGCAGATAGACCTTGTGACCGCCCACGATCGCCTTTTGCGTATAGCCCTTGCGGCGCTCTGGCATCTTTTCGCGGTGGCTGGCCTTGATGACCTCTTTCACCACGATCTTCTCGACGATCTTTTCGGCCAGGACAGCGGCCTTTTCCTGAGCCGACCCGCTTTCGAGGGTTTCCATCGCCTCGTCATCATCCTCGACAAGGGCAGAGGCCAGAGGCTGGCTGAGCTTGGAGCCGTCACGATAGAGCGCGTTGGCCTTTACACCCAGCGACCAGCTGAGTTCATACGCCTTCTGGCAATCCTCGATGCTGGCATCGTTGGGCATGTTGATCGTCTTGGAGATCGCGCCCGAGATGAAGCTTTGCGCGGCGGCCATCATGGTGATGTGGCTGTTGACCGACAAGAAGCGCTTGCCCTTTTTGCCGCAAGGATTGGCGCAATCGAAGATGTGGTAATGCGCCGGGTCCAGATGCGGGGCATGCTCCAGCGTCATCGTGCCGCAAACATGGTCGTTCGCCGCCTCGATATCGGCCTTGGAATAGCCAAGCGACGCCAGCAGATCAAACGTCGGGTCGTTCAGCTTTTCGGCGGGGATACCCAGCACGTTGCGGCAGAATTCCTCGCCAAGGGTCCACTGGTTAAAGACAAAGCGGATATCAAAGGCACTGCCCAGAGCCGCGTCGACCTTGGCCAGTTCATTGGGGCCAAACCCATGACCGGTCAACGAGGTGTGGTTGATCCCAGGCGCGTTACCGATGGAGCCGTGGCCGACCGCATAAGACACGATCTCTTCGATCTGCGCGCTGCCGTAACCCAGCTTTTCAAGGGCGGCGGGCACCGACTGGTTGATGATCTTGAAGTAACCGCCACCGGCGAGCTTCTTGAACTTGACCAGAGCGAAATCGGGCTCGATGCCGGTTGTGTCGCAATCCATCACAAGGCCGATCGTGCCGGTGGGCGCGATCACGGTGGATTGTGCGTTGCGATAGCCGTGCTTTTCGCCCAGTGCCAGCGCCTCGTCCCAGCTTGCCTTCGCCAGCTCGGTTAGGTGCGGTTCGGGGCAGTTGACCAGATCCAGCGGTACAGGCTTCACCGCGAGGGCCTCATACCCATCGGTCTTGCCATAGGCGGCGTTGCGGTGATTACGCATGACCCGCAGCATATGCTCGCGGTTGCGTTCGTATCCGGCAAAGGCCCCCAGCTCGGACGCCATTTCAGCGGATGTGGCATAGGCAACACCGGTCATGATCGCCGTGAGCGAGCCCGCCAATGCGCGGCCTTCGTCGCTGTCATAGCCAAAGCCCATGTTCATCAGCAGGCCACCGATATTGGCATAGCCCAGACCCAGCGTGCGGAACTCATAGCTGCGCTGTGCGATTTCCTTGGACGGGAACTGCGCCATCAGCACGGAGATTTCCAGCGTCACGGTCCACAGACGTGTGGCATGCATGTAGGCCTCTGCGTCGAACTTTTCGCCATCGTAAAAGCGCAGCAGGTTCATCGACGCGAGGTTACAAGCCGTGTCGTCGAGGAACATGTATTCCGAGCACGGGTTCGATCCGCGGATCTCGCCGTCTTCGGGGCAGGTGTGCCATGCGTTGACGGTGTCATGGTACTGAATGCCGGGATCGGCACAGGCCCATGCGGCGTGGCCCACGTCCTCCCACAGGTCGCGCGCCTTGATTGTCTTGGCGACCGTGCCGTCGACCCGGTTCAACAGCGCCCAATCCTCATCGTTGCGCACGGCCGCGAGGAATGCGTCGGTCACACGGATCGAGTTGTTGGAGTTCTGGCCCGACACGCTTGCATAGGCTTCGGAATCCCAGTCTGTGTCGTAGGTTGGGAATTCGATGCTCTCATAGCCCTGA
The DNA here is from genome assembly GCA_965656855.1 of Roseovarius sp. Taxonomy (GTDB): domain Bacteria; phylum Pseudomonadota; class Alphaproteobacteria; order Rhodobacterales; family Rhodobacteraceae; genus Roseovarius. Next base: position 16,900 of record CBFHML010000058.1, read on the forward strand.
CGCGCATAGTCCAGCACGCGCTTGACGTATGTCTCGGGGATCGAGGATTTCTTGGCGCCGCGAATGGCATCGCGCAGCTGCTCGTTCTTCTTGGGGTCAACCGCATCCTCAGAGCTGCCATCCCAGACGCGGATCGCGGCAAAGATCTCGTTCAGCTTCTGCTCATGCATCTTGGAGCCGGCGACGATGGACGCGACCTTTTGCTCCTCGATGACCTTCCAGTTGATGAATTTCTCGACATCGGGGTGATCGACGTCACAGATGACCATCTTGGCGGCGCGGCGTGTGGTGCCGCCCGACTTGATCGCGCCCGCCGCACGGTCACCGATCTTGAGAAAGCCCATCAGGCCGCTCGACTTGCCGCCGCCGGACAGCGGCTCTCCTTCGCCGCGCAGCGACGAAAAGTTGGTGCCTGTGCCGGACCCGTACTTGAACAGACGCGCCTCACGCACCCACAGATCCATGATGCCGCCGTCGCCGACAAGGTCGTCTTTGACCGACTGGATAAAGCAGGCATGCGGCTGCGGATGCTCGTAGGCGCTGCTGGACTTGGTCAGCTTGCCTGTTTCGAAGTCGACATAATAGTGACCCTGGCTGGGGCCATCGATGCCATAGGCCCAGTGCAGGCCGGTGTTGAACCACTGCGGGCTGTTTGGTGCGGCCATCTGGCGGGCCAGCATGTAGCGCATCTCGTCATAATAGGCGCGCGCATCTTCTTCGGTGGTGAAATAGCCACCTTTCCAGCCCCAATAGGCCCATGCCCCGGCGAGACGGTCAAACACCTGCTTGGCGGATGTCTCACCGACCTTCTCGGTCGTCTTGGTTGCCGGAGCAGAGCGCCACAGAAACTCGGGCACGCCCTTTTCCTTCACGCGCTTAAGTTCGACCGGCACACCGGCTTTGCGGAAATATTTCTGCGCGATCACGTCGCTGGCGACTTGGCTCCAGCCTGCGGGCACCTCGACCGAATCGAGTTTGAAAACGGTTGTCCCATCCGGGTTGCGAATCTCTGAACTCGTCGTGACGAATTCCAGGTCCGCATACGCATCCTGGCCCGCTGTCGTGAATTTTCTTTCGATCTTCATGTCCGCTGCCCCATATCCAGCTATTTCCAATTTCGTAGCGCACTCTGACGCTGTGCAAGGTGTAGGTCATCGCGGAACAATACAGTCACGCCGTCAAACAGCAGGTGCTGAAACGCGTACAGCCCAATTATTTGGGCATTGAAACATGAAAAATCCCGACCCGACCGACTACCACTATATCTTGTGGCTTGCCGACCCGCCCACACAACCTGACGTATTCGACCATAGGGGGTCAACGGAAATTTCACCGCATTTGTTTAAAAATTCAGTTGACCGGACTTGTCCACAGCACAGGGCGCAGCATTGGAGCGATTCACCCTAGTCTCATGCATTTTGACTGCACAGAAAACGAGCGGGAAAAGTATCATTATACCGGTCATTTACATGGCCGATGGGGCAGACCGCTGACCCAGATGTAAACCTATTGCCCAGAAACGCACCACATGTGGTGGCAAACGCCGAGAAGTCACACCAGATGCAGAAACGCCACGGTCAACCGGCGCGGGATGCGCCGGTCTGACAAGAATCACCCTGAAGGAGAATGGTCGGGGCGGCAGGATTCGAACCTACGACCCCCTGTACCCAAAACAGGTGCGCTACCAGACTGCGCCACGCCCCGGACCATGACGTCCGTGTAGACCGGTTTGCGGGGATTGAAAAGCCTCTGCTTGCACTGATTTATCGCTTTGCGATCAAGCCGCCCATTGCAGGCCAGAATTTAAGGCTTTCAGGGCTGCATACAGGGCCACGCGACATCCTTACCATCCAACGCGGGATGCCGGAGTTCGCTGCCCTTGGCGATACCGAACTGCCGCGCAAGGCCGCCGTTCACTTCGAGCACATACTGAATATTGTTGCCGCCGTAGATCTGTTTTTCGCTCAGCGGCTCGGCCTCGTGATGGACGTAGCGCACGATACCCTTGGCGTCAGCGAATATCATGTCGAGCGGAATGAGCGTGTTGCGCATCCAGAAACGGGCAGTGCGCGGCCGGTCATAAACAAAAAGCAAGCCGGCGCTTTGCGGCATGCTTTCGACATGCATGAGGCCTTGCGCACGCTCGGAGGGGTCATCCGCGACAGTCACGGTAAAGCGCGCCTGTCCCCACTCTCCGCGAAGATGGATCTGGTCATCACGACAGGCGCTTTGCGCAGCGGCGCCCAACGGCATCAACAGTAAAAGAGCCGTCAGGCCTCTTTTGATTGTTTGACCGCCATTTCCCATCCGCAAACCTCCGTCGCCATGCGACCACGCTTACCATCGATCACGCGAATGGCCAACGCCTCTCCCGGCTGGAGATCGGCAAGACCTGAGCGACGCAGCACTTCGATGTGCACAAAAACGTCCTCTTCTTCGCCGAATGTGTTGGCAAACCCAAAGCCTTTGCCTTTATCGAACCATTTCACCCGCGCAGGCTGAAGCGGAAATTGGCGCAGCTCCTCTGGGCTGAAATCCGCGAAATCAGGAAGTCCGGAAATATCGGTGTCTTCGGGGGGGTCGATTCGGATGACCTCGACGGCTTGTACGCCACGGTCGGTCGTCTGTACGTCAAGTTCTACGACGGCACGATCCGCCACGGAACTCTGACCGAAATTTCGCAGCACGTTGGCATGCAACAAAATATCGGCCCCTCCCTCGTCTGAAATTACAAAACCAAAACCTTTTACCGGGTCGAACCACTTCACTTGGCCTTTGACGCGTCGTGTTATGTTGTCTGTTTCGGTCACCGGTGTTGGCTCCAATGCGGGCTAAATGGTTTTCTGATGCTCACTCTTGCGACAGATGGTCGGCAAAATTCAAGGCTACCGAGCGTACTTTTTAAAATCGATTACTACTGACGTGACGTGAAATTCACGGGTTCAACCGCTGCACATGCCATTCGGTTTCATTATTTTCTCGTCTCCAGACAAAGCGATCATGCAATCTGTAGGCACCATCGGCCCAGAATTCGATTTCCACGGGCGTGATGCAGAATCCACCCCAAAAAGGCGGACGTGGTGGGTTGGGCCCCTTGGCTGCCGTGATCTTGGCGACCTCGGCCATCAGGCTTGCCCGGCTGTCCAGCGGTTCGGACTGTTTAGAGGCCCAAGCGCCAAGCCTGCTCTTGAGTGAGCGGGATTTGTAATACGCGTCGGCCTCGGGTCCGTCCTCTCGGGTTACAGTACCACGAATCCGCAGCTGACGGCGCAAAGATTTCCAGTGCAGCACCATCGCGGCCTTGCCAGACGCATCCAGCTCGCGCCCCTTGGCGCTGTCGTAATTGGTATAAAAGCGAAACCCGTCATCGGTGATGTCCTTGAGCAGCACCATGCGCACATTCGGCAGACCATCTTGATCCACCGTGGCCAGCGCCACCGCATTTGGATCATTGATCTCGCTTTCTTCGGCCTCGCTCAGCCAGCGTCGGGCGATCTCAAAAGGATTGTCGCCCGCGAATTTTCCGTCTCTTTCCGCCATATCACACTTTCACTTTCCTGATGCCGGACCGGTTTTGCGACCTCCCTGCCCTGCCCATCGCATTTTTGCGGGAAAAACAGTGTGGAACGCGGCCCGCGGGACCCTTGATGCAGACCTACCGATCGCCTAAAGGAGTTCGAGTAGCAAAGTGGGCCGGGAACAATCCATGTCAAATCAACTTATGGCGGGCAAGCGCGGACTGATCATGGGCCTCGCCAATGACAAGTCGATTGCCTGGGGTATCGCCAAAGCCTGCGCAGATGCGGGCGCCGAACTGGCCTTTTCTTATCAGGGCGATGCGCTGAAAAAACGCGTCGGCCCGCTGGCGGCGCAACTGGGCTCGGATGTGGTGCTGCCCTGCGACGTGGGCGACATGGCATCGGTCGACGCGCTTTTCGCGGATCTCGAAAGCCGCTGGGGCAAGCTTGATTTCATCGTTCATGCCATCGGCTTTTCCGACAAATCGGAATTGCGTGGCCGTTACGTGGACACGAGCCGTGACAATTTCATGATGACGATGGATATCTCGGTCTATTCCTTTACCGCCGTCGCGCAACGCGCGGAAAAGATGATGACCGACGGGGGATCCATGCTTACGCTGACGTATTACGGCGCAGAGCAGGTGATGCCGCATTACAATGTGATGGGTGTGGCCAAGGCCGCACTGGAGGCGTCTGTGAAATACCTCGCCGAGGATCTGGGCAAGGACCGTATCCGCGTCAATGCCATCAGCGCAGGCCCGATCAAGACACTGGCCGCAAGCGGCATAGGCGATTTCCGCTACATTCTGAAATGGAATGAACTCAACTCGCCTTTGCGGCGCAACGTGACGATCGACGATGTGGGCGGTTCTGCGCTCTATCTGTTGTCGGATCTGGGCAGCGGCGTTACGGGCGAGACCCTGCATGTGGATGCGGGCTATCACGTCGTGGGCATGAAGGCGGTCGATGCACCCGATATCGACAAGACCTGAGACCCGACACCAGGACCGCGCAAACCCGCCGCCGTCCCCCCGCGCCAAGATCGAGGACCCAAAATGACCAACCGTCTGCCGCATGAAAAAGGCTTCCATGTCAGCTGGGATCAGCTGCACCGTGATGCACGCGCGTTGGCGTGGCGGCTACAGGACGAGTCGCCCGACAAGGTCTGGCGCGCGGTCGTGGCCATCACGCGCGGTGGCATGGCCCCGGCGATGATCGTGGCCCGAGAGCTGGATATCCGCGCGGTCGACACGATCAGTGTCAAATCCTACGACCACCAGACCCAAAGCGAGCCCAAAGTCATCAAAAGCCCCGACCCCGATCTTGTGGGCGACGGCACCGATGTTTTGATAATCGACGACCTTGTCGATACCGGCAAAACGCTGAAGCTGGTGCGCGCCGCCCTGCCCCGCGCTCATGTCGCCACCGTCTATGCCAAGCCACTGGGTCGCGATCTGGTGCATACCTTTGTCACAGAGGTAAGTCAGGATACGTGGATCTTTTTCCCGTGGGATCTGGCCCTGCAATATGTGGAGCCATATCGCGGGCGCTGAGCGCCAAGCACATGGCTACCAGAGGAGCTGCAATGCACCCATCGCGAAGCTCGACCACCTTTTCGCCACCGGTGATGGAGGCGCGCAGGTGGCTGGAGGGCGCAGTCTTTCCAGCCGATCGCCCCCTCATCAATGTCAGTCAGGCAGCCCCGGTGGATCCGCCACCAGAGCCCCTGCGCCAGGTTATCGCCGAGGCCGCAATGACCGATGCAAGCGCGCATCTGTATGGGCCGGTGCTTGGCCGCGATGACCTGCGCAAAGAAGTGGCCTCGCAATGGTCTGACGCCTATGGTGGCACGATCTATGCCGCACAGGTGGCGATTACATCGGGCTGCAATCAGGCCTTTTGCGCCACCATCACGGCACTCTGCGGCGAAGGAGACGAGGTGATCCTGCCGGTGCCGTGGTATTTCAATCACAAGATGTGGCTGGACATGGCCGGTGTGCGCGCCCGACCGCTTGAGACAGGCGCCGACATGCTGCCCGATCCAGAGGCGGCGCGCGCCCTTATCACACCAGCGACCCGCGCGATCGTGCTGGTGACGCCCAACAATCCCGGCGGCGTGGAGTATCCTGCCGATCTGGTGCGCGCAATGTATGAACTGGCGCGCGAAAACGGGCTCTATCTGATTGTGGACGAGACCTATCGCGATTTTGACGCGCGGAGCGGTGCGCCGCATGATCTCTTTTCTGACGTGGATTGGGATCGCACGCTGGTACAGCTTTACTCCTTTTCCAAGGCGTATCGCCTGACCGGGCACCGGGTGGGCGCAATGCTGGCCAGTCGCACGGTTCTTGCCGAGGCGGAAAAGTTTCTCGATACGGTCGCCATCTGCCCCAACCAGCTTGGTCAGATCGCCGCCCTGTGGGGCATGCGAAATCTTGGTCAGTGGCTCGCGGGTGAACGCGCGGAACTGCTTGACCGGCGCGCGGCCATCCAAGAGGTGATGCCCCGCCTGAGCACGCAGGGCTGGACGCTGGCGGGATGCGGGGCCTATTTCGCCTATCTGCGGCATCCCTTTGCCATGACCTCGGACGAGTTGGCACCCAAACTGGTGCGCGAGGCAGGCATTCTGCTGCTACCCGGCACCATGTTCCGCCCACCCGAAGACCCGGCAGGCAAGACAGAGCTGCGCGTGGCCTTCGCCAATGTCGACCGCGCGGAAATCGGCGCCCTGTTTGACCGGCTGGCCGGGCTGCGCTGGCCTCTTGCCCCCGATGTGGACAGGGCTTAGACAGGCACGACTGAAACAACACGTACCGCGTTTGACAGGGGGCCGCATGGCAGCCAAGAGTATTACGAAACCGCTGGTCTGGATCCTGATGGGCCTTTTGATCCTTGGCCTTGGGGGGTTTGGTGTGACCAACCTGTCAGGCACCCAACGGGCCATCGGCTCTGTTGGTGACGCAAAGATCACGGTCAACGAATACTTCCGCGGTCTGCAGAGCGAAATCCGCGCCATCGAGGCCGAAACTGACGGGCCGTTGACCTTTGCCCGTGCGCGTCAGATTGGTGTGACGGATCAGGTGCTGGCCCAGCTTGTCACCGGCGCGGCACTGGATCACGAGACAACGCAGCTTGGCCTGTCGATCGGCGATGAAGAGCTCGCGCGCCAGATTCTCGAACTGCAACAGTTCACCGGCCCTGACGGAGAGTTTAACCGCGAGGCCTATCGCTTTACGCTGGAACAGGCGGGGCTGACCGAGGCCGAGTTCGAAGAGAATATCCGAGACGAGACCGCGCGGTCCTTTTTGCAGGCGGCCATCGTGTCGGGCGTGCGCGTCCCCGAGGTCTATACCGAGGTGATGACCGATTATCTGGGCGAACGGCGCAAGGTGGTCTCTGCTCTGCTGGAGCGTGGCGACCTGCAAATCGGCGTGCCCGAGCCGTCGGAAACAGAGCTTGCCGCCTATCACGAGGCCAATGCAGACGCGTTCACACGCCCCCAGATCAAGCGCATCACCTATGCATGGCTGACGCCAGAGATGATACTGGACACTGTAGAGGTCGACGACACCGCGCTGCGCGAGGCCTATGACGAACGCGAGGCGCAGTTCAATCAGCCCGAACGCAGACTGGTCGAGCGTCTGGTCTTTGCCGATCAGTCCGCCGCAGAGGCGGCCAAGGCCACGCTGGACAGCGATGAGACGACATTCGAGGATCTGGTGGCTGATCGCGGGCTTGAGCTTAGCGATGTGGATATGGGCATCCAGACTGCCGAGGATCTTGGACCGGCGGGCGAGACAGTGTTCAGCGCCGAGGCCGGTGACGTGGCAGGCCCGGTGGAGACCAATCTTGGTCCCGCGCTTTTCCGGGTGAATGCTGTTCTGGACGCGCAGGTTGTCCCCTTTGAAGAGGCCAAGCCGATGCTGCGCGACGCGATGGCGGGCGACCGGGCGCGCCGCGTGATCGAGGCGCAGATGGAAAGCATCGACGACCTGCTGGCCGGTGGGGCCACGCTAGAGGATCTGGCGCAGGAAACCGATATGGAATTGAGCGAGATCGACTGGCATCCGCAGATGGACACCGACATCGCAGCCTATGAGGCATTCCGCGACGCGGCCAGCGCCGTCACCGCCGACGATTACCCGGCCGTTGAGACGCTCGAAGACGGTGGTATTTTCGCCATGCGGCTCGAAGAGGTGCTGCCGCCTGCGCTGCGCCCGCTCGACGAGGTCCGCGACAGTGTTGCCGCCGCATGGACCGATGAGCAGGTCGCAAAACTGCTTGGCGAGCAAGCCGCGCCACTGGCCACACGGCTCGAAGCCGGCGAAAGCTTTGCCGATTTGGGCCTGAGCGTGGATCTTGAACAACAGGTGACGCGACAGGGCTTTGTCGAAGATGCCCCCGATCAGTTCATCGACACGGTTTTCGGCATGCAAGAGGGTGAGGTCCGCGTGATCGAAGGACCGGGGCGGGTGTTTGTTCTGCAGGTGCAGGAAATCCAAGAGCCCGACATGGACGATCCCGATCTTGCCCAAAGCCGGGATTTTCTGCGCGATGCGGCGGTGAACGGTCTGGCGCAGGATCTCTTTCAGGTGCTGTCTATGGATATCCGCGCCCGCGCGGGCATCGAGCTTGATCAGGCGGCGATCAACGCCGTTCATGCGAACTTTCAGTAAGGGGCCGAACGGGTGGAGTTGACGCCGTCTTTCGAGGAGTTCGCCCGCGGGTATGACGCCGGTGAAAATCAGGTTGTCTCCGCACGGCTGGCCGCCGATCTAGACACGCCTGTGTCGCTCATGCTCAAGCTGACGGGCGCGGCACAGGACGCGTTCTTGCTGGAATCCGTCACCGGCGGAGAGGCGCGCGGGCGCTATTCCATCATCGGCATGAAGCCAGACGTGATCTGGCAGTGTCATGGCAAGACAAGCCGGATCAACCGTGACGCACGGTTCGACCCCACAGCGTTTGAACCGCTTGACGGTGACCCTCTCGACACGCTGCGCGCGCTCATCGCCGAAAGCCGGATCGACCTGCCTGCGGACCTGCCCGCGGCCAGTGCCGGGCTGTTCGGGTATCTGGGCTATGACATGATCCGTCTGGTCGAGCATCTGCCGAATGTGAACCCAGACCCGCTTGGCCTGCCGGATGCGGTGATGATGCGCCCGTCTGTCGTGGCCGTGCTTGACGGGGTCAAGGGCGACGTCATCGTGGTGGCGCCGTCATGGGCCAGCAGCGGGCAATCGGCCCGCGCCGCCTATGCACAGGCCGCTGAGCGGGTGATGGACGCGGTGCGCGATCTGGACCGCGCCCTGCCCCATGAGGCGCGCGATCTGGGCACGGCAGAGCCGGATGCAGACCCTGTGTCGAACTTCACCCATGAGGGGTACAAGGCCGCTGTCGAGGCCGCCAAGGAATATATCCGCGCAGGCGACATCTTTCAGGTGGTGCCAAGCCAGCGCTGGACACAGAATTTCACCCGTCCGCCCTTTGCGCTCTACCGGTCGCTGCGCCGCACGAACCCGTCGCCGTTCATGTTTTACTTCAACTTCGGCGGGTTTCAGGTGGTGGGCGCTAGCCCGGAAATCCTTGTCCGGGTCATGGAGGGCGAGGTCACGATCCGGCCCATCGCGGGCACACGGCCCCGCGGCGCCACCCCCGAAGAGGACCGCGCCAACGAGGCGGATCTCATGGCCGATGCCAAGGAACTGGCAGAACATCTGATGCTGCTCGATCTGGGGCGCAACGATGTGGGGCGCGTGGCCAAGATCGGCACGGTGCGGCCAACAGAAGAGTTCATCATCGAACGGTATAGCCACGTGATGCATATCGTATCGAACGTCGTGGGCGAGCTGAGCGACGAACATGACGCGCTGTCCGCGCTGTTGGCGGGGCTGCCTGCGGGCACAGTGTCCGGCGCCCCAAAGGTGCGCGCGATGGAGATCATCGACGAGCTGGAGCCGGAAAAGCGCGGTGTCTATGGCGGCGGCGTCGGCTATTTCAGCGCGGGCGGCGACATGGATGTCTGCATCGCGCTGCGCACGGCGGTGGTCAAGGATGCCAAGCTCTATATTCAGGCAGGTGGCGGCGTTGTCTATGACAGCGACCCCGAGGCCGAGTATATGGAAACGGTGCACAAATCGAACGCCATCCGGCGGGCAGCGGTCGACGCCTCGCGGTTTTCAGGCGACACCAATCGTTGAGCAAGGCACGGGAATTTTTAAAATTCCCGATAAAAATCTTCCAAGATTTTTGACGCTGAACCGCAACGACGGCACCACGCAAGAATTTTGCAAAATTCTTGGCAAAAATCTTCCAAGATTTTTGTCTGGCCCTGACCCAGCCGCTTGATCCGGGCCGGTCTGGTGGAGACTGCGTTGTTGCCGATTGATCCACATCAAGGCCAAAGCTGTCGTTGATTTATACGCCTTTCATATTCGACTTAGTGAATACATCATGAAAGGACACAGCATGCGCACCCTGCCCCGCCTCCTCGCTCTCCCGGCCCTTGCCCTCGGTCTGGCCCTTGCAATGCCGCTAACCAGCCTTGCCGCTGGCGATGTGGCATTGCAAAGTTCCGTCACCGCCAACGACCTGCCAAAGAGCAAGCGAACCAAGGCTGGCCTTTACATCACCGCCGCAGAAACCGGTGCCGTGATGTCACGCCGTGACGATGTGGTGATCGTCGACGTGCGCACGCCAGAGGAAACCATGCTCGTCGGGCACACCACCGCCGCCATGGCCAACGTCCCGATCAAACTTATCGATCCCGACCATGAGCTGAACGCGAAAAAGGGCAGCTATAGCTCGATATCCAACCCCAATTTCGTAACAGCGATGCAGGATCTGATCGGTCAGGCCAACCCGGCGGCTGTCGTGATCATGTGCCGTTCAGGGTCGCGCAGCGCAATGGCCGTGAACCAGCTTATGGCGGCCGGTGTCGATCTGCCGCTTTATTCCATGGTCGACGGGTTTGAGGGTGACAAGAACGAGGACGGGCGACGCTTGGTCAACGGCTGGAAGAACGCCGACCTCGACTGGACCTACAAGGTTTCAGAAGGCTTTCTGAGGGGTGTTGAGTAAACCTTGCACCGGGCCTGCCGCTCAGGCATCACCAGTGGCATGGCCCGACTTTTATTGTTCAACAAGCCTTATGGTGTGCTGTCGCAGTTCACCGACAAAGGGACCGAAGGCAGCCCGCGCCCGACCCTTTCGCGCTATATCGACATGCCCGGGGTCTATCCCGCCGGGCGGCTTGACCGCGACAGTGAGGGGCTTTTGGTGCTGACCGATGACGGGCGGCTGCAGGCGCGGATCGCCAGTCCGAAATTCAAGACCGACAAAACCTATCTGGTACAGGTCGAGGGTCTGCCCGATGACGCGGCGCTATCGGCGCTGCGCAAGGGCGTCACGCTGAAAGACGGGCGGACCGCCCCAGCCCGCGTGGCCCAGATCGACCCACCGGAGATATGGGACCGCGACCCGCCCGTGCGCTACCGCAAGAGCGTGCCGGATTGCTGGCTCAGGATCACAATATCAGAGGGGCGCAACCGGCAGGTCCGGCGCATGACCGCGCATGTGGGGCATCCGACCCTGCGACTGGTCCGCTGGCAGGTCGGCGGCTGGTCGCTGGACGGGCTGGCCCCCGGCGCGTGGCGAGAGACCTCTGCCTAGCGCCGCTACTCGGCTGTCAGCACCGCCGAGACGGGCGCAAGCGCCACAGAGGCCGCACGATCCTGCAACCCCCAAAGCAGCAGCGCCGAGATCGTGTCGGGCCGTAGACGTCCGACCATGATCACACCGCCCTCTTCCTGACCCGCGCGAAACGCTGCCTGATCCAGAAAACGACGGATGATCGTTGCATTCTGACCCTCACTGTCGAAATCCCGAAAGACGGTGGCGGCGGGCACACCTTCGCGGGCGATCAGTTTTTGGATGGTGTCGAGCCCGTTGGGGAACATCACCAGCCCATGCCCGCTGTCGAGCAGGATGGGGGCCAGCTGTTCGGCCGCATCACGGCTGCCCTGTAGACCGGTTTGCGTGCCTTCCATCACCGCGACCGCCTCTGGCACCGCGCGCAACGTCGCGGCAATGGCGACCTCGGCATCCTGCGGGCTGGCCGTGTCGGGCAGATCGGCGATGGCGAGCACTTCGAGGCCTGCATCCCGATAGGCTTGTGCGGTTTGTGCCGCGTCAGGATGCGTCGCATCGACCGCAAAGCTAATCGGATAGGGAAAATCAGCAAGCGCCGAGGGGCCGATCGGGCTGGTGCCATCGTCGATCAGCACGATCGACATGAGCGGCTTGTCCTCAGGGTTGTCAAAGCGCGCCGCAAAGCGGGCAATGGGCGGAAGCGGGTCCGCCTCAGCCTGTGCATCCGGCGTCGTCTCTTCTTGGGGTGCGGTATCGTCCGCGTCTGGCACAGCGGCCTCGTCTGTCGTGGCATCCGCCCCGACCGAGGGCAAGCGATTGGTGGTCACACCCGGTGCCAGATCACCGATGGTGCTGGCCAGCGCTGGCGGCTCGGCGGCCTCGGGTGCGGTGTCCTGTAACTCTGGCGCGGTGGCAGTCGTGACCTCGGGATCGGATCCCTCATCCTCAGCCGCCTGCTGCGCCTCCGTGTCAGGCTCGGCTGCGGCGTCAGGCTCTGTCGCCTCATCAGAGGGCGTAGGTGCGGTTGGCGCGGTCTCCGCCTCTGTGTCGGTCTCTATATCAGCCTGCGTATCTGTCTGTGCTTCTGTCTGCGGTTCTTCGACGGGATCCGCGGTCGTCTCGTCTGTGGTCTCTGGCTCAGGAACCGGTGCCGCCTCTTCTTGCGTCTCTTCTACCGCCGGGGCTGCGTCTTCGGTTTCGGGGCCGGCCTCTTCGGTCACGTCCGGGGGCGTGGGAAAGGCGCTCTCCTCGGCCTCGGGCAGCGTGGGCTGCGCCGGAACGGTCGAAATGGACAGATCCTCTTCGCTCACAGGGGCGACGGGCGCGACAGCCTGCGGATTCGGCAAAACCGGCTCTTCGCCCTCCACGTCCAGATCGGCGCTATCCTGCTGCGCGTCGGGCGCGGCAAGTGCGGCATCTGCGGTGCCCGTCTCGGGCGCCGTCACTGGCGCGGTGTTCGCACCATCCAGCGACCGCAGATCATCGGGCTCGGGCGCGGGGACCTGTGGCACGCTGTCGGGCACCTGCGTGTCTTGCAAAGGCGCAAGCGTGGTTTCTTCATCCTCGCGTTGCTGATCGAATTCAGACCCAGCAGGCACATCCAGCGCTGTCGCCTCTGGCGCGCGGGTGCCCGGAACCTCAGACATCAGCGACATCCCCCCCAGGACAACACCTGAAAGCGCCGTTCCGGACAGAAGACCTGCGAGTAATCCGCGTAACACTGCTTTGCCCTCATCTTTTGCTTTTTTCCACTTTTGCGCCCCTTGACGGTGTCGCGCAACCCTGAACATGTATATTGCGACCGCGACCCGGGCCTAGAGCCCAAACCTGAAGGGAACGGGCGAGATGCTGCTACTGATCGATAACTATGACAGCTTTACCTACAATCTCGTGCATTATGTGGGCGAGTTGGGGGCCGACGTGGTCGTGCGCCGCAACGACGCGCTCGACGTGCAAGAGGCCATGGCGATGAAGCCTGCGGGCATCTTGCTGTCGCCCGGACCCGGCACGCCGGACCAATCGGGCATCTGTCTGGCACTTTGTGAGGCCGCCGCAGAGACCCGCACGCCGCTTTTGGGGGTGTGTCTTGGGCATCAGACCATCGGACAGGTCTTTGGCGGGACCGTGGCGCGCCATAGCGATATCGTGCACGGCAAGATGGGGGCGATGCATCACGAGGGCAAGGGCGTGTTCGCCGGTCTGCCCTCTCCCTTTGATGCGACGCGCTATCATTCGCTGGTGGTCGAGCGTGACAGCTGCCCCGACAGCCTCGAGATCACCGCCCAACTGGAAGACGGCACGATCATGGGCCTGCAACATCGCGACCTGCCCATCCACGGCGTTCAGTTCCATCCTGAATCCATCGCGTCGCAGCATGGTCATACCCTGCTCAAGAACTTTCTCGACGTGATGCAGGTGCCCGCATGAGCGATGACCTCAAGCCGCTGATCGGCCTTGCGGCGGAACGTGCGCTCAGCCGGGACGAGGCCGAACGCGCCTTTGGCGTGCTGTTTGACGGCGAGGCGACACCCGCACAGATGGGTGGCTTTCTCATGGCGCTGCGCACGCGGGGCGAAACGGTGGATGAATACGCCGCCGCCGCCGCCGTGATGCGCGCCAAATGCAACAAGGTGACGGCGCCAGCTGGGGCGATGGACATCGTCGGCACCGGCGGTGACGGCAAGGGCACGCTGAATATCTCAACCGCGACGGCCTTTGTCGTGGCGGGGGCCGGCGTGCCGGTGGCCAAGCATGGCAACCGCAACCTCAGTTCCAAATCCGGCGCGGCCGATGCGCTGACACAGATGGGTGTCAACGTGATGGTCGGCGCACAAGTGGTTGAAACCGCGCTGAAAGAGGCCGGAATCGCCTTTATGATGGCCCCGATGCATCACCCGGCGATGGCCCATGTCGGCCCGGTGCGCGCCGAGCTTGGGACGCGCACGATTTTCAACATCCTCGGGCCACTGACCAACCCCGCCGGGGTAAAACGCCAGTTGACCGGCACGTTCTCGCGCAGCCTGATCCGGCCCATGGCGGAAACGCTGGGTCAGTTGGGATCACAGCGCGCGTGGCTCGTGCATGGTGGCGATGGCACCGATGAGCTGAGCATCGCAGGCATCAGCTATGTCGCCGCGCTCGAAGAGGATGGCAGCATCCGCGAGACGGAGCTGCATCCCGAGGATTTCGGCCTGCAGGAGCATCCGTTCGAGGCAATTCTGGGCGGCACGCCCGAGGAAAACGGCGCCGCCTTTCGCGCCCTTCTCGAAGGGGCCAAGGGCGCCTACCGCGATGCGGTGTTGCTGAATGCCGCCGCGGCCTTAACTGTTTCGGGGAAAACAGACGATCTGCGCGACGGTGTGGCCATGGCCGCCGAGAGCATCGACAGCGGTGCCGCGCTCTCGCGGATCGAAACACTGGCACGCGTCACATCGGAGGCCGCATGAGCATCCCGTCCATTCTTGAAAAGATCAAAGCCTACAAGCTGGAAGAGATCGAAACCGCAAAGGCCCGCAAAAGCCTTGGAGACATCGAGACCGAGGCAAAGGCCGCCCCCGCGGTGCGCCCGTTTGCCGACGCGCTGTTGCAGGCAAGCAAATCGGGTTTCGGCCTGATTGCCGAGATCAAAAAGGCCAGCCCGTCCAAGGGGTTGATCCGCGAGGATTTTGACCCCGCCACGCTGGCGCAGGCCTATTCCACCGGTGGCGCAACCTGCCTGTCGGTGCTGACCGACACACCCAGCTTTCAGGGCGCGCCGGATTACCTCAAACAGGCGCGCAGCGCATGTGATCTGCCCGCGCTGCGCAAGGATTTCATGTATGATACCTATCAGGTGGCCGAGGCCCGCGCGTGGGGCGCGGATGCGATCCTGATCATCATGGCATCGGTCAGCGACGCGCAGGCGCGCGAACTGGAAGACGCCGCAGAGCAGTGGGGCATGGATGCGCTCATCGAGGTCCACAATCGCGAGGAACTTGACCGCGCGAGCCTGCTGTCCTCCAAGATGATTGGCATAAACAACCGGGATCTCAATACGTTCGAGACCACGCTTGATGTCACCAAGAGCCTTGCGAAATTCGTGCCCGCCGAGCGCATGATCATTTCCGAAAGCGGGCTGACCGGCCCGGATGACTTGTCGGAACTGGCCCGCTATGGCGCGCGGTCTTTCCTGATCGGCGAGACATTGATGCGGCAGGACGACGTGGCGCGCGCCACGCTGCAAATGATGTCGGCCCCGGCCTCACCCCACGGGATGTTCTGATGGCCGGGCTTACGCATTTTGACGGCAAGGGCGATGCGCATATGGTCGACGTGTCGGACAAGGCCGTCACCGATCGGGTCGCCGTGGCCGAGGGCCATGTGAAGATGGCCCGCGAAACCTATGATATCATTGCCGAAGGCCGCGCGAAAAAGGGCGATGTTCTGTCTGTTGCACGGCTCGCAGGGATCATGGGTGCGAAAAAGACGCCGGACCTGATCCCGCTCTGCCACCCGCTGCCGGTGACCAAGGTGGCTGTGGATCTTGTGCTGGACCCAGACCTGCCCGGCGTGCGGATCGAGGGCACGGTCAAAACATCGGGCCAGACCGGGGTAGAGATGGAAGCGCTGACCGCTGTCAGCACCGCCGCGCTGACGGTCTATGACATGGCCAAGGCGGTGGACAAGGCAATGGAAATCGGCGGCATCCGCGTGACCCTGAAAGACGGCGGAAAATCAGGGCGGTACGAGGCGTCATGATCACCGTCGAAGAGGCGCTTGAGAACCTCTTTTCGCTGGTTTCCCCGTTGGAGATCGAGAGCGTGCCGCTGGCAGAGGCCGGTGGCAGGGTGCTGGCCGAAGGCGCCGAGGCGCGGCGCGATCAGCCGCCATTTCCGGCCTCTGCGATGGATGGCTATGCGGTGCCGGGCGATGCTCCGGCCTTGGGCGCTCAGTTCGACGTGATCGGCGAGGCGGCGGCAGGGCATGGCTTTGGCGGCCCTGTCAGCGCGGGACAGGCTGTGCGCATCTTTACGGGGGCACCGGTGCCCGAGGGCGCGCAGCGGATCGTGATCCAAGAGGACGTGACGCGTGAGGGGGATCGCATCACAGTCACCGATGCCCCCGGCGCCGCGACGCATGTGCGCCCTCAGGGCAGTGATTTTCACATCGGCGACCGGATCGAGGCGCCAAGACGGCTTTCGGCACCCGATATCGCCCTGCTGGCCGCGATGAATGTGCCCGAGGTCCGCGTGCGGCGTCGACCCCGCGTCGCGCTGATTTCCACCGGGGATGAGCTGGTGATGCCGGGTGACGATCCCGGACCGGACCAGATCATCGCATCCAACACCTATGGTCTCAAGGCGATGTTGCACGAGATGGGCGCCGCCGCGCGGATCCTGCCCATCGCGCGCGACAACCACCGTTCGTTGGAAACCGCCTTTGGGCTGGCCGAGGGGGCGGATCTGGTGGTCACCATTGGCGGGGCGTCTGTCGGCGATCATGATCTGGTCGGCGCGGTGGCCGAAAGTCTGGGCATGAAACGTGCCTTTTACAAAGTGGCGATGCGCCCCGGCAAGCCGCTGATGGCCGGGCGCATGGGCGATGCGGCCATGCTGGGCCTGCCGGGCAACCCGGTCTCGGCGATGGTCTGCGGGCATGTTTTTCTGGCCCCGATGATCCGCGTCATGCTGGGGTTGGGCACCACCCCTGCCCCACGGCTGCGCGCACGCCTGAGCCGCGACATGGACAAGGGCGGCCCGCGCGAGCATTACATGCGCGCCGAGGTGGCGGGCGGGGAAATCACGCCAGAGCCGCGACAGGACAGCGCGCTGTTGTCAGTGCTGGCAAAGGCCAACGCGCTGATGATCCGCCCCGCCGCAGACCGCCCGCGCAAGGCAGGCGAAGAGATGGAGTATATCGCGCTCTGAGCCGTCAAAGCCGATTTATCCACAGCCCTGTTGACACAAAACAAGAACATGCGTAGAACAAAAGGACATACAAACGCGGCGGAGGGATGAATTTCATGCTGACGAAGAAGCAGTTGGACCTGTTGGAGTTCATTCACAAGCGCGTGCAGCGCGATGGCGTACCGCCGAGTTTCGATGAAATGAAGGATGCGCTTGATCTGCGCTCCAAATCCGGAATTCACCGTCTTATCACAGCGTTGGAAGAGCGTGGTTTCATCCGGCGTCTGGCGCATCGCGCGCGCGCACTTGAGATCGTGAAACTACCCGACAGCCTGATGAGCGACATGGTCGGCGGCTTTACCCCCCGCGTGATCGAGGGCGACCGCCCTGCCCGGCCTGCCCCGGCAGAGGCGCAAGCGGTTAGCACACAGGGCGTGATGGACCTGCCCATGATGGGCAAGATCGCGGCCGGTGTCCCGATCGAGGCGATTGCCCATGCCAGCCATAATGTCGCCGTGCCCGGCAGCATGATCGCGGGGGCTGGCCAGCATTACGCGCTGGAGGTCAAAGGCGACTCGATGATCGAGGCCGGTATCAATGATGGCGACGTGGTCATCATCCGCGAAACGCAGGTGGCCAATAATGGCGATATCGTTGTGGCACTGGTCGAGGATCACGAGGCGACGCTCAAGAAGTTTTTCCGCCGTGGCAATGCCATCGCCCTTGAGGCGGCCAACCCGGCCTATGAGACGCGGGTGCTGCCAGAGGATCAGGTCAAGGTGCAGGGCAAGCTTGTCGGATTGATCCGCAGCTACTGACCCCGCCGCGCGCGCCGGTTCCAGAGCCTGTCACCACTGATCTCACGGGCGGTCACCTGTCTGATCCCTGTGTCGGTGCGGTAAAGCGCGATTGACCCAGTGCTGCGCATGGCCTTTGGTGTGAGGACACGACAAGGCAGATCCATCTGCGCATCCACGCTCAGCACCACCAATGTCTCTGGCGCGCAATCTGTAAGCGCCGCTGCCGCGCGCTTTCCGCGCAGGGCAAGCACCGGCCAGCCAGTTGCCGCGACCTTGTTCCATCTTGCGTGCGCGCCCTCCTGCTCGGCGGAGTCGCCATCGTTTTCCAACCAGTTCGTCGCCACGAACCCCGCCCCGCGCGGCGTCGAGAGCGCGCGGCCCTCGGCGGTCATCACCCCGACCAGCCCACCCGTTTCCGAAATCAGCACATCGGGTCGCACGCTCTGCGACCATAGGAATAAACTGGCGCAGACCGGCAGAATGCCGATCACCCGCGCCCGTCCCTGCCAGATGATCACGAAAAGCGCACCAAGCGCCATGAGGGGCAGCACAAGGGGCGATGGGCTGGCGACGGTGCCACGCGCGCCCTCCAGCGACGATGTCCAGTAGGCCACGCCAACGATCCAGTCCAGCGCCTGCCCCATTGGCCAGAAGGCGATCCAGTCCAGACCGAACGGCATCAAGAGCACAGCAATGACCGCCATCGGCATGATCAGCGCAGACATCAATGGGACCGAGGCGAGATTGGCGATCAGCCCGTAATGCGAGAACAGGTTGAAATGCGCCGCCGCGATCGGCGCGGTCGCCAGACCCGCAACGACCGACGAGGTCAGCACCGCGATGACAGGCCGCAGCCAGCGGGGCCCAAGCGGCAGATTGTAGTCGCGCACAGCCGTATAGGCCGCGATCAGGGCCGTGGTCGCGGCAAAGGACATCTGAAACCCGGGGCCAAGCAGCGCCTCTGGCCGCAGAATGAGCATGATCACAGCGGCCAGTGCCACACCGCGCAACGACAGTGCGCGCCGGTCCGCAAGGATCGCGGACAGCATGACCGAAACCATGACAAAGGCCCGTTCCGTGGCCACATTCCCCCCCGACAGCGCCAGATAAAAGCTGGCCGCGATCAGCGCGCCGATGGCCGCGATCTTTTTCGACGGCACCCGCAAGGCAAGAGGGGGAATGGCAGCCATCAAAATCCGTAGACCGCCAAACACCACGCCCGCCAGCAGGCCCATATGCAGCCCGGATATGGCCAGCAGATGCGCGAGATTGGCGACCCTCAGCGCTGTCAGCGTGTCTTGTCCGATGCCCGAGCGGTCACCCGTCATGATGGCCGAGGCCAGACCACCCGTCTCTCCGGGGAGTGCCGCCTTGATATGTGCCGACAGCGCCATGCGTGCCTTGAACAGCCATTGCCCCCCATCAGGCGGGGCGAGCGCCAAAACCGGGCTGCGGGTATAGCCCACGGCGCCCAGTTGCTGAAACCATGCGTGGCGCTGAAAATCGAAACCACCCGGCTCTACCGGGCCGCTAGGTGGTGACAGATGACCGGTCAGGATCACGGTCAGGCCCGGCTCTGGTGTGACATTCGGCCCCGTGCCATGCAGCGAAACGCGCACCCGCGCAGGTGTGCGGTCGGGGTTCATCCGCGCCAGCACGACCCGGTCGAGCGTCAGGCGCACCGCGTCCGAGCCCGATCGGTCGATGCCCACGATCCGCCCCTCTATCGGGCCGTAATAGCGAAAGCCGATCTTGGGCTCTGCCAGCGCTTGGGCGCGCAGCCCGGCGACACACAGCCCCGCCGCCATCAGAGCCACCGCCATGGCGACCGGCCCAAACCCGGCACCAGCCCGGCGCGCCAAGATCGCCGCCCCCAAGGCCAGACCGGCGGCGCCAAAACAGGCAGGCAACCCCGGCTCGACCGGCAAGGCAAAGTACAGCCCGATCCCAATGGCCAGCGACACCGGCACCCAAGGAAAGAGATAGCCACGTTGCGCCATCCACGCGGCGATGAGGTCCTGCCGCAGCGCCAAGGCTTGTCTCCTCTTTGACGGGTCGGTAGAGAGGCCCGAACCCTTCCTCGTTAACGCTACTCTTCACATGATTACCGAAAGGTTAATGCCCGCCATGTCCAAGCAGGTTGTGACCCGTTTTGCCCCCTCTCCTACAGGCTTTTTGCATATCGGAGGCGCGCGCACGGCCCTCTTTAACTGGCTTTACGCGCGTGGGCGCGGCGGGCAGTTCCTGCTCAGGATCGAGGATACGGATATCGCGCGCTCGACCAGCGCCGCGACGCAGGCCATTCTCGATGGTCTGGATTGGCTTGGCCTTGACCACGATGGCGAGGTGGTCAGCCAGGCGGCCCGTGCCAGTCGCCATGCCGAGGTGGCCCAGCAATTACTGGCCGAGGGCAAAGCCTATAAGTGTTTCGCCAGCCAAGACGAGATCGAAGCCTTTCGCGAGGCCGCACGCGCCGAGGGGCGCTCGACCCTCTATAACAGCCCGTGGCGAGACGCGGACCCGGCCACGCATCCTGACCTGCCATATGTGATTCGCATCAAAGCCCCGCGTGAGGGCGCGACCGTGATCCGTGATGAGGTGCAGGGCGATGTGACCATCCGCAACGATCAGCTGGATGATATGGTGCTGCTGCGCTCTGACGGCACGCCGGTCTACATGCTGGCGGTGGCTGTGGATGATCACGACATGGGCGTGACCCATGTGATCCGGGGCGATGACCATCTCAACAATGCCGCGCGGCAGATGCTGATCTATCAGGCGATGGGCTGGCCCCTACCCGTTTACGCCCATATCCCGCTGATCCACGGACCGGATGGCAAGAAGCTGTCCAAGCGGCATGGCGCGCTTGGCGTCGATGAATACCAGAAAATGGGCTACCCATCGGCGGGCATGCGCAACTACCTCGCCCGCCTCGGCTGGAGCCATGGCGACGACGAGTTCTTTAGCGATGCGCAGGCACGAGACTGGTTCGACCTGAGTGGGATCGGGAAATCGGCGGCGCGGTTCGATTTCAAGAAGCTGGAGAATCTCTGCGGTCAGCATATCGCGGCGGCGGAAAATGCTGCACTGCTGCATGAGCTGTCCGATTTCCTGCGCGTCACCGGCCAAATCCCCCTGTCAGAGGCCAAGTCAGAGCTTATGTTGGCAGCCATGCCGCACCTGAAAGAACGCGCCAAGACATTCCCTGAACTCCTTGAAAAGGCGGAGTTTGTACTTGCTGACCGGCCGATCGCTCCGGATGAAAAGGCGGCGGCCCAACTTGATTCTGTATCCCGCGGTATACTGAGTGAATTGACGCCGCGACTGCGAACTGCTACTTGGACGCGGGATGATCTAGAGGCGGCGGCCATGGGTTTCGCAGCCGAAAAAGATATGAAGTTCGGCAAGCTGGCCGGCCCCATGCGGGCCGCCCTCGCAGGCCGCAGCGCCACGCCCAGTGTCTTTGACATGCTGGTGGTGCTCGGACCCGAGGAAAGTCTTGCCCGGCTAGAAGATGGCGCGCAGGAGGCCTCGTAACGGCCTGTAAAGGCGTAGTATTATATGCAGCTCGGGCATGACGCGCACCGGGCAGAGTCAGAGGAGACCACCATGGCCGACGGGACCGACAAAACAGCAAGGCTGACAATCGACGGCAAGGAGTTTGACCTGCCGATCTATTCCCCCACCGCGGGGCCGGATGTCATTGATATCCGCAAGCTTTATGCGCAGGCGGGTGTGTTTACCTATGACCCCGGCTTTACCTCGACCGCCAGCTGCGACAGCACGATCACCTTTATCGACGGTGACAAGGGCGAGCTGCTGCATCGCGGCTATCCGATCGACCAGTTGGCCGAAAAATCACATTATCTAGAGGTCTGCTATCTGCTGCTTTACGGCGAATTGCCCTCGACCGCGCAGCTTGAGGATTTCGAGGACCGCATAACGCGTCACACCATGCTGCACGAACAGATGATGTATCTTTTCCGCGGCTACCGCCGGGATGCGCATCCAATGGCGATCATGGTGGGTGTGGTTGGCGCGTTGTCGGCCTTTTACCATGACAGCACCGATATTGCCGATCCGTGGCAGCGCGAGGTCGCCTCGATCCGGATGCTCGCCAAGATGCCGACGATCGCCGCAATGGCGTTCAAATACACGCTTGGCCAGCCTTTTGTCTATCCGCGCAACGATCTCGACTATGCCTCGAATTTCCTGCGCATGTGCTTTGCCGTCCCGGCAGAGGATTACGAGGTGAACCCGATCCTGAGCCGCGCGATGGACCGGATTTTCACGCTTCATGCGGATCACGAGCAGAACGCGTCGACCTCGACCGTGCGTCTGGCATCATCCTCGGGCGCGAACCCGTTTGCCTGCGTGGCCGCCGGTATCGCCTGTCTCTGGGGGCCGGCGCATGGCGGCGCCAATCAGGCGTGCCTTGAAATGCTTCAGGAAATCGGCACGGTTGACCGTATTCCAGAATATATCGCCCGCGCCAAGGATAAGAACGATCCGTTCCGTCTGATGGGCTTTGGCCACCGGGTGTATAAGAATTTCGACCCGCGCGCGAAGGTGATGAAGCAATCCGCCGACGAGGTTCTCGACCTTTTGGGGATCGAGGACAACCCGACGCTTCAGGTCGCCA
>CBFHML010000059.1:0-4182 GCA_965656855.1 Roseovarius sp.
AGATGAACCGGATCCGGTCGATCCTCGACCGCCACGGTCGGAGCGCCCTGCTCCGCGGCGCAGTCCGTCACCACCAGCTCGCCCCGCTCAACGGGGCAGTGGGCCGCCTCGCCAACAAGCTGCAACGCAGGCTTCAGGCGCAGCAGAACCGCTCGTGGGAATTTGACCGCGAAGAGGGGATACTGGATGCAGGGCGTCTTGCACGTGTCGTCGCGGCGCCCACCACGCCGCTCAGCTTCAAGATTGAAAAAGACACCGAGTTCCGGGACACCGTCGTCACGCTGCTACTGGATAATTCCGGCTCCATGCGGGGGCGCCCTATCTCGATCGCGGCCATCTGTGCCGACGTGCTGGCCCGCACGCTGGAACGCTGCTCGGTCAAGGTCGAGATCCTCGGCTTTACCACCCGCGCGTGGAAAGGCGGGCTGAGCCGCGAGGCATGGCTGAACGAGGGACGCCCGCAACTGCCCGGGCGGCTTAACGATTTGCGCCACATCATCTACAAATCCGCCGACGCGCCGATGCGCCGCACCCGCGCCAATCTGGGCCTTATGATGAAAGAGGGCCTGCTAAAGGAAAACATCGACGGCGAGGCGCTGGAATGGGCCCATAAGCGCACGGTGGCCCGCCGCGAACAGCGCAAGATCCTGATGGTGATTTCGGATGGCGCACCGGTTGATGACAGCACCTTGTCGGTCAATCCCGCCAACTATCTGGAAAAGCATCTGCGCGACGTCATCGCCATGGTCGAGCGCCGCAAACAGGTAGAGTTGCTGGCCATCGGGATCGGCCATGACGTCACCCGCTATTACCAGCGCGCGGTAACCATTACCGACGCCGATCAGCTCGCCGGGGCGATGACAGAACAGCTCGCCGCCCTCTTTGACAGCGATCCACGCGCCCGTGCGCGGGTGATGGGACTGCGCCGAGCCAGCTGATCAGGCAGGCCCGGCATCAGGGCTGCGACGGGACCGAAGCCTTGGTTTTTGCGAGCCTTTCGAGACAGATGAAGCCAAGGGTATGCATTGCCTTCCGCCCCCCGCTTGTCTAGCTAAGGCGCATGACAGCTGAAAAATCCTTATTTCAAACCTTCGTCGCCACCACGCGCCCAGAAACCGGTCCACCCCGGCTGGCCGCATTGAGGGATGAGTTGACCAAGGAAGGGCTGGCAGGTTTTTTGATACCTCGCGCGGATGCCTATCAGGGCGAATACGTCGCGCCCTGCGATGACCGGCTAGCGTGGCTGACCGGGTTTACCGGCTCTGCGGGCTTCGCCATCGCCCTGCGCGACCAAGCGGCGGTTTTCGTCGATGGGCGCTACACGGCGCAGGCGCGCGCACAGGTCGAGACCAACAGTTTCACGCCAATCGACTGGCCCGCGACGCGCCCCTCCGACTGGCTGGCAGAGGCGCTGCCCGAGGGTGGCGAGCTTGGCTATGACCCGTGGCTTTATACGCCCGATCAACTGGCCGCCTATGAGGCCGGGTTGCAGGGCAAGGGCATCACGTTGCGCCCGTGCGACAACCTGATTGACCGCATCTGGCCAGACCGCCCCGCCCCGCCAATGGGCGCGTTGCGCGTGTACCCCGAGGCCTTGGCGGGCGAGACGCAAACCGACAAACGCGCCCGGCTTGGCGCCACGCTCGATAAGGCAGGCCAGACCGCTGCGGTCATCACCCTGCCTGACAGCCTCGCTTGGCTGCTCAATATCCGGGGCAGTGACATCCCCCGCAACCCGGTGCCGCATGGCTTTGCCATTCTGCATGCCTCTGGCGCGGTGGATCTTTTCATCGCCGAGGCCAAGCTGACCGACGCGGTGCGCACCCATCTGGGCGGGGATGTGCATCTGCACACGCCAGATGCCTTTGCCACAGCGCTTGCCGGGCTGTCAGCCCCTGTGCGGCTGGACCGTGGATCGGTGCCGCAATGGGTCGTGGACCGGCTCGATGACGCGAGCATCCGGCACCAATGGGGCGAGGACCCCTGCGTGTTGCCCAAGGCGCGCAAGACCGAGGCCGAGATCGCCGCCACCCGCGAGGCGCATCTGCGCGACGGCGCGGCGATGTGCGAATTCCTCTGCTGGTATGACACACAACCGACCGGTAGCCTGACCGAGATCGACGTGGTCCAAAAGCTCGAATCCTGCCGCCATGCCACGGGCAAACTTCTTGATATCAGCTTTGAGACCATCGCAGGCGCGGGCCCGCATGGCGCACTGCCGCATTACCGGGTGAGCGAGGACAGCAATCGCACGCTGACGGCAGGCGATCTTTTGGTGCTCGACAGCGGCGGGCAATACGAGGATGGCACGACGGATGTCACCCGCACCCTGCCCGTGGGTGAGGTGGGCGCGGACGAACGCGCCGCCTTTACCCGCGTGCTCAAGGGGATGATCGCCATCAGCCGCCTGCGTTGGCCACGCGGGCTGGCCGGGCGCGATCTGGATGCCATCGCGCGCTATCCGCTCTGGCTTGCCGATCAGGATTACGCCCACGGCACCGGCCACGGCATCGGCGTGCATCTATGCGTTCACGAAGGCCCACAGAGGATTTCGCGCGCCTCAGAGGTGCCGCTGGAACCGGGGATGATCCTGTCGAACGAGCCGGGCTATTACCGCGAGGGTGCTTTTGGCATTCGCATCGAGAATATCGTGGTGGTCCGCGAGGCCATATCAGTCACGGGCGGCGACGGGCGCGACATGCTCAGCTTTGAGACGCTCAATTACGTGCCCATCGACCGGCGACTGATCGACACAGGGCTGCTGGACGCTGGCGAGCGGGCATGGCTTGACGCCTATCACGCAGAGGTGCGCGCGCGCATCGCGCCGCGTCTCAGCCCCGCTGCGCTGGAATGGCTGGACCGGGCCACGGTCCCGCTTTGACACGGTTCTGTGACATAACAGGGGCATACGCCCGGACAACACGACAATGGGAAGGGACAGCATGACCAAGATCAACATCCACAAGGCCGAAGGCACATGGACCGTCCGCGCCGGTGGCGCCGTACTGGTAGAGAGCCGCGACGCGCTGGTGCTGAGCGAAGGCAACCTGCCCGACGTGATCTATTTCCCGCGCGCCGATATCGCGATGGCGTTTCTTGATGAGAGCGACCAGACGACGACCTGCCCGCACAAGGGCACGGCCAGCTATTTCTCCATCGTCACCAAAAGCAAGACGCTGGAGAACGCCGCATGGTCCTATGAGGACCCCAAGGAAGACGTGGCCCGCATCAAGGACCACATCGCGTTCTACTCGGATGACACGGTGACGGTTGAGCGGGTGTAAAAGGTTCCGGGCGGTGGGGTGTCAGCCCCCTGCCCGATGTGTTGGGCGGGTGACAGAGCGGTGTCGAGAACCTGACCCATCAAGACGCGCACGGCGTTGGCGTTTGGGCTTGCGGGACGAAGCTGTTGTTGGTGTGGGGAGTGCCAATGGCGGGTCAGAGCCCCCGGGGTGGTCATTCCATCGACGCCCTGTCGGCTGTGCTAATGCACGCCCGTTTTTCTACCAATCCAAAGCTTTACTTTGTTCGAGTTTCGTAATTGCTCCGAAAGTAACGCAGTAACCACCCTTTAGCGACAACCGAAATTGTCTTGCGTCTGTGGTCTGTTTCTTCCAACTCGGAAACCACCAGATCTGCTTGCTCAAGTTTTTGTACTTGACCACGCATGTTTTGCGCGGAGTTGAATTCAAAACCTTCATAATCAGATGGGCTAACTGAGCCGCCCATATCACAGATTTGATCAAAAAGCTTCCAAGCTCGAGGAGGAACATTTATGGAATTCATATAGATTTCACTCTGTTCACCCAGCCAAACCTCAAAAAGCTCATGCATTTCATCCGCACTTTTCCCGTAGTACTCATTTTCATCCAGCCACAGAGAGAAGTCGCCGGAAAACTTTAGAGAGTCTCTAAGATTGTCATCAAGAATTGAGAACACATGGTTAAATGATTTGTGCCCAACCGGCGGTATGGAATGATCATCTAGACGGAATTCCGCGACACGGGTTTCAACGAGCTCTTGGATAGCAAATTTCGTTAAAGGATTAATATTTATCGGTTCTTGAAGTCGTCCTTGCAATCTTTGACTGCTGGCAACGCTATGCACAATTCCACGTGCTCCACAGACCACCCATTTTATACCGTGTTTGGCAAGTAAGTCGTCACGAAGGGCTTCCAAGCG
>CBFHML010000060.1:0-6493 GCA_965656855.1 Roseovarius sp.
CCTGTCTTGGCGCATCTGTCTTTTCCGTCCTTGATTCGCGTACTCGCATCTTATCTACGACAAAAATGACCGGATCGCGTGAAATTTCGATGACAGCTATTCGGCGGCCTGCGCGACGCGTGGTCCACCGTCCCGTATCGTGGCCAAAAGTTCACGTCGCCTCTGCGCGGCCTGCGCGGCATTCGCCGCCTTGACCGGGCCGAAACCACGGATTTTCAACGGCAATTCAGCCAGCGCAAGAATCGCATCGCGCCTCGCTGTGTCCAGTTTTGGCAGAACCTCTGTCATATCGCGCTCATACTCGCGGATCAGCGCACGTTCCATACGGCGCTCCGCGGTGTAGCCAAACGGATCAAACGGCGTGCCGCGCAGACGCTTTGCGCCCGCCAGAATGCGCATCGGGCGCTCAATCCATGCCCCGAACGCACGCTTGCGCGGACGGCCATCCGCGCCTTTGCCCGCCAAGAGCGGCGGCGCAAGGTGGAACTGCATGTCGAAATCACCCACAAACACGTCGCGCGCCTTGTCCCGGCTTTGCAACAGCAGACGGGCCACCTCGTATTCGTCCTTGTAGGCCAATAGCTTATGATACGAGTTTGCCACCGCCTCGCGCAGGTCTTTGTCCTCAACCGCATCCACCATCTTGCGATACCGACGGGCCAGCCGCTTGCCTTGGTACTCGGTCAGATGGGCCGCGCGAAAGGCGATCTTCTCTTCCAGCGACTTCGGCAAATGCACCAGTTTCGGCGCGATATGCTCCTGCGCCTCTTCTGGACAGGCCGCAGCCCAACGCCCAATTTCGAACGCGCGCAGGTTTTGCTGCACGGCCTGTCCATTCAGCGTGACCGCCTCTGAAATCGCCGCATGGCTGACGGGTAGCAGCCCCCGCTGCCAAGCAGCACCGAAAAGGATCATGTTGGCATAAATCGCGTCTCCCATCGTGGCGCGGGCCAGGTCCGACGCATCAAAAAGCTGAAGATCCTGCCCCAACCGCGTCTCAAGAGCGTTGTTCAACGCCTTGGTCGGCAAGCGAAATTCGGTATCACGGGTGAAATCCCCGGTCATGGTTTCATGGCTGTTGACCACCGCACCAGTACGCCCCGCGCGTGTCAGGCCAAGTGTCTTGGGCCCCGCGCTCACCACCAGATCGCCCCCGATAAGCGCATGTGCCTCGCCGGTGGCGACGCGGATCGCGCTGATCTCTGCGGGTGTGTTGGCAAGGCGGCAATGGATGTGCACCGCACCGCCCTTTTGCGCAAGACCGGCCATCTCCATCATCCCGGCCCCTTTGCCGTCAATCTGTGCGGCCTGCGCCAGAACCGCGCCGATCGTGACGACGCCGGTGCCGCCAACGCCGGTAATGACCACATTATGCGTGCCATCCATGCGGGGCATCTCTGGCTCTGGCAGGTCGGGAAGCGTGAGGTCGGATGCCGCCTCCTTGCGGAGTTTTGCGCCGGTCAGTGTGACAAAGGACGGGCAGAACCCCTTGAGACAGCTGAAATCTTTGTTGCAGGCGGATTGGTCGATGGCGCGCTTTCGTCCCAGTTCTGTCTCTTGCGGGACGACGGCAACGCAATTGGACTGCACACCGCAATCGCCACAGCCCTCGCAAACATCAGTGTTGATGAACACGTGGCGATCCGGGTCCGGGAACTGCCCACGCTTGCGGCGGCGGCGCTTTTCCGCGGCGCATGTCTGAACATAAACAATGGCCGACACACCCTTGATTTCACGAAACTTCTCTTGCACCTGCGGCAGGTCCGCGCGCGGATGCCAGCCGATATCCTTGGGAAATGCGGCGCGGTCCGGCTCTTCTTTTTCGTCAAAAACCACCGCGACCTCCTGCACGCCCATGGCGCGCAGTTCATGTACGATCCGATCGGGGCCAAGTCCGCCGTCGTTGCCCTGCCCACCCGTCATGGCAACCGCATCGTTGTAGAGGATCTTGTAGGTGATGTTCGTCCCCGCCAAGAGCGCCGCACGAATGGCAAGGATGCCCGAATGATTATACGTGCCGTCACCGATGTTCTGAAACACATGATCGCGCTTGGAAAACGGCGCCTCACCGATCCAGTTCGCCCCCTCTGCCCCCATATGGGTATAGCCAGAGGTCTCACGGTCCATCCATAGCGCCATGATATGACAGCCAATTCCGGCATAGGCGCGGCTACCTTCGGGGACTTTGGTAGAGCTGTTATGCGGACAACCCGCGCAGAAATACGGAAGCCGCGCAGCAATATCCTCGCCGGTATCGGCTTTTTTATCATCTTCAATGGCTTGCAGGCCGGCCTTGATGCGATCTGTGCCACGCCCTTCCTCAATCAGAATGCCGCCGATCCTTTCGGCGACCAGCACCGGGTCGATGGCCATCTGCACCGGGAAAAGCTCTTCTTGATGCAGGCTGCCCGCGCCGCCCTTGTACCAGCCATAAACGCGCCGCCCGCGCCGGTCGTCAAAGATGGTTTCCTTGATCTGAATCTCGATCAGCTTGCGCTTTTCCTCGACCACAACGATCAGGTCCAGACCCTCGGCCCAGTCGTGAAATCCCTTCATATCCATCGGAAATGTCTGGCCGACCTTGTAGGTGGTGATGCCAAGGCGCAGTGCCTCTGCCTCATCAATGCCCAACAGATCAAGCGCATGGGTCAGATCAAGCCAGTTCTTGCCCGCCGCGACAAAGCCGATTTTCGCCCCCGGCTTACCCCACACCCGTTTGTCGATTTTATTCGCATGAGCAAAGGCTTCGGCGGCGAACCTCTTGTGATTTATCATCCGCGCCTCCTGTGCGATCCAGTGATCGCCCAGACGAATGTTCAGACCATCCTCGGGCATGTCGAATTCAGGCGTGACAAACTGCACCCGGTCAAGTGCGCCATCGACCACGCTTGTCACCTCAACAGTGTCCTTCATCAGCTTGAGCCCACACCACACCCCGGCAAAGCGCGACAGCGCGTAGCCATAAAGCCCGTAGTCAAGGATTTCCTGCACGCCCGCAGGCGACAGCACCGGCATATAGGTATCCACCATCGCCCAATCGGATTGGTGGCACACGGTAGAACTTTCGCCGGTATGATCGTCCCCCATCGCCATGATCACCCCGCCATGGGCCGAGGTCCCGGCCATATTGGCATGACGCATCACGTCGCCAGAGCGGTCCACCCCCGGCCCTTTGCCATACCAAAGGCCGAACACGCCATCATACTTGCCCTCGCCGCGCAGCTCTGCCTGCTGGCTACCCCAGAGGGCGGTGGCCGCGAGATCCTCGTTCAGCCCCGGCTGAAAGGTGATCTGCGCCTCGGTCAGGGTTTTGGCGGCGCGGTTCATCTGCATGTCCACAGCCCCCAGAGGCGAGCCGCGATAGCCGGTCACATAGCCCGCCGTATTCAGCCCCGCAGCCCGGTCGCGCGCGCCTTGCATCAGCATCAGCCGCACCAGCGCCTGCGTCCCGTTGAGCAGCACCGGCGAGCTGTTCAGGTCCAGCCGGTCTTTGAGGGAAATTTTCTGATTGCTCATGACGCGCCTCCCAGATGCATCCATTGCCTCAGTATAGGGCAAATATAGGTCAATTATAATGACCTATAAAGGGGTTTCTCCCAAAACCGGGCTGTCTTGGCTGTCCTGCGCTGATAGTTTTCTGCTATTGCGAGAGCGGGGACAGTATCGAGTCGAAAGTTGCGGGAATGGATTGGGACAAACTGAGAATATTTCACGCCGTGGCAGATGCCGGGAGCCTGACACATGCGGGCGACCTGTTGCATCTGTCGCAATCGGCGGTGTCACGACAGGTCAGGGCGCTTGAGGAGTCGTTGAATACGACGCTGTTTCACCGCCACGCACGGGGGCTGATCCTCACCGAGCAGGGCGAGCTATTGTTCGACGCGACCAAAGCGATGATGAAACGTCTTGACGCTGCAACGGCCCGCATCCGCGACAGCGAGGAAGAGGTGTTTGGCGAACTGCGCGTGACCACCACGATCGGCTTCGGCACGCTCTGGCTTGCGCCGCGCCTGCCCAAGCTTTTCGCGCGGCATCCCGACCTCAACATTGATTTGATGCTGGAAGAACGCGTTCTGGATCTGCCCATGCGCGAGGCGGACGTGGCCATCCGTATGAAAGAACCCAGTCAGGCTGACCTGATCCGCAAACGCCTGATGAGCGTTCACATGTGTCTCTACGCCTCCAAGGATTATCTGGCAGAGAACGGCACGCCCGAGACATCCGAGGATCTGCGCAATCACCGCCTGCTGTGCCAGAACCCCAGTTCCGCGCAGGTCGGCGCGGGTGCGACGCTTGTGGGCGAGCTGATGACTTATGACATCCCGTCGCTTTTGACCGTCAACAACTACTTCGGCGTGCTGCAGGGGGTGATTCACCATATCGGCATCGGCGTGCTGCCTGATTATCTCAGCCGGGATTTCCCCGATCTGGTGCAGGTGCTGCCCGATATCCATTCTGCCGAGGTGCCTGTTTTCCTCGCCTATCCAGAGGAATTGCGCCAATCTCAGCGGATCGCTGCCTTCCGCGATTTTGTGCAAGAAGAGATCATTCTTTATCGTAAAACGATGAGAGAAAAGGCAGATTCCTGATTTGCGTCTATTTGACGATCACAGCCATGCAGTGTGTGCATAGCGGGCATTCACGCATCGCGACATGTTCTCTCTTGATCGGTCAAATGCGAGAGATTAATTGCCACTCATGACGATGGGCGCGCAAGCGAACATCATCATACCTCCCTGTTGGACTACGGCCGAGCTTATTGCTCGGCCTTTTTTTTGCGCAGCCGACTGATTTTACAGGACAGGCAGCTTTTCTGGCGCAGGCGCAGAGATTTGTCGCGCGCCGTTTTGCGTGATCACCAGCACATCCTCATGCACCATGATACACCCCGGTGAGGTCACGACACCCGGCTCCAGCGTGATCACCATGCCGGGTTCCAGCACAGTATGATCCGCCGCCGTAAACGAAAGCCCCTCGGTCAGCTGCATACCCAGCCCATGACCCAGCCGTCCGCCCGCATCCGCCGCCCCCGTCACATCCGCCATGGCGCGCCACAGATCGCTGGCGCGCGCACCGGGTTTGGCCGCGACCCGTCCTGCCTCGGTCGCCTCCATCAGCACGGCATAGGCGGTTTCGCTGGTGGTGCTGGCCGGGCCAATGGCGAAATTGCGGTCGAAATCACAGAAATACCCGTCAAATACGGCACCGGTGTCCAGCATGAGAATATCCCCCATGGCCAGCCCCGCATCCGTCGCGGGCGAAATCACGTCGGCATAGCCATCCGTCCCGGCACCCCCGGCCAGATAGGGCACCCAATCGGCCCCCTCCTCCAGCAGCAGGCGCTGAAAATCCCGAAACACCTTCGACAGCGGCACATCCACGGCAGCGATCTCGGGCACGCGGGCAAAGGCACGGCCCGCAATGGCGCAAATCGTTTCGATCTTTGCCAGTTCCGCCTCAGACTTGATCGCGCGGGTGGCGGCCATGATGCCATGATCAGGGCCAAAGGACAGACCCGTGCGCTGCCTGAGCCTTTCAAAATCCGCCAGCGGCATGCGAAGATACGTTTCCAGATGTGATGGAATGCCGACCGGGCCACCGATCTGGGTCAGCGCGTCAGCCAGCAGGCTGATCCCATCATCCGCGGGATCAGGCGCCGCCCATGTGCGAATGTCGCTGATCCATGTGGTTGCCATCAACGCCGCCCCGATCGCCGGAATGACGGCCACGGGCGCACCATGGGCGGGAACGATCACGAACCAGGGCCGTGTCGGGCTTTCCCAGAATCGGGTGAGAAAGCCGGTCACATACCGAATATCCGCCTCACAGGTCAAAAGCAGCGCAGCGAGGCCATGGCGCGCCATCCCCGACTGAATGCGCGCCACACGCGCCTCGAACTCCGCCGTAGCGAAGCCGCGCGTCATGCGTCGGCCATCTCGGATATAAAGACCAGCGCCACGTCATCCGGCCCCAGATCGCTGAGGCTCAGCGCGGCAACACCCGCCGCACCCGAAGGGGTGGTCGCCATCCCCTGCCCTTCGAGCATGGGCAAAGCCGCCGCTGCCTCAGCATCCGAGATCAGGGCGAAATGATCGGCATCCTGCGCAAGCCCCTTGAGCGCGATAAACGACGGCTCCTTGCAATCCAGCCGCCCCATGGTCGAAACGGGACCGGTTGTCGCCAACGCCTCGCCGGCCTTGACGCTTTCGCTCAGCGCGGGCGCGGCGTCCGGCTCTACCACCGTGATAATCGGCGCATCACCCCAAACCTGCCGGAAATGCGCAGCACAGGCAGCGGCCAGACCGCCAACACCTGCCTGAAGAAAGATATGCGTCGGCGTTTGCGGCATCTGGCGCGCGGCCTCGTCGGCCATGACCAGATATCCCTCCATCAGGCGGCGGGGCAGATCCGTATAGCCCGGCCAGGAACTGTCAGACAGCAAGGTCCAGCCATTGACATGTGCCGCGTCATGCGCGGCTTCCATGCTTTCCTC
>CBFHML010000061.1:0-71452 GCA_965656855.1 Roseovarius sp.
GCCGAGGAGCTTGGCGCGCCTTTGTCCAAAGAAGCGGCATTGCGCGTGATGGTGCGGATCGAGGATGATCTTTGCACGATCAGCGTGGATACATCCGGCGCATCCCTGCACCAGCGCGGCCATAAGCAGGCGGTCGGCAAAGCGCCCATGCGCGAGACGCTGGCCGCACTTTTCCTGCGTCAATGCGGCTATGACGGGCGCATGCCGGTGCTGGACCCGATGTGCGGCTCTGGCACCTTTGCCATCGAGGCCGCCGAGATCGCGACCGGTCTTTTGCCCGGGCGCAGCCGCAGCTTTGGTTTTGAGCGGCTCGCGAGTTTCGACGCAGATGCGTGGGCAGACATGCGCAGGTCCGAGCCACGCGAGACGGATCTGCTTTTCCATGGCAGCGACCGGGACGCAGGCGCGGTCAGGGGGGCCACGGACAATGCCGCGCGCGCCGGCGTCGGCGATATCTGTCGCTTTGCCACTCATGCGATCAGCGATGCGACGCCCCCTGACGGGCCAAAGGGGCTGGTGATCGTGAACCCGCCCTATGGCGGGCGGATCGGCAACAAGAAGCTGCTTTACGGACTTTACGCCGCGTTTGGCAGGACAATGACTGAGCAGTTCAAAGGCTGGCGCGTGGGGATGATCACCACCGAGGCCGGACTTGTGCGTGCCACGGGCCTGCCCTTTGCGCCGCCGGGGCCACCGGTGCCGCATGGCGGGCTCAAGATCCGGCTGTGGCAAACCGGGCCACTGCGCTGAACCCCCTGTTCAGGCGACCATCTGCTCGGCTTTTTTGAGGTCGACGGACACAAGCTGGCTGACCCCCTGCTCGCCCATCGTCACACCAAAGAGGCGGTCCATCCGGCTCATGGTGACGGCATGGTGCGTGATGATCAAAAAGCGCGTTTCCGTGCGGCGGCACATTTCGTCCAGCAGATCACAAAAGCGGCCCACATTGGCATCATCAAGCGGGGCGTCGACCTCATCCAGGACACAGATCGGGGCGGGATTGGCGAGGAACACCGCAAAGATCAGCGCCAGCGCCGTCAGCGTCTGTTCCCCGCCCGACAAGAGCGAGAGCGTGGCCAGTTTCTTGCCCGGGGGCTGGCACATGATCTCTAGCCCGGCATCAAGCGGATCGTCGCTTTCGACCATGACGAGGTTGGCCTCGCCGCCGCCAAAGAGGTGCCGGAAAAGCATCGAGAAATTGGCATTCACCTGTTCAAAGGCCGTCAGCAGACGCTCGCGCCCTTCGCGGTTAAGCGAGGCGATGCCGTTACGAAGCGTGCGGATAGCCTCTTCGAGATCGGCCTTCTCGTTGACCAGCGTGCTGTGCTCTTCCTCGACCTCGCGCGCATCTTCTTCGGCGCGCAGGTTGACGGCGCCCAACGCGTCGCGCTGCCGTTTGAGGCGGCTGACATCGGCCTCGATCTGATCCGAGCCGGGCAGCGCATCGGGGTCGGCATCCAGCGTGGCAAGCAGCGCCTGAGGCGTCTGATCGAGATCATCGGCGATGCGCGCGGCGGTTTGCGCGCGGGTCTCGCGGGCGGCCTCGGCGCGGGCTTCAGCACCGGCACGGGCCTCGCGCGCCTCACCGGCCAGACGCTCGGCCTCTCGCTCTTGGGTGACGGCGTCGCGGGCGGTGCCTTCGGCTTTGCTGCGCGCGTCCTCGGCGGTCACGCGGCGGGCCTCTGCGGTGTCGATTTCGGCGGTCAGGCGGGCGCGTTTCTCAGCCAGTTCGGCAGGGCGGGCCTCTGCCTCGGCCAGTTCGACCTCAGACGTGTCCTTTCGCTCGGCCAGTTCCGCGCTGCGGGTCTTGGCAGTATCCAGACGGTGACGCCAACCAGACAGCTCTTTGGTCACTTCCTGCGCGCGGCGTGTGCGCGCCTCGCCCTCGCGGCGCAATTCGTCATGGGCAGAGCGTTTTGACATCATGGTCATGCGCGCGGCCTCGACGGTCAGTTTGATATCCTCGACCTCATGCCGCGCGCCGTCGAGATCAGGCAGGTCCGACAGCGTCTTTTCGGCTGCGGCAAGCGATTTGCGGGCAGCAAGCGCCTCTTCCTCGTGGCGCTGCACGGCCATGCTGAGCGATTCGAGCTTGGACTGCCCCAGATTGCGCTCTGCCTCGGCCCTAGACAGCGCGCGATTGGCCTCTGCCACGGCGGTATCGGCGGCGCGCCGGGCCTGACGTGCCATGCGGTCGGCCTCGGTCAGGTCCGCGAGACGGGATTTAAGCGCATCATGCGCCCGCGTGGCCCCCTCGGCGCGGGCGGTGGCGTGGGCAAGCTGCTGTTTGAGATCCTCAAGCCGGTTGAGCTGTTGCAGGCGCAGGGCCGCGGCCGACGGCGCATCCTCGGCCCAGGCGCGGTAGCCGTCCCAGCGCCACAGATCCCCCTCGATACTGACAAGGCGCTGACCGGGTTTCAAAAGCGGTTGCAGGCGGGCACCATCATCGGTATCCACAAGGCCGATCTGCGCCATGCGCCGGGCCAGAACACCGGGCACAGTCACATGCTGCGACAGCGCGTTGACACCTTGGGGGAGCATCTGCGGATCGGTATAACCCGGCATCTGCGCCCAGCCAGAGGGGCCGTCCTCGTCCACCTCTGGGGCGCGCAGATCATCGGCAAGTGCGGCACCAAGCGCCTTTTCATAGCCGGATGCGACCTGTAGCGCGTCAAGGATCTGACCTCCCTCTGCGGTGTCGCGTTCCAACAGGCGTGCAAGCGCAGAGGTCTCCGCCGACAATGCATTGAGCTCGCCCTCTGCTTCGGACCGCTCGGCGCGGGCATTGGCCTCGCGGCTTTGTGCTTCGGCGCGGGCCTCGTCCGAGGCGACGAGCGTTTCCTCTGCATTGCGCGCGGTGGTGGTCGCCTGCGCCTCGGCGGCCTGCGCGGTCTCAAACTCTTGCCCCGCCCGATCAAGCGCTTCGCGGGCCGT
Source organism: Roseovarius sp. (assembly GCA_965656855.1). Lineage (GTDB taxonomy): Bacteria > Pseudomonadota > Alphaproteobacteria > Rhodobacterales > Rhodobacteraceae > Roseovarius. The sequence continues at coordinate 2,935 of CBFHML010000061.1, forward strand.
CGCCGCCGCGGCGCGGGCGCGGTCTGCCTCTTGCTCAGAGCGGTTGAGGGTCTTGCGATAATCCTCGACAAGGCGCTGCGCGGATTGGTGCCGCGCCGAAAGCCGTGCCATATCCTCTGTCAGCTGGCTGAGATCGGTTTCGCGAGTTTGCAGCACGCTCGCGGCCTCTTTGGCGGCCTCTGCTGCCGCGTCGAGCCGCGCGCCATGACCGTCCGACGCCTTGGCAAGCTCTCGCGCCTCCCATTCAAGGCGCTCAATGGTTTCGCCCGCGTCACGGTTCAGGCCCGCCTCACGCTCTATGTCATGGGCCAGCTGGCCAATGCGCGCTTGCAGCGTCTCGATCCGGGTCTGCGCGGCGTCCTCCTGTTCGGCGAGGGTGTCGCGACTGACCTGCAGCCGTTGCACGACCGCCGCCGCGATCGCCTCTTCCTCGCGCAGCGGTGGCAGGGCCTCATCGGCAGCGGCGCGCAGGCGGGCCGCCTCTCGTGTGGCGGCTTCGGCGCGGGCGGCATCGGTGGTACGGGAGGTCAAAAGCGCCTCTGCCTCGGCGCAGGCGGCATCGGCATCCTTCCAGCGGCGATATAGCAACAGGCCCTCAGCGCGGCGCAGTTCCTCACCGATCTGGCGATAGCGGGCCGCCTGTTTGGCCTGTCGGGCCAATTGAGCAAGCTGGGTTGCCAGCTGCTCGATCACGTCATCGACCCGTGTCAGGTTCGACTCAGCGCCTCTCAGCTTCAGCTCGGCCTCGTGCCGGCGCTGATACAGGCCGGAAATGCCTGCGGCCTCTTCCAATATGCGCCGCCGCGCGGTGGGCTTGGCGTTGATCAGTTCAGAGATCTGACCCTGCCGGACAAGCGCGGGGGAATGCGCCCCGGTCGAGGCATCGGCAAACAGCATCTGCACATCACGCGCGCGCACATCCTTGCCGTTGACCTTGTAGGCGCTGCCCACATCACGGGTGATGCGGCGCAGAATTTCCAGCTGATCGGCATCGTTGAACCCCGCCGGGGCAAGCCGGTCAGAGTTGTCGATATACATTGCCACCTCGGCAAAGTTGCGGGCGGGCCGCGTGGCGGCACCGGCAAAGATCACGTCCTCCATCCCAGAGCCACGCATCGAGGTCGGGCGGTTCTCGCCCATGACCCAGCGCAGCGCCTCCAGCAGGTTCGATTTGCCACATCCGTTGGGGCCCACGACACCTGTCAGACCGTCATGGATATGGAGATCCGTCGGGTCGACGAAGCTTTTGAAGCCGGTCAGTCTGAGTTTCGTGAACTGCACCCGCGCCCCCGTTTCAAGTTGCCTGCATCCCAAGGCAGGGCGATTCCCGCCTCTGGGCCACAATGGAACGATTGTGACGCAAAGCTGTCAATCAAAAACCCCTGCATGTGGTCACACCACGGCATTTATCCACAAGATATTGATACTGATGCAGGCGAAGACCGCTGAAAAACAGCGCCCTGATGCCGCGCCCGGCGCGGCAGAGGTCGGAATCGCGCTTGACGGAGTGGCGCCCCGGTCTCATACCAGAAGGGCAAGGTTCCCCGCACATGATGCAAAGCATTCGGGGATGAAACTGGGAATGACGTGATGGCGGACCCATGCCGGGAGCCCAATCGTCAGCCGCCCCCGCGACTGTAAGCGGAGAGTGGGTGCCAATCTGCCACTGGGACATGTCCCGGGAAGGCCGGCCCCCGCCGAGACCCGCAAGCCAGGAGACCGGCCATGCATCGGGCATATGTCCGACACGAAAACAACGGACGGGGTGTTCCGTTGGGGGAAAAGGGCCAATTCAGGCCCCGTTGCCCTCTGACGATACCCCCCTTCACAGCAAGAACCCGAAGGGGACAGACATGAATAAATTTCTCGCCATCGCCGCTGCCACGCTGGCCGCGACACCTGCGCTCGCTCACCATCCTCTGGGCGGCCTGCCCATGGAAACCTTGGCTCACGGGATCCTGTCGGGTGTCGGACACCCGGTTCTGGGCTTCGACCATATGTTCTTCGTCATCGCGATGGGCGTCGCCGCGATCTTTACCAGCCGCCGCTATCTGACCCCCGCCGCCTATGTCGCGGCCATGCTGGTCGGCTGCGGCTTGATGTATGCGGGCGTCGCCATGCCGCTTCAGGAAACGTTCATTGCGATCTCGCTTCTGGCGGTTGGTGGCATTGTTCTGTCAGGTCGCGCGCTTGGTGCTGGCATGGCGCTGGCGCTCTTTGCGGCGTTCGGCCTCTTTCACGGCTCCGCCTTTGGTAGCAGCATCGCCGCTCAAGAAGGTGGCATCAGCGCCGCTGTTCTGACCGGCTATCTGCTTGGTCTTGGCCTGATCCAGTATGCCATCGCCCTTGCCGCTGGCTGGGTCGCGGAAAAGCTGCTGGGCGCGCATGAGGCCGCTTCGGTCAACGCCCGCCTCGTCGGCGCGATGGTTGCCGGTGTCGGCGTGTTCCTGTGCCTCGAAATCCTCGAAGGCCCGCTTGTCGCCGTCATTGCGGGCTAAGACGGATCATATCATGGGGCGGCTCTGACCGGGCCGCCCTTTTCCTTTCGTTCAAGAGAGCCATGCCCAGATCTCCGGTATTTCTTATGATTGGCCTGTTATTGGGAACCGGCTTTGGCTTTCTGCTAGGGGCGGGGATAGGGCCATCTGCGCCACCTCAGGCCACGGCGCCGCAGGACCCTGCCCATGATCACGCCGCGCATGATCACGGTGACGGCATGCACGCCACGCTGCGAGAGGTCACAGGACAGCCACCCGGCCTGACCCTGACACTGCGCCCGGATGGCGCGCGCAGCCGCAACCTGCATATTGGCGTCAGCGATTTCACCTTTGACCCCGAGGGGGTGAATGGGCCGCATGTGCCGGGCCACGGCCACGCGCATGTTTATGTCAACGGCATCAAACAGGCCCGCGCCTATGGGCCGTGGGTGCAGCTATATGCCCTGCCCAAAGGCGAGCATGACGTCCGCGTCACGCTGAACGCCAACGATCACCGCCAATTCGCCGTCTCCGGCAAACCGGTCGAGGCGACGGTCACATTCCGCATCGACTGAAATATCACAGCCCCGCACGGGCACTACATCAGGACTGACCACACCATGCCAGCCAAGATCCCCGCCACCGTCGTCACCGGCTTTCTCGGCGCCGGCAAGACCACGCTGATCCGCCACATGCTCGAAAATGCCAATGGCCGCCGCATCGCACTGATTATCAACGAGTTCGGCGATCTGGGCGTCGATGGCGGCATCCTCAAGGGCTGCGGCATCGAGAATTGCGACGAAGACGACGTGATGGAGCTGTCAAACGGCTGTATCTGTTGCACCGTGGCAGAGGATTTCATCCCGACGTTGCAAAAGCTAATCGACCGGGACAATCCGCCCGACCATATCGTGATCGAGACATCTGGCCTCGCCCTGCCGCAGCCGCTTGTGCGGGCCTTTAGCTGGCCCGAAATCTCGACCCGGGTCACGGTGGACGGCGTCGTCACAGTGGTCGATGGCAAGGCCGTGGTCGAGGGGCGCTTTGCCCATGATGTGGCGGCGGTGGACGCGCAGCGCGCGCAAGACGACAACCTTGACCACGAAACACCGCTATCAGAGCTGTTCGAGGATCAGATCGCCTGCGCCGATATGATCGTGGTGAACAAATCCGACCTGCTGGGTGGCGACGAGGCCAAAGCGCTGACCACCCGGCTGCAGGACGAGGCCCGCGAGGGCGTGCAGGTGGTGCGCGCGACGATGGGCGCGCTACCGCTGGACGTGCTTTTGGGTCAGGGTGCGGGGGCCGAGGCGGACATGGACGCGCGGCACGAACATCATCACCATCATCATGATGATGAGCACCATCACGACCATGACGACGATCATCACGATGACCACAGCCACGATCATCACCACCATGACCATGATCACGACGCGTTTGAATCCTTTGTCGTCTCTCGCCCCGAGATCACCGACCCAAAGGCATTCGCCGCCCAGGTGGCCGATGTGATCCGCGCGCATGACATTCTGCGTCTCAAGGGATTTGCCGCCGTACAGGGCAAGCCCATGCGCCTCACCATTCAGGCCGTCGGCCCCCGCGTCGATACCTATTTCGACAAGCCCTTTGGCAGCACCCCGCGCGACACCCGGCTGGTGGTGATCGGGCAAACCGGGCTGGACCGCGCTGCAATCGACGCAGCGTTGCGGGCTTGATGTTGATCGTCGAGGAGGCAGATCCCCGTGCGGAGGGACCGCGCGCCCTGCTTGAGGCCAGTCATGACCTCATGCGCGCGCTCTTTCCGCCAGAGGACAACTATTTCCTCGATTTCGACGCGCTGTGCGGTGATGACGTCCGCTTTTTCGCGGCGCGCCTTGGCGACACGACGCTTGGCACCGGCGCGCTGGCCCTGCGCCCCGGCTATGGCGAGGTAAAGTCCATGTTCACCGACCCCGCCGCCCGCGGCAAAGGCGTCGCGGGCGCGCTGCTGCGCCGGATAGAGGATGAGGCCCGCACGCTGAACCTGCCCCTGCTCCGGCTGGAAACCGCCGCAGCACTCGACGCTGCGATGCGGCTCTATCAGGCGCAAGGCTTTGCGCAATGTGCGCTCTTTGGCGACTACCGGCCAAATCAGACCAGCATATTCATGGAAAAACCACTGATCTGACGCAGCCCGGTGCGTATGCAGCAACACATAAACCAACCACCCGACACATAGGCAAAAGGCCCCATTCATGCATTTGCTCGCCGCCACTCCCGGCTCGATCGACGACGGGACCGAACCTTTTGACCTCGGCCAGACCCCTGCCGATCTCATCTTCATTTCCGCCGCCGACACGGAACTGGCCCTGCTCTCTGAGGCGCGCAGCGAAATGGCCAAGGCGCCGTCGCTGCGGTTGGCCAATCTTACGCATCTGCAACACCCGATGTCGGTCGATCTGCATCTGGACAATTGCGCCATCAAATCCCGCCTCGTGATTGCCCGCGTTCTTGGTGGCACCGGTTATTGGCGCTATGGGGCAGAACAGTTTGCCGCCCGTCTGCATGAGGCCGGCGTGCCGCTGGCGCTTTTGCCCGGCGATGACAAGCCGGACGCGGATCTGCGCGGCCTCTCCACTGTGAGCGACGAAGATTACGACGCGCTCTGGGCCTATCTGGTCGAGGGTGGTGCGGGAAATGCGCAGGGCTTTCTTGGCTATGCCAGCGCCATGCTGGACGACACGCCCAAACCCGCCGCGGCCAGCCCGCTTTTGCGCGCAGGTGTCTATTGGCCCGGTGCGGGTGTTGCCGATCTCGCCACAGCGCAGGCCGCGTGGCGCGAGGGTCAGCCGGTGGTGCCGATCGTCTTTTATCGCGCGCTGGTTCAGGGCGCGGGGCTCAACCCGATCAACCGGCTGGTCCGCGCCCTGTCGCGCGAGGGGCTGAATGCCTTGCCGGTTTTTGTCGCCTCGCTCAAGGATCCGGTGTCCACCGCCACGCTCGATCACCTCTTTTCCAGCGCACCGCCGGACGTGATCCTGAACGCCACCGCCTTTGCCGTGGGCAGCCCGCATGATGGCGACGACACGCCACAAAACCCGCTGTCTCTGCCCTCGGCCAATGGTGCGCCGGTGTTTCAGACGGTGCTGGCCGGCTCAACAGAAGAGACATGGGCGACAGGTCTCACCGGGCTGTCGGCACGCGACATCGCGATGAACGTGGCCCTGCCAGAGGTCGATGGCAGGATCCTGTCGCGCGCCATCAGCTTCAAGGGCGAGGCCTTCTTCGACGACGCCACCGAATGCCCCATCGCCACCTACCGCGCCCAAGGCGACCGCATCGCCTTTGTGGCGCGGCTTGCCGCCAACTGGGCCCGCCTGCGCCACACAAAGACACCCGATCGCCGTGTCGCGCTGGTTCTGGCCAATTACCCCAACAAGGACGGGCGTCTTGCCAATGGCGTGGGGCTCGATACGCCTGCGGGCACCGTACATGTGCTGCGCCTGATGAAGGACGCGGGCTACCTGATCGAGAACGCCCCAACAGACAGCGACATGCTGATGCAACAGGTCCTTGCCGGGCCGACCAACTGGCTCACCGACCGCGCCGAGCGTGAGGGCGGCGAGACCCTGCCGCTGTCGACGTATCTGCAGCATTTCAACGCCCTGCCATGGGAGCTCAAAGAGCAGGTGTCAGAGCGCTGGGGCGCGCCACAGGACGATCCCTTCTTCTTGCCAGAAATATCCCCGCCGGAGGCTGCCACCGCAGGTGGCTTCAAGCTGTCCATCCTGCGCTACGGCCATGTGATCGTCGGGCTGCAACCGGCCCGCGGCTATAATATCGATCCGACAGAGACCTATCATTCCCCCGATCTCGTCCCGCCGCATAACTACATCGCCTTTTACATCTGGCTGCGTCACCATTTTGGCGCGCAGGCAATCGTGCATATGGGCAAGCACGGCAATCTGGAATGGCTACCCGGCAAGGCGCTTGCCCTATCAGAGACCTGCTGGCCCGAGGCGGTCTTTGGCCCGACCCCGCATCTTTATCCCTTTATCGTCAACGATCCCGGCGAGGGCACACAAGCGAAACGCCGCGCGCAGGCGGTGATTGTCGATCACCTCACCCCGCCGCTGACCCGCGCCGAGACCTATGGTCCACTGCGCGATCTAGAGGCCTTGGTAGATGAATATTACGAGGCGGCGGGTATTGACCCGCGCCGCATCGCCCATCTGCGGCGCGAGATCCTGACGCTGACCTCCGCCACCGGGCTGGGCCGTGACGCTGGCCTTTCGGGGGAGGACGAAAACACCGATCTGGCCAAGCTGGATGCCTATCTGTGCGAATTGAAAGAGGCGCAGATCCGCGACGGGCTGCATATTTTCGGCCAGTCCCCCACCGGCCAGCAGGACCGCGACCTTGCCATCGCGCTGGCGCGTGTGCCGCGCGGTCAGGGCAAGGACAAGGATGCGTCGTTGTTGCGCGCACTGGCCACCGATCTGGGCCTGTCGATTGACCCGCTCGATTGCGACATGGCAGCCCCCGCCGCCGAGAAACCCAGCGCGCTGGCGCCGCTTACCGATGATCCCTGGCGGTCCAACGGAGACACGGTCGAGCGGCTAGAACTTCTGGCGCAACATCTTCTGCGGGAGGGCGGGCGGGGCGCATTGCCTCTGGCAACAGCGTCGTGCGTCCTCGACGAGATCGAGACGCGCATCAGGCCTGCAATCGCCAATTGCGGACCGAACGAGGGCGCGGCGCTTTTGACCGCACTTGATGGCCACGCGATCCCGCCGGGCCCCTCTGGCGCACCGACGCGCGGGCGGCTCGACACGCTGCCGACGGGGCGCAACTTCTTCTCGGTGGACAGCCGCGCGGTGCCCACGCCCACGGCTTGGGCCTTGGGATGGAAATCCGCCAACCTGCTGATCGAGAAACACCTGCAAACCCATGGCGACTGGCCCCGCAGCCTGCTGGTCACCGCATGGGGGACCGCCAACATGCGCACCGGGGGCGACGACATCGCACAGGCGATGGCGCTTATGGGCGTGAAACCGAAATGGGATGCCGCCAACCGCCGCGTGACCGGGTTCGAGATCCTACCGCAGGGCGTGCTTGGCCGTCCGCGCGTGGATGTCACCCTGCGCATTTCGGGCTTTTTCCGTGATGCGTTTCCGCAGCTTATCGCGCTCTTTGATTCCGCCGCACGCGCTGTGCAGGCCCTTGATGAGGCAGCACAGGACAACCCCGCCGCCGCCCGCGCCAAGACGGATGGCGCGACCCCGCGCGTTTACGGATCCAAGCCCGGCGCTTATGGCGCGGGGCTTCAGGCGATGATCGACGAACGGCTCTGGGCCGACAAGGCCGATCTGGCCGAGGCGTATCTGACTTGGGGCAGCTATGCCTACGGCGCCAAGGAAGAGGGTAAACCCGACCGCGCCGGGTTCGAGACCCGGCTCAAACAGACCGAGGCCATCGTCCAGAACCAAGACAACCGCGAACACGATATTCTGGATTCGGACGACTACTACCAGTTCGAAGGCGGTGCCGCGGCGGCGGTCAGCACGCTTCAGGGACAGGACCGGCCGATCTATCACAATGACCATTCCCGCCCCGAACGCCCCGTGATCCGCACGTTGGAGGATGAGATCGGGCGCGTGGTGCGCTCTCGGGTGGTCAATCCCAAATGGATCGAGGGCGTAAAGCGCCATGGCTACAAGGGCGCGTTCGAGATCGCAGCGACGGTCGATTACCTCTTTGCCTTCGCCGCCACGACGGGGGCTGTGCGTAGCCATCATTTCGATCTGGTCGAAGAGGCGTTTCTGGCCGATGAGGACACCCGCGCCTTTATCGAAGACCATAACGCCCCAGCCTTGCGGGAAATCGCAGAGCGGCTACAGGAGGCGATGGATCGGGGGCTGTGGCTGCCGCGCTCGAACTCTGCCAAGGCACGGATCAGCGCCCATCTGGGCACCGCCTAGGTCAGAACGGATAACACAGCAATTCGCCGCTCTTTTCATCTAGATTATAGGCGTCGCACTCCAGCTGCGGTTTGGCGAGACGCGTCCTGGGCGCGCCCTCACCACAATCGAGCGTCGCGCGTATCATCGCCTGATCGCCAGTCAGTTTGTCCACCCGGCAACGGCTGACCGCCTCGATGGCCGCCACAGCCGGCCCGCCGACTGAGGCAAGGCGCGGCACCCAAGCCATGTTGCGCCTGACCGCCTCTGCCCGCTGCCCGTCGACGCGCAGGTCAAAAACATGCCCGCCCGCGTGGACCCGAACAGGATCGACGCCACGAAACGCCGGACTGCCGCCGCCACAGCCGCTCAGGAACAGGATCAAAAGACAGGCCATCGCACGCATCCTTTCAGCCTTGGAGCAAAATGGTTAAGAAACCCTTGCAAGGAGCCATCGCATGATCTTCAGCATCACTGTCATCCTCGTCTTCCAGCTCGCCGGAGAGGTGATCGCCCGCGCATTCGAGCTGCCGGTGCCCGGTCCCGTGATCGGCATGGGCCTGCTGCTGGCGGCCTTTGTCGCCATCCGCCCGCTGGCCGATCGCGTGGTCCCCACAGCGCAGAATATCCTTGCGCATCTGTCGCTCCTTTTCGTGCCAGCCGGGGTCGGCGTCATCAGCCACGTCGATGTTCTGGGGCAGGACGGTTTCGCGCTTCTCATAGCGCTGGTTCTCAGCACGCTTCTAGCGCTTGGTGCCGGGGTGCTGACCTTTATGGGGCTTGCCCGGCTGACCGGCAGCACCGAGGAGAGCCCGGAATGACTGATCTGCCGGATATCTGGTCCTACCTGCGCGAGGGGCCGCTGCTATGGCTGACCGCGACGCTGACGGCCTATCTCATTGGCGATGCCGCATCGCGTGCCAGCGGGCGCAACCCGCTGGTCAACCCCGTGCTGGTGGCGATGCTGATCCTCGCCGCGCTGCTATGGGGCACAGGCACGGAATACGGCACCTATTTCGAGGGCGCGCAATTCGTGCATTTCATGCTTGGCCCCGCCACGGTGGCCCTTGCCGGGCCGCTTTACGGCAATCTGCACCATGTGCGCCGCACGCTGCTGCCGATGGCGGGTGCGCTGATCGTGGGCTCGCTCACGGCGGTTATCTCGGCACTGTTGATCGCGCAGGCCATGGGGGTCGAGGGGGCAACACTGGCGTCGCTCGCGCCCAAATCCACCACCGCGCCGGTGGCCATCGGGATTTCGGAACAGCTGGGCGGTCTGCCCACGCTGACCGCGGCGCTTGTCATTATCACCGGCATTATCGGCGCGGTGATGGTCACGCCCCTGATGAACGCCATGGGGCTGACCGATTATCGCGCGCGCGGTTTCGCCGTGGGTGTCGCAGCACACGGGATCGGCACCGCCCGCGCGTTTCAGGTGAATGAGACCGCAGGCGCCTTTGCCGGGATCGGCATGGGATTCAACGCCTTGCTAACCGCCCTTGTTGCGCCCTATGTCTGGTACCTGCTGCAAGGCTAGGAGAGCATAGACATGACCGATGACGCCGACCGCCACGCGATGAAAATGGCCAAAAAGAAGGCCGCCCGCGACAAGATCATGGCCACCAAGACCGATCAGAAGGGTCTGATCATCGTCCATACCGGCAAGGGCAAGGGCAAATCCTCTGCCGCGTTCGGCATGATCTTTCGCTGTATCGCCCATGACATGAAATGCGGCGTTGTGCAGTTCATCAAAGGCGGCATGAGCACCGGTGAGCGTGACCTGATCCTGTCGAAATTCTCGGATGCCTGCGCCTTTCACACCATGGGTGAAGGGTTTACCTGGGAAACGCAGGACAAGACGCGCGATACCGAAATGGCCCAAGCCGCATGGGAAAAGGCCAAGGAACTCATCCGCGACGAAAGCAACAAGATGGTGTTGCTGGACGAGATCAACATCGCGCTGCGCTATGATTATCTGGACATAGACGAGGTGGTGCAGTTCCTCGCCGAGGAAAAGCCGCATATGACGCATGTCGTACTGACCGGGCGCAACGCCAAGGACGACCTGATCGAAATCGCGGATCTGGTCACCGAAATGGAACTGGTCAAGCACCCGTTCCGGTCGGGCGTAAAAGCCCAGATTGGCGTTGAATACTAAGCGCGTCGCTACGCAAAAGCGCATCAATCGTTCCATCCGGGCGGGCCAAATTATTTGCCCCCCGGAAACGGAACACCACAGCCCTCGGTCCGTTGACGCCATACAAAGGCTAACGGAAGGAGGCTTTCATGAAACTCTTTACAACAACAGCCCTCGCCACACTGCTTGCCGCGTCGACGGCCATCGCAGCCAACCACGATTCTGGCGATACAAGCGAGTCGGGCGACGGCTCCATGGACAGTTCACAAACGGATGCGTCCAGTTCGGACATGAGTTCCGGTGAGGACACATCGGCCGGTGCGTCAGAAATGTATGACGAGACCGGCGCAACCGAGGGCGACACCCCGGATGCCGGGATGACCGACAGCGACAAACTCATCCGAGCGCGCGATATCACCGGTGGTGCGATCTATACCATGAGCATGTCCGGCGCCGACGATTGGGACGTCACCATCGCCGAGCAAACGATCAGCAGCGACTGGGAGGAAATCGGCGAGATCGAGGATATTGTGATGTCCCGTACCGGCCAGATGACCGGCGTCGTGGCGGAAATCGGCGGCTTTCTCGATATCGCGGACAAGCATGTTCTGCTTCCGATCAATGACGTAAAGCTCGTGCCAGCAGACGACATGACCTACTCCATCGTCACGCGCTTCAGCGAAGATGACCTCGAAGAGCTCAAAAATATCGACGAATCTCCCTGGTACTAATTCTCTCCCGGACTTCTCCCTGTGTCCCTCCTGACCGCCGTCCTTTGGGACGGCGGTTTTTTTGCAGTGGAGACATAGCTTTGCTCGGAAAAGTTTGAATTGTCAGACATTTGATTCTGTGTCACGCTTTTTGAATTGCGGAGAGACCAACTCGACAAACGCCGCAAAGGGAGGAATTTCACATGAACCTTAGACCAGATCCAACGTTCTATCCGACAGCGAAGATGGCAATGGAGGCCCCTGCCGAAACGCTGGCCTTCACCCTGATGCTCAGCCCCGATGGCAGTCAGCCAGACGGTCTGGCCATCGTCGACGTAGATCCGACATCCAAAACCTATTCCCAGATCGTCCATCAGGTGATCATGCCCAACACGGGCGACGAATTTCACCATTTCGGGTGGAACGCGTGTTCCTCCTCTTTGTCCCCGCTCACGGGCCACGCCTTTCTTGAGCGGCGCTATCTGATCATTCCCGGCATCCGGTCCAGCCGCATCTATGTCATAGACGTGAAAGAGCCGCTTGAGGCGAAGATCCACAAAATCATCGAACCCGAAGAGGTCTTTGCAAAAACCGGATATTCGCGCCCCCACACCATCCATTGCGGCCCCGAAGGCATCTATGTCTCTACCCTTGGCGGTGGTGGCGAGGATGGCACAGATGGCCCTCCGGGTATCTTTATCATGGATTGCGAAACCTTTGAGATCCGTGGCCGCTACGAGATGGATCGCGGCAAGCAGGATAAGCACTATGATTTCTGGTGGAACCTGCCGCGCGATTACATGATCAGTTCTGAATGGGGACTGCCGCCGCAATTCGAGAACGGCATCGTGCCCGAGGACCTGCTTGGTAACAAATACGGCCATTCGATCCATTTCTGGAACCTGCGCGAGCGCAAGAACGTGCAGACCATAGATCTGGGTGAGAATTACCAGATGGCGCTGGAGATCCGTCCCGCGCATGACCCCGCCAAGGATTATGGATTTTGCGGCGTTGTGGTGGATACCACCAATCTGCAAGGTGCTGTCTTTACGTGGTGGCAAAAGGAAGATGGTACTTTTGAGGCGAAAAAGACCATCACCATCGACCCGCGTCCAGAGGATGCTGATAATCTGCCTGACCTGCTCAAGGGATTTGGCGCGGTGCCGCCGCTGGTCACCGATATCGACCTGAGCCTTGATGACAAATATCTCTATGTCGCGTGCTGGGGCTTGGGCGAGATGCATCAATATGATGTGTCCGACCCGATGAACCCGGTCTTGGCCGGCAAGGTCGAACTGGGCGGCATCGCGCGCGGGACCAAGCACCCCAACGGCAAGACCTTTGCCTATGCGCCGCAGATGGTCGAGATAAGCCGCGACGGCAAGCGCGTCTACTGGACCAACTCGCTCTATTCCACATGGGACGATCAGTTTTATCCCGAGGATGAGGGCGGCCAGATGGTCATGGCCAATGTCGGCGAAAATGGCGGGCTGGAACTGGATCCGGACTTCTTTGTCGAATTCCCAAAAGGCTATCGCAGTCACCAGATCCGGCTTGAGGGCGGTGACTGCTCGACCGACAGCTTCTGCTACCCGTCGGTCTGAACATGTCTGATCGCGTCCCGGGCCTGACCCGGGACCTTTCCCATCCAAGTCCCCGGGCCATGCCCGGGGATAGCATCCCCGTGTGCCCATGATCGCTGACATTTCCACAACAGCGGCGCTTTGGTGGGCCGTGGTGGCCGCCGGTGTCTATCACGGCGTCAACCCCGGCATGGGCTGGCCCTTGGCCGTCTCCTCCGCTCTGATGGAGCGGCGTCAAAGCAGTCTCTTCAAGGCGCTGCTGGCGCTTGCGGCGGGGCATCTTCTGGCGATGGCGGCGATCCTCTTTCCCTTTTCCGTGCTTGTCTGGCTGGCCGAATGGCAGCGCGAGATCCAGATCGGTGCGGCCTGCCTTGTGATCGGGCTTGGGATCTACCTGCTCATCAACCGGCGCCATCCAAGGTTTCTTGCCCGTGTGCCGCCCTCTCGGCTGGCGCTGTGGTCTTTCCTTGTGGCGATGGCGCATGGCGCGGGGCTCATGCTGGTGCCGATCTATCTGGGCATCTGCAAGTCGATTGAGACCGATACAGGCCATGCCGCCGCCAGTGATCTGATGGGCGGCACAATCGCGATCGGGCTGCTGGTGGCGCTGATCCATACCGCTGCGATGATGCTGTCAGGGGGGGCGCTTGCCTTTGGTGTCTATCGCTGGCTCGGCCTGAAGTTTCTTCAGAAAAGCTGGTTCAACCTTGATCTCGTCTGGGCGCTCAGCCTTGTTGTGGTCGGAATCCTTGCTCTTGTTACCCTGCACTGACTTGCGCTTTCATGGGTCCACCCATAGTCAACTACCCATTAGCAAACCCGGAGCCGCCTCATGCCCAAAACGCGCCTGCTGACTGAATTCGGCATCGGCACCTCATTGCGACGGCAGGATTATACCGCCGCCGCCCGGCGCGCGGTCGAGGATGCGCTCTGGCGCAATTCCATCAATCTGGCAGAGCTTTTCGGGCAACCCAAAGAGGCGATGCTGATCGACGTGGAGATCGCCGTGCAGGACCCCGACGCCGTCGATACCGCACAAGTGGCCAGCGTGTTTCCCTATGGTCAGGTCAGCGTGACGGCCTCACAGGGCGGGCTGGATGTGCCACGACCCAATGCCGCGCCTACGGTGATCGCCAACGCGGCCATTCATGTGAGCTTGATTCTGGAGCCTGCAAAATGACCGATCAACGCTTTATCCTTGAAATGGGCATGGGCAACGACCTGCATGGCATGGATTACCAAAAAGCCGCCACGCGGGCGATGGAATCCGCCTTTCGCCGCTCTACCATTCCGATGTTTGAAACCACCCCGCTGGACCACAGCCAGATGCGCGTGCAGGTCACCGTGGGCGTGCAGGAGCCGGGCGCGCTCGACACGCAGGCGCTTGCCAAGATGATGCCGCGCGGGCGGGCGACGGTCACGGCGGTCAAGGGCGGGCAAAACCTGCATAATCCGCAAACCGGCGAGACAATCGTGGTCGCCACCGCGGCAATAGAGGCGTTCTTGCCGGATCAATCGGCGCATTGGCTTGCGCCAAAGGACTAAGGCGCCCAGGCCAATCGCCCGAAATCTGTCATTTTCAGATCAGGCTGCTGCCCGTAACGAGCCGGAACACAAGCTTGTGGCGCTTCCCGGGGGCAAGCCCGATATGTTCCAAGGTCGGTCTTTCCTTCTGCGCATCCCGCGCATAAGGCTTGAGGGGACGTTTACACTTTGATGATGATCCCTCGTGATCTTCTCAACATGCCAGCGGGGATCTGACATGCGTTGTTTTTTCTATTCTTTATTGGTCGTGGTTCTGGCTAGTCCCGGCTCTGCGCAGCTGGCGGCAACCCTTGGCAATGCCGAAGGCTGCGCCAAGATCGAGACCGGCGAGAGCGTGGACAAATCGCGCGAACTGGCGATCCTTGCCGGTCATCTCAACCTTTACGGCGATATCTGCATGGTCACGGGCATCCAGACAAACGTGCTTATGGCCACCTGCCCCGGAGAAAAAGACAGCCGGAGAAAGGTGCTCGGCATTGCCCGAAGTGCGGATGGCGAGGGCGTGACGCTCACGCTTGAAAATGGCGTAACCGAGGACCTGCGCCCCTGCGAGTAGGCGCGCGCCGCAGGCGCCCGTTTACGCGCTGACCCGAATCATCCCAGATACACTTTCGCCTCGGGGTACTGGATGCGCGCCACGCTACGCGCGGCCAGAAAAAACCCGAGCGTGAGCGGGCCGACCCGGCCCAGAAACATCATCGCCATGATCACGGCACGGCCCAGACCATCCAGTTCGTCGGTCTGGCCCATGGTCAGGCCCACGGTGCCAAAAGCCGACACGACCTCAAACCAGGTATCCAGAAACGGCCCTTCCTGTGTCAGCGACATGATGAACAGCGCCACGAAAATCAGCGCCGCGCTGATCGTGCCAAGCGCCATCACCTTGAGCACCTCTTCTAGTCCGAGAGAGCGGCCGAACACATGCAGGCTGGATTGTCGGCGGAAAAAGGCCGCGGTGGCGAGGACCATCACGATAAGCGAGGTGACCTTGAGTCCCCCCGCCGTCGAGGTAGACCCGCCGCCCACGATCATCAACGCCATCGTCCAGAGCGTCGCCGCGTCGCCCATCCCAGCGGTGTCGATCGTGTTGAACCCCGCCGTGCGAGGCGTGACACCCTGAAACCAGCTTGCCCAGATCCGCGCCCCCGTGCTGTCCAGCCCACCAAGCGTGGCTGGATTGGTCCATTCCAGCAACCCAAAGACAAGCCCACCCAGACCAATCAGAATGCCCGTGCCCGCAATCATCAGCTTGGAATGCAGGGTCAGCGTCTGCCATGCGCGTTTCTGGTAAAGATCGTTAACCACGATAAATCCCAGACCACCCAGGATGAACATCAACGACACGACAAGGTTCACCAGCGGGTCGTCGACCCACGCTCTGAGGCTGTCATCATAAAGCGAAAACCCGGCATTGTTGAAGGCTGAGATGGCGTGGAACACGGCGCTCCAGAGTCCGTGCGCCCAACCGAATTCCGGGACAAAGACAAAGGCCAGCAGCGTGGCCGCCACCAACTCGCAGGCCAGCGCGACAAACAGGATCAGCCGCACCAACCGGCCAAGATTGCTGACTGTGGCCTGATTGAGATCCTCGCGCAACATCACCTTGTGCGGCAGTCCCAGCGGTATGCCGAACGCGGTCAGGATCAGCACGGCAAAGACCATGATCCCAAGACCGCCAAACTGGATCAACGCGGCGATGATGGCTTGCCCCATGAGCGTGAAATCCGCGCCGGTCTCTACCACGACAAGGCCCGTGACCGTCACCGCAGAGGTCGCCGTAAAGAGCGCGTCACCAAAGCTGACAGACCCCTGCTGTGATACCGGCAGCCACAACAGGACAGCGCCGATCACGATTGTGGCGAGATACATCAGCACAAGGATCTCTGGTGGAGACAGCCGCAGCCGGGACGAGCCCAGCTTCATGTAGGCGGGACGCGCCATGTCAGAGGCTGGCCGCGAAGCTGCGCAGGTTGTCGCGCTCTCCCAGCAAAAGCATCTGGTCCTCGGCCTTTACCGTGACGTCAGCGCCGTCTTGTCCAATGAATTCCGTACCTCGCATGACCCCCACGCAGCGCAGATCGTGGTCCTTGGCATGTGCCAAATCCGCCAGTTCCTTGCCGTCCAGTTCCTCAGGGATAAGAATGCGCACAACGTGATATCCGTTCCCAAGGCTCACATAATCGCGCACAAGCGGGTTGTGCAGAACCTGCGCGATCCTTTGCCCGATCTCGACCTCGGGATGAATGACCCGGTCCACCCCGATCCGCGACAGGATGCGGTGATGCGTGCGGCTATGCGCCTTGGCCCAGACCTCGCCCGCGCCGACCAGTTTGAGATTGACCGCGGACAAAAGGCTGGCTTCCAGATCCTCTCCGACGGCGACAAGGGCAACATCACAGTCTCCGATCCCTGCCTCGCGCAGCGCGTCTTCATCCGTCGCATCAAGGATCAAAGCCTCGCTCAGGTCATCGACATGCTGGCTGACCCGCTTTTTGTCGAGATCGACGCCGATCACGTAATCTCCGAAGCTTTCCAGCTCCTTTGCTATGGTACTGCCAAAATTTCCCAGACCGATTATTCCAAAACTACGAGCTGCCATCTGCGACCTCCCTTGGTGATACGATCCGCATAAATGGTGACACCACATCGGTCGACTTCAAGGGCGGCCGTGCCAATCGGCACGACGCCACATTCCCGCCACAATTGCCGGTATTGAGGTTTCAAAGGAAACATCCACTACATGTGGTCAAAAAGTGCCTGTAACACCCAAAAAATTACTGAAAATACACGCTTTATCCAAATCGGAGCTTATGCTACGTTTTTAGGTAATAATGATAAGTCAGTCGGAAAACCGGCGACGAACGAGGCAGAGAAAGAGCAGTTCCATGACGGCAAGGAATGGACGACCCACCACGTGGGGGCTGGTAGCTATGGCTATCACCTGGATGCTTGTGGTCGCACCGCTTAGCGCGGCGGCCGCACCTTATGCAGCGCTTGTGATGGATGCGCGCTCCGGCGAGGTTTTGCATTCACGCAATGCGGACACACGTTTGCACCCGGCCTCCCTGACCAAGATGATGACCCTTTATGTCGTGTTCGAGGCGGTCGAGAACGGCGAGATCAGTCTTGATACACCGGTCCTCATCTCAAAACACGCAGCAAGCGAACCCCCGTCCAAACTGGGCCTGCGCGCGGGACAGCATATCAAGCTGCGCTACCTAATCCGGGCGGCCGCTGTAAAATCAGCCAATGACGCCGCAACGGCCCTTGGCGAAGCAATCGAAGGTTCAGAGGCCGCATTTGCCCGCCGCATGAACCGCACGGCCAAGGCGCTCGGCATGACGCGCACCACATTCAAGAACGCGCACGGCCTGACAGAATCCGGGCATCTCTCAACCGCCCGCGATATGACGATCATGGGGCGGCACCTGTTCTATGACTACCCCGAATACTACAATCTTTTCTCTCGCATCACCGCAGATGCAGGCGTGCGCAAGGTGTCTCACACCAATCGCAGACTGCTCGGGAGCTATCGCGGCGCGGACGGTATCAAGACCGGCTACACCCGTGCAGCCGGATTTAACCTGACCGCCTCTGCCGAGCGTGGACAAGAGCGCGTGATCGCCACCGTCTTTGGCGGGCGGTCCACATCGTCTCGCAATGCCAAGGTCGCGGAGCTGCTGGACATGGGCTTTAAACGCTCCCCGTCGCGCGTGGCGCTCAACCGTCCCTCAAAACCCCCCTATATGGGCAAGATCGGCAACGCGGCGCCGGTCATCGTCGCCAAGTCCGGTGATGCGCCAGATGGATTTTACGGAAAGACGGTCAGACTGGCCTCAGCCGCCGCCGTCCGCCAAAGCCTGCGCCCCAAGATGCGCCCCGGACAAGAGCCACCCGCCGTGGTGGTCGCGGACAAAGCGGATATCGAACGAGCCCTGTTGGCAGCAGCCCAAAGCACACTTGGCGAAGAAAGCAGCGTCGAGATCGCATCGGTCCAGCCAAAGGCGCGGCCCAAAGATCTTGTTCTGGCCCGTGCCACGGCGATGGGCAGCAGAACCTCTGCTAAGTCGGCAGAGCCCTCGGGCGACCCGGTACAGGAAGTGGTGAACAGGATCTCGACCTCTGGCGGGCGCCATTGGGGGATCAACGTCGGGCGCTATCCCAGCCAGTACAAGGCCCGCAAGGTGCTGCTAAAGACAGCACTGAACGAGATGGAAACGCTTGATGGTAGCCTGCGTAAGGTTATCAAGCGCCCCACAGGCTTTGACGCGAATTTCATGGGCATGAGCCGAGAGACAGCGGATCTTGCCTGTCGTCGTCTGCAAGCCAAGCAGGTCACCTGTTTCATGATAGAGCCCGGCGGCGGCGCCTGATACACGATAGCTGCCCTGCCCCATCACGCGGGGCAGGCGATCACGGCTTGGGGTGATCGTCGTAATCGTCACTCAGGATGCGGCGCGCGTCGCCCTCGGGGTCGTCATATTGGTTGGTTTTCACCGTCCAGATGAAAAACCCAAGACCCAAGCCCCCAAGGACCAGCGAGATCGGGATCAGATAGGCGAGCATCGTCATGTCGGATCACCTCAGGCGCAATGCGTTCAGAGACACCGTAATGGAACTGGCAGACATGGCCAAGGCCGCGATCAGCGGCGTGGCAAGCCCGGCCACGGCAAGCGGGACCGCCACCACGTTATAGACGGTGGCGATACGAAAATTCTCGCGGATGCGCCGCGTCGCGGACCGGGCGGTGCCACAGGCCTGCGCAATCGGGCTCAAATCGCCGCCCAGCAGGACGATATCGCTGGCCACCCGCGCGGCATCCAGCGCAGAGGCTGGCGAGATGGACACATGCGCCGCCGCAAGCGCGCCCGTGTCGTTGAGCCCGTCGCCCACCATCAGTACATGCTTGCCGTCCGCTTCCAGCGCCTCGATCCTCGCGACCTTGTCCTCGGGCAGCGCCTCTGCGACCCATTGGGTGATCCCCAGACGGGTCGCCAACACCTCTACCGCCGGGCTGGTGTCACCCGACAGCATGATGACCTCGCGGCCACTGTCGCGGAGGGCTTTCACCGCGTCCTCCGCCCCGGCGCGAAGCTTGTCCACAAAGAGAAAGGCAACAGGCGGCGCATCACCGATCTTGAGAAAGGCAGCCGTCTGATCATGCCCCTCGGCCCCTACCCATCCGGCACGGCCAAGGCGGACAGGCGCACCGTCTAGCGTGCCTTGCGTGCCATAGCCCGGCACCTCGCGGATATCCTCGATCGGGGCCGGCATGATGTCCGCCGCTTGCGCGGCACGGGTGATCGCCTTGGCCAGCGGATGCGACGACGCCTCTGCCAGCGCAAGGGCGACGGCCACAGCGTGTGGTGGCAGATCATTCAGATTGGTCAGATCCGGCGTACCCGCTGTCAGCGTGCCGGTCTTGTCGAACACAACCGTGTCCACCTGTGCCAGCCGTTCCAGCGCTGTTTCATGCTTGATCAGCATGCCCCGCCGGAAAAGCCGTCCGCTGGCCGCGGTGGTCACCGCAGGCACAGCCAGACCAAGCGCGCAGGGGCAGGTGATGATCAGAACCGCCGCCGCGATATTGAGCGCGGTGCGCATGTCGAACGTATAGAGATACCAGCCGACAAACGCCGCCGCCGACAGGATATGAACCCCCGGCGCATAGAGCTTGGCCGCCTTGTCGGCGAGCGAGGTGTAGCGCGAGCGCCCGGATTCCGCGATGGCCACCAGATCGGTCATCCGGTGCAGGGATGTGTCCTGCCCGACCGCCGTGGCACGCAGGGTCAGAGGGCCGGTCAGATTTACCTCACCCGCGCTGATCGTTTGCCCCGGCGCGGCAAAGACCGGCAGCGTCTCACCTGTCAGCAGCGAGCGGTCAATCTCTGAGCTGCCTTCGATCACCTCGCCATCGACGGGCATGCGCCCGCCGGGCCGCACGCGGACCAGATCACCCACACACAGCTCTGCCACGGGCACTTCCACCTCTGCCCCGTCGCGCAGAACCAGCGCGCGCGGCACTTCGAGCGCGCTGAGTTCCTGTGCGGCGGACCGGGCAACCGCGCGTGTGCGGTGATCAAGATAGCGTCCCGCCAAAAGGAAAAAGGTCAGCGCAATCGCCGCATCGAAATAGGCGTGATGCCCGGACAGCGCCGTTTCCCATAGCGAAGTGACCACCGCCAGAACGATGGCCAGCGTGATCGGCACATCCATGTTGAGTCGCCCTTGCCGCAAGGCGCCCCACGCGTTGCGAAAGAAAGGCTGACCGGAAAAGGCGATCGCAGGCAGCGCGATGGCGGCGGATATCCAGTGGAACATGTCCCGCGTCGCGTCCTCTGCCCCGCTCCAGACCGACACCGACAGCAGCATGACATTCATCATCGCAAAGCCGGACACCGCAAGCCGCATCAAAAGCTCGCGGCCCGCGCGATCAGTTCCCGTCGCGGCAATCGCGCCGGGGTCAAGCTCATGCGCCTCATAGCCAAGCGCCTCGACGGCGTTGACCATATCCGCCGCCGTGACGTCTGGGGCGGTGTCGATCATGGCGCGTTTGAGCGTCAGGTTCACCCGCGCACTGCGCACGCCCTTATGGCTGGCAAGGCCGCGCTCTATTTTCGATATGCAGGCCGAACAATGAATGCCCGGCAGGGACAATGCGATCTGCCCCGGCTTCACCGGTGCCCGGCTCGACAGGTCCTCTGCCGCAGGGGCGGCAGAACAGGCCGGACAGGCCGAGGGGCGCATCGCGATGGTCATTGCCGCCTCACTCCTTGATCAGCACAACACGCTGCTGAAATTCGGTCCCGTCCTGCGCCAGTGCGCGCATGCGAATATTCCAGTTGCCATCGCCGAGCGGGACAGGCGCGGTGTAGTTCACCCCGTCAAAGCGGAAATCGGGTGTCACGTCGTCCTGTACATGCGTGGCACGGCCGACCGTGGCCACCAATTGCGCCGCCTGTACCGCGCGCCCGGCGTCATCCCGGATGGACAGGTTCAGGTCGCCATTCTCATGAAATGCCCGCACGTTCCATCCCAGCGCCTCTTGCGCCTCGCGCCGGTCGTCAAAGGTCTGGCTGGCGACGTAGGAATTCTTGACCTCAAGCCCGGGAAAGGTGCTGACCGCCGAGAACGCCATGAAGAGGTTCACCGTGATGATGACCCCAAATGCCGCCACAAACCCGATCAGAACGTGTTTTCCCTTAAGTTCCCGCTGTGCCATCAATTCGCCTTTCCGTTAAAGATAGTGTCCTTGTAGGCCCGGTCGCCATTCGAGATGTCCTCGACCCAGAGCCGCAGATCCACGCGCTCGGATTGTGCCGCAGCAGAGCCCGGAGGCGCGATCAGATAAACCCGTTGCAGATGTGTGCTATCGGCTGGCACATCGACTGTCTGATATGGCGTGCCCTCTAGCTGCACACGCACCGCCGGGTCGCCCTTGACCGTGATGCGATATGGCCGTGCGTCGCCCTGTTTGTTGCGCAAACGCACCTCATAGGTATTGCGCACAGAGCCATCCGACAAGGTGACATAGGTGGGGTTGCGCACCGGGGCGACGGTCATGTCGACATCCGGCCGAATGAACAGCGCAAAGACAAGCCCGATCCCTACAAGCGCCCAGAGCGTGGTGTACATGATCGTGCGCGGGCGCAGGACATGGCTCATGATCGGCTTGGGCGGTTTGCCCTCTTGCTCGCGGACCTCGTCGGTCAATGCCATGTAGTCGATCAGCCCGCGTGGCCGGCCGATCTTGGCCATGATGTCGTCGCAGGCGTCGATGCAAAGCGCACAGGTGATGCATTCCATCTGCTGGCCATCGCGAATGTCGATCCCCACTGGGCACACGTTCACACAGGCCATGCAATCGATGCAATCGCCATAGCCGGTCTCAGCGGCTGACGCGTCGGGCACCATGTCGCTTTGCTGGTTTGGCACCGGTGTGCGGGCATAGCTTGCGCCGCCCGCAGCCCCCGCCGCGTTCGAGCTTTCCTCGGCCGCGATGGCCCTGTCCTTGGTCGCGCGGCGGACATTGCCCTTGCCACGCGGCTCTCCGCGCCAGTAGCGATAGCCGACTGTCAGCGTGTCCTCATCCATCATCGCGGCCTGAATGCGCGGCCACGGGCAGGCATAAATGCAGATCTGTTCGCGCGCGAAGCCGCCGAACACAAAGGTCGTGGCGGTCAGGATCGCAACGGTCGTGTAGGCGATGGGATGCGCATCCAGCGTGAACAGATCGCGCAGCAGCGTCGGCGCATCGGTAAAGTAGAACACCCACGCCCCCCCGGTCGCCACGGCGATCAGTAACCAGACCACCCATTTCGTAAGCCGCAGACGCGCCTTGCGAAGGTCCCACTTCTTTTGCCGGTGCAGGCGCAGGCGAGCATTGCGATCGCCCTCAATCCATCGTTCCACGAGGATGAAAAGATCGGTCCAGACCGTTTGCGGGCAGGTATACCCGCACCAGACCCGGCCAAGAGCCGATGTGAACAAAAACAGCCCAAGACCCGCCATGACCAAAAGACCGGCCACAAAATAGAACTCATGCGGCCAGATCTCGATCCAGAAGAAAAAGAACCGGCGGTTCGCCATATCCACCAGAACGGCCTGATCCGGCAGGTTCGGCCCCCTGTCCCAACGTATCCACGGCGTGACGTAGTATATCCCAAGCGTCACGATTAGAATGACCCATTTGAGATTCCGAAAACTGCCGCTGACCCGTTTGGGAAAGATCGGCTCGCGCGCCTGATAGAGGCCCGGTTGCATGTCTGGCTGAGAGTCGGACAAGGATGTGCTCCGATAAACTTTTCCGTTCGCTATATCTGATGTGACACACGCACAGGTCCCCGACCTTGACTTGAATCAAGCGCAGGCGTGGCGAATGGCCGCTATGCCTGCTTGCGAAGCCACTGGCCAAACGCCTTGGCCGGCGGGCGCAACACGCCAGGACGCGTGACGATATAATAACCGGCGTTTTCGCTTTCCTGAAACAACAGCCGCAAACGCCCGGCCATGATATCGTCTTCGACCCATTGCCGCACGGTAAGCGACACGCCCTGCCCTTGCCGCACGCCTTCGAGCAACAGATTGCCGGGAACTTGCGTCATCCCGGCGACCCGCGCATTCGACAGCCCGTTGCGCTTGAACCAGTTGGTCGACTCCGTTGTGCCGAATTCCTGTAACCATGGCAGGTCAAGCAGGTCTTCGGGCTGTGTGACCTTGCGGTCGCCCACAAGGCTGGGCGCGGCCACAACAACAAGCGGGCTGTGAAACAGCAGCTCTGCCTCAAGCCCTGGCCAATGCCCGCTGCCGTGCCGCAGGGCGATGTCGATGCCGCCCGGCTCCAGCGCCACGTTTTCGGGCGTGGGGTTGATCATCACGTCGACGTCTGGATGTTTCTGCCGGAATTCAAGCATCCGCGGCATCAGCCATTGCGCCGCGAACCCCGGCGTCGTGGAAATCTGTAGCGGTCTGTCGGCATCGGCGCCAGTCAGCGTCTCGACACAGCGCGCGATGGACCCAAAGCCCAGCTTTAGCGCCTCGGCCAGTTGGGCACCTTGCGCCGTCAGCTCCAACCGTCGCCCGCCACGCTGGACCAGCGCCACGCCCATATACGCTTCAAGCGCCTTTATCTGCTGGCTGATCGCCGCGTGGCTGACATTGAGCGCGGCGCCTGCAGCACTCGCAGACCCGGTCTCGGCCAAGGCGGAAAACGCCCTCAGCGCCGTCAGAGGGGGAAGGTTGAGCCACTCCATTGTGTAAGCCTGCCTTACATAACCTGATTTTTCCTGAGTCGCATGAAACCGCTCTGGACGCAATATTCAGAACAGACAGCAGCCAAGGAAAGGGCACGTCATGTTCAACATTCTTTCACAAGCACTTCGCACCGCCACCCGCAATGAAACACGGTGGGATGCGCCCAACCACTGGTCACGGGATGACCGCTTTGCACGACGTGACCGTGCTGAACTCGAAGCGCACCAGATTGCGCGGCGCAGGTTCTGACCGGACGGCTGGTGTTTTGCCAAAACCGTATTTGGGGTCTAGACAAGAAAACGCCGGCCCTTTCTGAACGCGCGAACAGAAAGAAAGAGCCGGCGCCATGCCCCGATCCGGTCTTTCGACCGGGTCGGGAACCTCTTCAGGCCTTATTCACCACCGCCAAGCTGGTGGACATAGGCCGAAACCGCGCGGATCTCGGCCTCGTCAAGCCGTTCGTTCCAAGGTGGCATCACACCAAAGCGCGAGTTCCAGATCGTCTCGTAAAGGGCATCATACGTGCCGCCATAGAGCCAGATCGCATCGCTGAGATTGGGCGCGCCCATCTCCACAATGCCTTGGGCGTTTTCACCGTGGCAGGCGGCGCAATTGATCTCGAAGATCTCTGCACCAGCCTCGGCCTTGGCTGCGTCAAGCGGCTCGCCGGATAGCGATTTCACATAGTTCACGACCTGATCGACCTCGTCCTCGGTCAACAGCCCATCCGCGCCAAAGGCCGGCATTTCCGACCAGCGGGCATCGGGGTCTTCCTCGTTGCGAATGCCATGCGTGATGGTGGTATGGATCGCCTCCATCGAGCCGCCCCAGAGCCACGCATCGTCCGACAGGGTGGGATAGCCCACGAACCCACCGCCTTCGCGCCCGTGGCACTGAACGCACCATGTGTTGAAGACCGCCTCACCGGATTGCCGCGCATATCCCGCAAGCTGAACATCCTGAGGAATGCCGCCTAGCTCTGCGGCAACAAGTTGCTCGTTGATCTCGGCATTCGCGGCTTCGGCGGCGGCGATTTCCTGGGCGACGTTTTCACGCGTGGACCAGCCCTTGTAGCCTTCGGTCGCGCCCGAGATCATCGGCCATGCGGGATAGGCGATGGAGTACCAGATCGCCCAGACGATTGTGGCGTAGAACACCCACAGCCACCAGCGCGGCAACGGGTTGTTGAATTCCTGAATGCCGTCCCACTCGTGTCCGGTGGTTTCGACCTCGTCCTTCTTTTGGGGTCTCTTAGCCATGTTTCACATCCTCCTCAGAGGTCTTTTCCCGTGGTTGTGCGGGCGTGTCTTCGTTGCGAAAGGGGATGTCGGCCACATCCTCGTACGTCTTGGTTGCGCCGGGCCGCATCACAAAGATCACAACCCCGATGAAGAACGCGAAGAGCGCAAGCAACATCCAGCTATCAGCGAACTGCCGCAGCAGAGAATAGGTTTCCATTGTGTTATCCTCTCCTTACCGGCTGGCCACGGGCGTGAAAGTCGAGAAATCGACCAGCGTGCCCAGCATTTGCAGATACGCGATCAGCGCGTCGGCCTCGGAGATACCGGGCGCACCATCAAAGTTGCGCACCTGCACCTTGTCGCCATAGCGCTCGATCAGGCCGTCATAATCGCTGTCGGGATCGGCCTGAACGGTAAAGTCCGCTTGCGCCTGTTCGACCATCTCATCCGAGTAGGGCACGCCGACCAGCTGATGCGTCGCAAGCAGGTCATCCACGTAGCGCCCGTCGATCAGCTTATCCTCGAGATAGCCATATTTTGGCATCACGGATTCCGGCACCACAGATTGCGGATCGCGCAGATGGTCCACGTGCCACTCATCCGAATACCGCCCACCGACACGGGCCAGATCAGGTCCAGTGCGCTTGGAGCCCCACTGGAACGGGTGGTCATACTGCGACTCAGCCGCAAGGCTATAATGGCCATAGCGTTCCACCTCGTCACGCATCGGGCGCACCATCTGGCTGTGACAGACATAGCACCCTTCGCGAATGTAGATGTCGCGCCCGGCCAGTTCGAGCGGGGTGTAGGGGCGCATGCCCTCTACATCCTCGATCGTGTTTTCCAGCCAGAAGAGCGGCGCGATCTGCACCAGTCCGCCAATCGTCACCACCAAAAAGGCGAAGACAGCAAGCAGCGTGACGTTCTTTTCCAGGATCTGGTGCCGGTCGAGGATCGACTTTCGCTTTGGTCGCTCCCCTGCACCCGTCGAGGTGACCGGCATCGGAGGTTTGTTTTCGGTTCCGTTTTTGTCGGACATTTTCCGGTCCTCCCTTTATTCTGCCGGGACCGCGGAATGGCTGCTTTTTACAGCCGGGCTCCGCCGGATGGTCATGTATAGGTTGTAGCACATGATGATTGAGCCGCTGATATAGAGCACCCCGCCCAAGCCACGGACGACATACATCGGGAACTTGGCTGCCACGGTGTCGGCAAAAGAGTTCACGAGGAAGCCGTTGGCATCCACTTCGCGCCACATCAGGCCCTCCATGATGCCGGTCACCCACATTGAGGCCGCGTAGAGGATGATCCCGATCGTCGCGAGCCAGAAATGCCAGCTTACCAGCGAGAGGCTATAGAGCCGCTCACGATTCCACAGCTTCGGCACGAGGAAATAGAGCGCCCCGAAGGTGATCATGCCGTTCCATCCCAGCGCGCCGGAATGGACGTGCCCGATGGTCCAGTCGGTGTAATGCGACAGCGAATTCACCGCCCGGATCGACATCATCGGCCCCTCAAAGGTGGACATGCCGTAGAACCCGATGGAGATCACCATCATACGGATCACCGGATCGGTGCGCAGCTTGTCCCACGCGCCCGAGAGCGTCATGAGGCCATTGATCATACCACCCCAGCTGGGCATCCACAGAACGATCGAGAACACCATGCCAAGGGTCGACGCCCAGTCAGGCAGCGCTGTGTAATGCAGGTGGTGTGGGCCAGCCCAGATATAGATGAAGATCAGCGCCCAGAAGTGGATGATCGACAGTTTATAGCTGTAGACCGGCCTCTCTGCCTGTTTTGGCACGAAGTAATACATCATTCCAAGGAAGCCCGCCGTCAGGAAAAAGCCCACGGCGTTATGCCCGTACCACCATTGTGTCATGGCATCCTGCACGCCGGAAAAGACCTGTACTGACTTGGAGCCGAACATGCTGACCGGGATGCTGAGGTTGTTGAACACATGCAGCATGGCCACGGTGATGATGAACGAAAGGTAAAACCAGTTGGCGACGTAGATATGCGGCTCTTTCCGCTTCACCAGCGTGCCGATGAAGATCGCAAGATATGCCAGCCATACGATGGTCAGCCACCAGTCGACATACCATTCGGGCTCTGCGTATTCCTTGGATTGCGTCGCGCCCAGCAAGTAGCCGGTTGCCGCGAGAACGATCACAAGCTGATAGCCCCAGAACACGAACCACGCGAGGTTGCCACCCCAGAGCCGGGCCGCAGTGGTGCGCTGCACGACATAAAAGGACGTCGCGATCAGGGCGTTGCCGCCAAAGGCAAAGATCACCGCAGAGGTATGCAGCGGCCGTAATCGCCCAAAGTTGAGATGGCCTTGCGACCATTCGAAATTGAGATGCGGAAAGGCCAACTGGAAGGCGATGAATGTGCCAACCAGAAAACCCACAACACCCCAGAGCGATGTGGCGATGACACCGGCGCGCACGACGCCGTCCATATACTCACCCGACAGATCAGGCGCATAGACAGGTTCATCGGTGTTGCGCAGCACCCAGATGAATAGACCAGCCGCCACCAAGGCGATGGTCAGTGCATTGACCAGATAGGCCACATCACGCGCGTAGTTGGCGCAGATAAGCGCCAAGAACGTGATCAGACCCAGCACGATCAGCTTGAAATAGTTTTGCATACTTGTTCCCTTCGTCTCTGTCTGCCGATGGCGCTTGAACCAACTGCACGCGCGTTCAGACTGCGCTCTTTTTGAGGAACGACTGCGCAGCTCGCCTTGATCTGCATCAAGACAATCACGAGTAACAAACTGTCAGGACAGTTTGACACGCATCAAGGCGCCCGGAGACAGGCGGAATTTACACTGTTCTTAAGATCAAACCGCGAAAGGATGGATGTAATGACTTGGAAAAGCCTGTTCTGTGCCGTTTCGGATGTACCCTTGGTCAGACCCACGCTGGAGCATGCCGCGACGCTTGCCGCGCGGCTGGATGCGCATCTCGAGGTGATGGCCGTTGGCGTCAATCGCTGCCCGACGGACATGTATTTCGCCGGCGCTTCGGCGCTGGCCGTTCAGCAAACGCTGGATCAGTGCCAGCAGGAATCAGACATGATCGCGGCAGAGGCGCGCAAGGTGCTGTCTGTCTTGCCCGACGTTACGTGGTCTTGCGATGCGCAGGTCGCACAGCTTGCCGATCTGAGCCGGGTGGTGGCCAGCCATGCGCGATTCTGTGATCTGGCGATACAGCCCTCTCCCTATGGTCAGGGGCGCGGCAACGAGCTTGAACCATTGACCGAGGCGATCCTCTTTGAGGGCCGCACACCGGCCCTGATCCTACCTGCGGACAGTGCCTTTCCTCTTGCGCCCAAACGGGTCATGCTTGCCTGGAATGAAAGCCCAGAGGCATTGATGGCGGCCCGTGCGGCGCTGCCTGTTCTGGCTGAGGCGGACGTGGTGAAAGTGGTGGTGGTTGATCCGCCAGAGCATAACGCGGAAAGATCGGATCCGGGTGGCCGGGTGTCGCAATACCTCGCCCGACATGGTGTCAAAGTGGATATTGACGTTCTGTCAAAATCCCTGCCGCGCGTCGCGGATGTTCTTATACGTCACGCAGCGGATATAGAGGCCGATCTGGTCGTCATGGGAGCGTATGGTCATTCGCGTTTTCGCGAGGCGGTCTTTGGCGGAACAAGTCGGGCAATGCTCGAACATTCTCCCGTGCCGCTATTGATGGCGCATTAAGACCTGCAATCGGTTCAGACCGTCAGGTGAGCAGACCACCATCGTCATCGTCCGCCGCCTCATCCAGAAGACGGTGGAAATCAGGGATCGTGACCTGACGCTTGCCTTCCAGTTCTATCACGCCGTCTTTGCGCAACGCAGAAATCTGGCGGCTGACGGTTTCAAGCGTCAGGCCGAGGTAATCCGCCATCGCTTCGCGGGTCAGCGGCAGAGTAAAGGTGATCGGCCCCTGAAGCCCTCCAAGGTTCAGCGTCGCATCGCGGCGGGCGATGATCGACAAAAGGCTCGCGATCTTTTCGCGCGCGGTTTTGCGCCCCAACACAAGCATCCATTCGCGTGCGGCATCAAGCTCATCAAGCGTCATTTCCAGCAGGCGCTGCGCGATATGCGGCGTGCGTACCATCATGTCCTCGAACGGGCTTTTGCGAAAACAGCACATCACCATGTCCGTCGTCGCCACCACATCGTAGGCAGCTTGCTCTCGTCCGGGACGCCCGACAAAATCACTGGGCAGCAAGAGCCCGACCATCTGACGGCGCCCGTCCTCCATCGTCTGGGTCAGAGTTGCGATTCCCGACACGACGGACCCGACAAAATCCATCCTGTCACCAGCCCAGAGAATGGTGCGGCCAGCCTCGAAACTGCGGTAAAATTTGATGTGGTCCAGCGCTTCCAACTCTTCGCTGTCACAACGTGCGCACACGGCCCTGTGACGAATAGGACAGTCCGCGCATTCACGTGGTCTCGCAGAGTCAGACTCATTCAGCATGATGCTCATCGTACACCGTTTTGATCTGTGTCAAAGAAGTTTTGGAATCCCTCCCTCATAGCTAACTGCATGATGGACAAAGCACAACTGGCTCGCTTGGGTCTCTTTGACGCAAAGCTGCCGCGATACACCAGCTATCCCACCGCGCCGCATTTCTCGGCCGATACGGGGTGCAACGCCTTTACCGACTGGCTGGCCGCTGTGCCGCCCGGTGGGGAAATCTCACTTTATATCCACGTACCCTTCTGTCGAAGGCTGTGCTGGTTCTGCGCCTGCCGAACGCAAGGCACGCAATCTGATGCGCCCGTGGCGGCCTATCTTGAAACGCTGAAAACCGAGATTGCCATGCTGGCACAGGCGCTGCCCGAGGGTGTCACGCTGTCACGGCTGCATTGGGGCGGGGGCACACCGACACTTTTGACCGCGCCGATGATGCGCGATCTTGCCGCGGCGGTCCGCACGGCGGTGCCATTCGGCCCCAATACCGAATTCTCGGTCGAGATCGACCCCAATGAGATTGACGAGCCACGCCTTGACGCACTGGCCGAGGCAGGGATGACCCGTGCCTCAATCGGGGTGCAGGATTTTGATGATGCGATCCAGCAGACCATCGGGCGAATTCAGGGCTATGACATCACCCGCGATGCGGTCGACGCAATCCGCGCGCGTGGCATTCAAAGCCTCAACGCAGATATCCTTTACGGCCTGCCGCACCAGACCAACGCGCGGATCACCGAAAGCGTGCAAAAGCTGTTGTCGCTCGCACCGGACCGTGTCGCGCTTTATGGCTATGCGCATGTGCCTTGGATGGCCAAGCGCCAGCAGCTTATTCCCTCCGATGCGCTGCCCACCCCGCAAGAGCGGCTGGAGCTGTTTGAGACTGCGCGACGACTGTTTGTCTGGGACGGGTACGATGAAATTGGCACCGACCATTTCGCCCGCCCCGAAGACGGGCTAAGCACCGCGCTACGCTCGGGCCGTCTGCGGCGTAATTTTCAAGGCTATACCGATGACAGCGCCGATGTGCTGGTCGGGCTCGGCGCTTCGGCAATCTCGCGGTTTCCACAGGGTTACGCGCAAAACGCCCCGGCGACGGGCGCCTATACCAAGGCCATTCGTGCGGGGCATTTCGCTACCACAAGGGGCCATGTCTTTGCTGGTCAGGATCTGTTGCGGGGGCGCCTGATTGAGGCGGTGATGTGCGATTTTCGGATCGACCGCGCAGAGATCTGTCGCGATTTCGGACTATCACAGGCGCAGCTCAAGGTCATTCTGCAGCCGGTCGTGGAAGAGTTCGAGGGTCTGCTGAACCTGACCGACGACGCGCTGTTCGTTCCAGAACCGGCGCGGCCGCTTACACGGATGATCGCGCGGGCGTTTGACGCCTATGATCTGAGCCACGCAGGGCATAGTCACGCAATCTGAGGATCACGCGCTGCGCTTTTCCATGAGGATGGCGTCTGTGCGGCTGCCGTCCGGCCGTCGGTAATAGGCGGCACGGCGCGCGACCTCGACATAACCAGCCCCCAGATACAGCCTGATCGCGGGATCATTGTCTTGGGCGACGTCGAGAAAGACGCGCACCGCGCCACGCGCGACCGCCTCGTTTTCAAAGGCTGAGAGTGTTTTTCTGCCAATACCCCGCCCCTGTACCTCGGGGGCTGTTGCAATCGTCAAAAGCTCTGCCTCTCCGGCCACGACCCGGCCCAGCGCAAACCCCGTATCTTCGCCCACGGCAAACACCGGACCAGACGACAAAAGCTCTGCAAATTCCGTTGCGGACCACGGCCTGCCCTGCCCCGCAAAGGCGCGGGCATGGAGGGTGGCAAGCGCCTCAGGCGTCATCAAGTATCCTAGGCGGAAGATCCCGCGCGGGGGCTGCATCCGCAGGCCGCACATAGAGCGGCGCGGGTGGCGGGGCATCCGAACCCGCCTCAGAGGCAAGACGGGCGATCGCAGTCACCAGAGACGTTGCCCCCTGAGGCAAGGCGGCCTCGGCCGGCACCTCTGCGATGGGCACGATCACCGGCGCGCCGCTGCGGTCCTGAAGATACGCAGTCTCACGCGGCGCCGGGATGGCAGCCAGATCGGCACCCGTAGCATGGCGCAGCGCGGCAAAGCCGGACACACCAATGGCAGGCACCCCCAAACCAAGTGCAAGACCCCGCGCAAGTGACACGGAAATCCGGATGCCCGTGAAATTGCCGGGGCCGACCCCGACACCGATACGAGAGATATCGGAAAGGGTTTTCCCCCGGCTTTCGAGCAGATCCTCGATCAGCGGCATGAGGCGCTCGGCTTGGCCGCGCCCCATTTCCTCGACCGAGGTGAAAACCTCATCGCCCAAAAGCAAAGCGGCCGCGCAATGCGCGGCCGACGTGTCAAACGCCAGAATGGCGGTGTCAGAGGACGCCAACAGGGCGCACCTCGGTCACTTCGGGGATATAATGCCGCAGCAGGTTCTCGATGCCCATCTTCAGCGTGATGGTTGAGGATGGGCACCCGGCGCAGGCGCCCTGCATATGTAGATAAACCACGCCGCGCTCAAACCCGTGAAACGTGATGTCGCCCCCATCCTGCGCCACGGCAGGACGCACGCGGGTGTCCAGCAATTCTTTGATCTGTCCGACGATTTCCGCATCTTCGCCAGTGTGCTCGGCATGGCCTGACGATTGCGCCTCGCCCAGCATGACGGGCTGACCGGATTGGAAATGCTCCATGATGGCCCCAAGGATAGCGGGCTTTACATGGTCCCATTCCACATCGTCTTGCTTGGTCACCGTGACAAAATCGTTGCCGAAAAAGACGCCGGTAACGCCCTGAACGCGAAAGATCTTTTCCGCCAGCGGCGATTGGTCCGCGCCTTCGGATGATGGGAAGTCGGCGGTGCCTGCCTCCAGCACGGTCTGGCCGGGCAGGAATTTCAGGGTTGCGGGGTTCGGGGTCGATTCCGTTTGGATGAACATGTGTCGCTTTCCTGTAATGCTTGGGACAGATATGCGCACCGCCCCCGGTCGAGTCAAGGATTGGAACGATTCTAAACTAAACGGGTGGAGCTTGTATATAGGCGCCTGCAACGTGACCAAAGTCGTTGGCCGCAAGAACTGCGCACATCTACCCGCCAGTTCACGTGATCTCTTGCAGCCGTTCCTTGCTCAGATCACCGGGGACGATGGTCACCGGGATGGGCAAGCTACCAGAGCTTCGGGTAAGCTGTGTCACAAGCGGCCCCGGCCCCTTCTTATCCGTACCCGCGCCAAGAACGAGCACGCCGATATCTGGATCGTCGCGGACCTGCGCAATGATTTCCGCCACCGGCTCGCCCTCGCGGATGACCAGCTCGGGATCGACCCCTTGGCGGTCGCGCATCCATTTGGCGAACACCTCGAAATGGGCGTGGATACGCTCGCGGGCCTCTTCGCGCATGATGTCGCCCACACCAATCCAGTGATTGAATTCCTCAGGCGGGATCACAGCAAGGATCTCGACGCCCGCATTGGTATTGGCCGCACGCAAGGCGGCAAAGCGCATCGCGTTCAGGCACTCGCGGCTGTCGTCCAGAACCACCAGAAATTTGCGCATGGCACATATCCTCTTTCAGGGGGACCATATTGGCGCGGATCGCCGCGCGCGGCAACAGGCGCGTCAACAAGCTGTGCGACGGGACCCTAACGGCGCGGACGGAAACTTGACGGATGCCGAACACTCCCCCAGCGTCAGGACCAGCGAGACCTTAACAATCGGCAGCAAGTAGCGCCATGAGCTTGGGACTGTAAAACAGACCCTCATATTGAACGACGCTGCGGCGAAGTCGGCTAGCGGAACGTTCCCGCCACGCGGCCCAAGAGCATGAACGCGCGGGCGGTTCTGGTGCTTGAGAAATCCGACAGTTCAGCGTCGGTGGCGTTTTCGGCAAAGCTGGAAATCGTGCGGTCAAAGACGCGCAGGAAATGATGCGCGGCATCGCGGTAGATCGCGTCCTGTTTCATCCGCGCCGCGGTCAGTGCGAGCGACGAGCGGTCCCTGATGCCCCCAAGCGGGGCAACCGCCCGCCCCCGTTCCCCGGCGGCGAAACGGCGCCAAATCTCGGGCCGGGCCATATCGGGCTTGAGGTCGTCCATATAGATGCCGTCCTGCGACATCAGCGTCAGGATATCCTGCGACGCCTGCACAAGCTGTGCCGTCGCACGATGCTTGAGCGCGCGGCGCAGCGCCGCGAACCCGGCCTTGTCCTGTGCGTTTTCGGGAAAATTCAGCGCCTTGATAAAATCCTCTGTATCCAGAGGCATCGCCATGTCCTCGGCCGGGGTGCCGAGCGGCAGAACCACCTGATCGCCGGTTGCGACAGGTTCCGGCGCGGCGGCGGGCCGGGGCGGCGGGGGAACGCGGCTGCTGGAAAAGGTGGCCAGCGCAATTTCGGTCTTGCGCTGCGCCTGTGCGATCTCTTCGAGTTTCTTGGTCACCGAGGGCTCGGTTGAGACGGCGTTGTTGGCCTGCGCCTGCTGCACATACGCTTGGCGAATGGCATCTATGGCGGTTTGCAATCGCTGGCTTTCCTCTCGCATCACACGGGCCGCACGCGCGGCCACAGCAGCGACCCAGATCACCGCGACGGGCATGAAAATGGCAAGTAGAACGATTACGAATTGCAGCGCGCCACCGCTGTGATCGAACATGCCCGAGGGGGCCAGCACGACAAAAAAGATCGCCGTGCCCGCAAGCCATACGAGCGTCAACGCCAGCGCGATGATCTCTACCGCGGTAACGCGTGGGCGATCCCCCCTGCCAGCAAGGCCTGAGGCTGATGATGTTTTGCCGCGGTCGGACATGAGGCGCGTGTCCCGATCAGATGTAGGCGACTTTCAGCACTTCGTAGGACTTTTCGCCGCCCGGTGTGCGCACCTCTACGCTATCACCCTCTTCTTTGCCAATAAGCGCGCGAGCAATGGGCGATTTTATGTTGAGCAGGCCTTTTTCGATGCTCGCCTCGTATTCACCCACGATGCGATAGGTCTTTTCCTCGTCGGTGTCCTCATCGACCAGCGTAACTGTGGCGCCGAACTTGATCGACCCTGACAGCTTTGTCGGGTCGATCACGTCGGCCCGGCTGATCGCGCCTTCGAGTTCTTTGATCCGGCCCTCGATGAAGGACTGCTTTTCCTTGGCGGAATGGTATTCGGCGTTTTCCGACAGGTCGCCATGTTCGCGCGCCTCGGAAATGGCGCGTATGATCGCGGGGCGTTCTTCGGATTTCAGGTGCTTCAGCTCTTTTTCCAGAGCGGTGAAGCCTTCCTTCGTCATGGGAATTTTTTCCATCCCGTGTGTCCCTTCGTCAACGCGGGGCCGCGCATCACGACCCCGTCTCTTTTACGTCCAATACTGCATCGCAGAGTGCCCCGAGCCATGCCGGGAATGCAATAGCCGCTGACAGCCCCCACCGTTTAAAACCGGGGCATACCGCGCTATATTGCCGCTCTTGCGTCATCCTAACGTCGTGTTGAGATTGACGTCATGCAAGGGCACAAGATAACCAAGTGCGAGTTTTTAGCAGCCGGCGCAGGTCGGACCAGCCACGAATGAAGGAAGACAGCATGTCCGACATAGAGCGCGAAGCCATGGAATACGACGTCGTGATCGTGGGCGCAGGGCCGTCAGGCCTGTCGGCCGCGATCCGCCTCAAACAGCTTGACCCCTCCCGCGAGGTGGTTGTGCTGGAAAAGGGGTCCGAGGTGGGCGCGCATATCCTGTCGGGCGCGGTGCTGGATCCCTGCGGTCTAGATGCTCTGATCCCCGACTGGAAGGAAAAAGGCGCGCCTCTCGACGTGCCCGTGCGCGAGGACAATTTCTATATGCTGGGCGAGGCGGGCAAGATTCGCATCCCCAACTGGCCGATGCCGCCCCTGATGAACAATCACGGTAATTATATCGTGAGCATGGGAAATGTCTGCCGCTGGATGGCCGAGCAAGCCGAAGAGCTGGGTGTGGAAATTTTCCCCGGCATGGCCTGTTCCGAGCTGGTTTACGGCGACGATGGCGAGGTCAAAGGCGTGGTCGCGGGTGAATTCGGGCGCAATCCCGATGGCACGCCCGGACCCAGCTATGAGCCGGGCATGGAACTGCACGGCAAATATGTATTCCTGTCCGAAGGCGTGCGCGGCAGCCTGTCCAAGGAAGTGATCGCGAAATACGATCTGTCCAAGGGCAAAGAGCCGCAGAAATTCGGCCTTGGCATGAAGGAAATCTGGGAAATCGACCCGGAAAAGCACCGCGAAGGCACGGTCACGCACACGATGGGCTGGCCGCTGGAAGCAAAGGCCGGGGGTGGTTCGTTTATCTATCACCTCGACAACAATCAGGTCTATGTCGGCTTTGTGGTGCATCTGAACTACAAGAACCCGCACCTGTTCCCCTACATGGAATTCCAGCAGTTCAAGCATCACCCGATGGTCGCTGACCTGCTCAAGGGTGGCAAGCGCGTGGCCTATGGCGCGCGGGCGATCTCTGAGGGCGGGTATCAGTCCATGCCCAAGATGGTGGCACCCGGTGTCGCCCTGCTGGGCTGTACCGTTGGCATGGTCAACGTGCCGCGCATCAAGGGCAATCATAATGCCATGCTGTCGGGCAAGGCCGCGGCCGAGGCCGCGCATGAGGCCATCGAGGCGGGCCGCGCCAGTGACGAGCTGTCCACCTATGAGGCCGAGGTGCGCGACGGCGCCATCGGCAAGGACCTCAAGCGGGTGCGCAACGTGAAACCGCTGTGGTCGAAATACGGCCTTGCTGCCAGCCTGACGCTGGGCGGGCTTGATATGTGGACCAACACGCTTGGGTTTTCCGCCTTTGGCACGCTGGGCCACGACAAGACAGACGCCGAGGCGACGGAGCCCGCCAAGAACCACAAGGAAATCAGCTATCCCAAGCCCGATGGCAAGCTGAGCTTTGACCGACTGACCAATGTCAGTTTTTCAATGACCAATCACGAAGAAAGCCAGCCCGCGCATCTCAAGCTGAAGGATGCGGACGTGCCGGTGGGCGTGAACCTGCCGAAATATGCAGGACCGTCCGCACGCTACTGCCCTGCGGGGGTTTATGA
Organism: Roseovarius sp.; assembly: GCA_965656855.1. Lineage (GTDB taxonomy): Bacteria > Pseudomonadota > Alphaproteobacteria > Rhodobacterales > Rhodobacteraceae > Roseovarius. The sequence continues at coordinate 39,900 of CBFHML010000061.1, forward strand.
ATTCGTGCAAGAAGAGGGCAAGGATGCGCGCTTTGTCATCAATTTCCAGAACTGCGTGCATTGCAAGACCTGCGATATCAAGGACCCCAGCCAGAACATCAACTGGGTTCCGCCACAGGGCGGGGACGGGCCGAATTATCCCAACATGTAAATCGGGTGGCCAGGTCATCCGACCATCCGACACCGCGTCATGAATCTGCGCCCGCGGATGAGCAAAGTGGCAGCGCGCATGTCAAGAAGAGGTGAATTCCACCCCAATCTTGAAACGCGCGAGCCGCCTGCATTGCTTTGAGGGGGTGCGCGGACTACGTTGAGTGGGACACTCAGGCAAAACAGGCAGGCAAAACGTGACCTTCAGATTTCTGACAGCCGGGGCCGTCGTAGCCCTTTTGCAGGGCGGCGCGATTACGGCGACGGCAAACGAGAACGCGGGCGCCTATCTTGCCGCGCGGCAGGCCAGTTACGACAATGATTTCAAGGCGGCGGCGCGCTATTTCGCGCAGGCCATCGCGGTGGATACCAGCAATCCCGCGCTGTTGGAAAATGCGATCATCGCCTACATGTCGCTGGGTGACATCGACCGCGCTGCCCCCTTGGCCCGCCGGATCGACACCGAAGGCCTGCAAAGTCAGGTCGCCTTTATGGCGATCATGGCAGAAGATATCCGCAACGGCGCCTATGACGCGGTGCTGGATCGGCTGGAGGCCGGGCGTGGTGTCGGGCAGCTTGCAGATGGGCTGATAGAGGCTTGGGTGATGCTGGGCCAAGGCGATATGACTGCAGCCGTCACCGCCTTTGACGCCGTGGCACAAGAGCGTGGCCTGCGCAATTTCGCCCGCTATCACAAGGCACTGGCATTAGCCTCTGTTGGGGATTTCGAGGCCGCCGAGGCGATCTTTTCGGGCAGTGACGACGCACCGCTGCAACGCACACGCCGCGGCACTCTTGCATGGGCCGAGGTGCTGAGCCAACTGGAGCGCAACACCGAGGCGGTTGCCCTCATAGACGACGCATTTGGCGCCAATGCGGACCCGGAAGTGGTGGCGCTGCGCGAAAAGCTTGAAACCGGCGCACCGGTGCCATTCAGCCTTGTGTCCGGGGCCAAGGATGGGCTGGCAGAGGTGTTTTATTCTATCGGTCAGGCGCTGACGACCGAGGCCAGCGAGGATTACCTCCTGCTATATGCCCGCATGGCGGAATATCTTGATCCCGCCCATGTGGACGCGATCATCATGTCCGCCGAACTGCTGGATGCGCTGGGCCGGTTCAATCTGGCGGTGGAAACCTACAAACGGGTGCCCCGCGATCATCCGTCCTTTACCGCCGCAGAGATGGGCCGCGCAGAGGCGCTGCGCCGCGCCGACAAGTTCGACACCGCGATCGAGGTGATGGAGCAGCTGCGCGAGATCCATCCAGAGCTTCCGATGGTGCATGTGGCGACGGCCGACCTTTATCGTCAGCAGGAAGACTATGCGCAGGCGATCGACGCCTACGACACCGCGCTGGACATTTATGCCGAGCAGGATTCGGATCAGTGGTTCGTGCGTTACGCCCGCGCCATCAGCCATGAGCGGCTGGGCAACTGGGACAAGGCCGAGGCGGATTTCCGCAAGGCGTTGGAGCTAAATCCCGGCCATCCGCAGGTGCTCAACTATCTGGGCTATTCGCTGGTGGAAAAACAGCGCAACCTCGACGAAGCGCTGGAGATGATCGAAGAGGCCGTGGAACGCCAGCCTGACAGTGGGCACATCGTGGACAGTCTTGGCTGGGCACTTTACCGGCTGGGCCGCTATGAAGAGGCTATCGGCCACATGGAACGTGCCGCAGAACTGATGCCCGTGGACCCGGTGGTGAACGACCATTTGGGCGACGTGCTCTGGGCTGTGGGCCGCGAGACCGAGGCGCGATTCCAGTGGAAGCGGGCATTGTCCTTTGTCGATATGGAAAACCCCTCCCCCGATATCGACCCGGACCGCATTCGCCGCAAGCTAGAGATCGGCCTGGACGAGGTGCTGGCCGAGGAAGGCGCGCCGCCTCTCAGGGTGGCTGATGATGACGGCTGAGGGTCTTGCACAGGCCAAGGTCAATCTGACCCTGCATGTCACGGGGCAGCGGGAGGACGGCTATCATCTACTGGATTCGCTGGTGATGTTCGCTGATGTGGGCGATGTCGTGCGCGTGACGATCGCCGATGCGACAAGCGTAACGGTCACCGGCCCGATGGCCAACGACGTGCCAACGGATGAAAGCAACCTTGTCTGGAAAGCCGCCCAGATGATGGGGGTCGAGGCGGAAATCGTACTCGACAAGATCCTGCCCCATGCCGCGGGGTTGGGTGGCGGGTCTGCGGATGCCGCCGCCACACTGCGCTTGATCAGCCGCTTAACCGATCAGCCAATTCCAAAAGACCTCACGCGGCTGGGGGCGGATGTGCCTGTCTGCCTTGGCAATCGCGCAGCCCGTATGCGCAATATCGGCGACGAAATCCTGCCCATGCGGGATTTGCCCGCCCTATACGCGGTGCTGGTCAATCCCGGTCTTGCCGTGCCCACAACAGAGGTCTTTGCCCAGCTGGAGAGCAAGGACAATCCGCCTATGCCGGCGGACATTCCCGCGATGACGGATGGGTCCGATCTTACCGATTGGATCCGGGGCATGCGCAACGATCTGGAGGCCCCCGCGATGCAGGTACAGCCCCGGATCGAACAAGTGCTCAAAGCGATCGAGGTGACAGGCGGCTGTCAGCTTTCACGCATGTCGGGATCTGGCGCGACCTGTTTCGGGTTATACCGCAACGCCGAGACAGCCGGGTCCGCAGCGGGACGCCTGAAAGAGGAATATCCGGCATGGTGGGTCACCAAGGCAAAGCTGAACCCGGCGGTCTAAAACCGCGTGGCGCGTATCAGCTGACCCGCGCCACCACGTAATCCGCCAGATCCGCAAGCATATCCCGCACCGGATGAGTGGGCAGCGTTTCGATGCGCGCGCGCGCGACGCCAGACCAATGCAGCGCATCTTGCCGCGTCGCCTCTAGCGCGCCATGCAGATTCAGCAGGCGTAGCGCCTCTTCGAGATCGCCATCGCGCTGATCGCCCTTTTCGATCGTGCGCGACCAGAATGCACGCTCTTCGTCAGAGCCTGCAGCCACGGCCTTGATGACCGGCAGGGTCAGCTTGCGCTCGCGGAAATCGTCGCCGACGTTTTTGCCCGTGGCCTTGGCATCGCCTTGATAGTCGAGCAGGTCATCGACGATCTGAAAAGCAACGCCAAGCGCGTCACCATATTCAAAAAGCGCCGCGATCTGATCCGCATCAGCACCTGCAATCACGCCCCCCACCTCTGTCGCCGCCGAGAAAAGCGCCGCCGTCTTACCGCGCACGACCTGAAGATAGATATCCTCAGCAGTCTTGAGATTGCGCGCAGCCGTCAGTTGCAGCACCTCGCCCTCGGCGATGGTCGCAGAGGCATTGGCGAGAATGTCGAGCACCCGGAGCGAACCGGTTTCCACCATCAATTGAAACGCGCGAGCAAAGAGGTAATCGCCGGTCAACACGCTGGATTTGTTATCAAAAAGAAGGTTCGCCGTCGGCCGCCCCCGGCGCTGTGCGCTCTCATCAACCACATCGTCATGCAACAGCGTTGCGGTATGGATAAATTCCACTGTTGCGGCGAGATGCACATCGAACGGCCCGGCATAGCCACAGATATCCGCCGCCGCGAGCGTCAGCATGGGGCGCAACCGTTTGCCACCCGCCTCGACCAGATGGGCCGTGACCTCGGGGATGCGGGGCGCGTGACGAGACGCCATGCGCGCGCGAATAAGCGCGTTCACATCCTGCATCTTGCCTTCGAGATGTCCGGCCAAAGCCTCGTGTGGCTTGGTCGCAGCATGATCCAGTCCCATCAGAAACTCCCACCGCATGGGTCGACAAATAATGTCATCTGTCCTTAAGTCATCCCCATGAAACAATTGCTCAGCACCTCCGACCCCACCGTGATCGCCTTTGCCAAAGCTTTGCTTCAAGGCGAGGGTATAGACTGCTTTGAAATGGACGTAAATATGAGCATCCTCGAAGGCGGGATCGGGATATTTCCGCGCCGTCTCATGGTGGCCGACGACGATCTGGTGCCGGCGCAGCGCGCGATGACCGATAACGGAATCGCGGTGAATGAGCGGTAGCGAGGTTGCAGACGGGCTGAGCCGGGATGAATTTCTTGGCGGCGCCTTGCGGATCTGGCAGCCACGCGCCGGATACCGGGCCGGGGTCGACCCGGTGCTGCTAGCCGCGAGCCTAAGCGCAAAAGCAGGTGAAACGGTGCTGGAACTGGGCTGTGGCGCGGGCGTGGCGTCACTATGTCTGGGGCGGCGGGTGCCGGGTGTGGCCCTCACCGGGCTGGAATTGCAGGCAGACTACGCCGAACTGGCGCGCAGAAATGCCGCCGACAATGACATGAAATTTGAGGTCATAACCGGCGACCTTGCGGACCTGCCAGCATCGCTCAAGGCGCGGCAATTCGATCATGTCATGGCGAATCCCCCCTATTTCGACAGACGCATCTCTACCCCCGCGCCTGATAGCGGGCGGGAAACCGCACTTGGCGAGGCGACCCCGCTTGCCAAGTGGGTGTCCACGGCGGCAAAGCGCACACGCCCGCGCGGCAGCGTGACCTTTATTCAGCGGGCCGAACGCCTACCAGAGCTGCTTGGTCATGCCGCGCAACATCTTGGAAGTCTTGAGGTTTTGCCGTTGGTGCCGCGTGCCGGTCAGGCGGCGCGGCTTGTATTGCTGCGCGGAAAACGCGGTGGGCGGGCCGCGTTTCGGCTCCATAACGGGTGGGTTTTACACTCTGGAGAGCGCCATGAGCATGATGGCGACAGCTATACAATGGCGACAGCGTCGGTGCTCAGATTGGGGGCTGGCCTCCCGTTTCCTGCCTGAAATTTCAACTTGTAACTATTTCAGTACAGTCGACCGTGCGCCTGCAGCGTGACAGACGCCATTTTTTGTGGTGCACTGGAATTGTTCAGCAAATATGAGAGGAGAATTGTCTATGAGCTTGAGTTCACATGTCGAGGAACTGAAGAAAAAACACCTGGCCCTCTCTGAACAAGTAGAAATGGCCCAACGTTCACCTGGTTCCAGCGATTTCGAGATCGCAGAACTCAAGAAACACAAGCTGCGGCTCAAAGAAGAAATTGAAAAGTTGTCTGTCCACGCGTGAGGATGGGCTTGGGTGCATTGTCCGCAGCGACGTGACCAAACAAAAGGGGCCGGTCGTCAGACCAGCCCCGATTTTCAAACATCGTAACAGGGTCAGGCGAAGAACTGACCGCCATTGGCCGAGATCGTCGAGCCATTGATGAAGGACGCATCGTCGGATGCGAGGAAGGTCACGCAGCGTGCGATTTCCTCCGGTTCGCCCAAACGGCCCGTCGGGATCATACCGATGATCGCTTCGCGTACTTTTTCTGGTACCGCCATGACCATTTCTGTCGCGATATAGCCCGGGCAGACCGCGTTGACGGTGATACCCTTGGCAGCGCCCTCTTGAGCAAGACTGCGCACAAAGCCCAGGTCGCCGGCCTTGGTGGCGGCGTAGTTGGCCTGAGCGAACTGGCCCTTCTGACCATTCACAGAGCTGATGACAACAACACGGCCAAAGCCACGCTCGCGCATGCCCGGCCAGATCGGATGAACGGTGTTGAACACGCCGGTCAGGTTGGTGTCGATCACCTCCTGCCACTGGTCGGGGGTCATCTTGTGAAACGGGGCGTCACGGGTGATGCCGGCATTGGCGATCACCACGTCAATCGGACCAAGCTCGTTCTCGACTTGGGCGATTCCGTCCTTGCTTGCCGTGTAATCGGCGGCGTTCCACTTGTAGGTCTTGATGCCTGTCGCCTCGGTAAAAGCAGCCGCCTTTTCGTCGTTGCCGGCATAGGTCGCCGCAACATTATAGCCCTCGGCCTTGAGCGCCTTGGAAATCGATTCGCCGATGCCCCGGGTCCCGCCGGTAACAAGTGCTGTTCGTGCCATGAAATCCTCCGATTTATTGAATGTCGTTGAAACTCTGTTACCGCTGACAAGAACTGGACGCAACATTATTGCGCACGCGACCGGCAATGAGTGCAAAGGGCGGGAGATTTCCCCCGCCCTGAGGGATCAGATTACGGACGCTCGACGCACATTGCGACGCCCATGCCGCCACCGATGCACAGCGTGGCGAGACCTTTCTTGGCGTCACGGCGCTGCATTTCAAACAGCAGGGTGTTGAGAACGCGGCAGCCGGACGCGCCGATCGGGTGACCAATGGCGATGGCGCCGCCATTCACGTTCACGACCGCCGGATCCCAGCCCATGTCCTTGTTGACGGCACAGGCCTGCGCGGCAAAGGCTTCATTCGCCTCAACCAGATCCAGATCTTCTGCCTTCCACCCAGCCTTTTCCAGCGCCTTGCGGCTGGCATGGATGGGGCCGACACCCATGATCGACGGGTCAAGACCGGCCGTGGCATACGAGACGATGCGCGCCAGCGGTGTGATGCCACGCGCCTCGGCGTTGTCGGCGCTCATCAGCAGCACAGCGGCGGCGCCGTCGTTGATGCCCGACGCATTGCCTGCAGTGACAGAGCCGTCCTTGGTAAAGGCGGGGCGCAGCTTGGTCATGCTGTCGATTGTGGCGCCGTGGCGAATATATTCGTCTTTGTCCACGATGATCTCGCCCTTGCGGGTCTTGACGGTAAAGGGGATCACCTCGTCGTCGAACTTGCCAGCATTCTGCGCCGCCTCGGCCTTGTTCTGGCTGGCGAGCGCGAATTCGTCCTGCTGTTCGCGGGTGATCTGCCACTGATCAGCGACGTTTTCGGCTGTCTGGCCCATGTGGTAGCCGTTGAACGCATCCCACAGACCGTCGCGGATCATCGTGTCGATATATTTCACGTCGCCCATCTTGTGCCCGGCGCGCAGATGCGCGGCATGGGTACTGAGCGACATATTTTCCTGACCGCCAGCCGCAATGATATCGGCATCGCCAAGCTGAATGTGCTGCGCGCCCAGCGCGACAGCGCGAAGACCTGAGCCACAGACCTGATTGATGCCCCACGCGGCGCTTTCGACAGGCAGGCCTGCGTTGACATGCGCCTGACGCGCGGGGTTCTGGCCTTGGGCGGCGGTAAGAACCTGACCGAGGATCGTTTCGGATACCTCTGACTTGTCGATGCCCGCGCGCTGCACGATGGCCTCGAGCACGGCGGCCCCGAGATCATGGGCGGGTGTGTTCGCGAACGCCCCCGAGAAAGAGCCGACAGCGGTGCGTGCCGCCGATGCGATTACGACGTTGGTCATGGTATCCTCCACCATTTGTTTGGTGGCGGGGCCGTATCGGCCGCAACTCATATACGGTGACCGGATTCCCGCCGTCGAACCCGGTCTTATCTCAGGCGCGCTAGCACGGCAACGTATCCGTTGTCACATTCAGGCCGATGCCTTTTGCTCGGCCGCCTCTTCCCAGGGCGGATGCACGGTCGGCGCCCCAAAGAAGTAGCCCTGCAAGCAATCGACACCGATCTGTTGAAGGAAGGCCGCATCGCTCGGACGTTCGACACTTTCGGCCACGGTGACCAGATCAAACTGCTCTGCGATGGCCAGCAAGGCACGGGTAAGCACCTGATTGTCCGGGTTTTCCGAGATGCCGCGGATAAACTGGCCATCAATCTTGAGAATGTCGAAATAGAAATCGCGCAGGTATCGAAAAGAGGTGAACCCGGACCCAAAATCATCCAGTGCAAAGCTGATCCCCTTGCGTTGCAGCTCTGTCATGAAATTGATCACCAGTTCCGGCACCAGCATCGCAGAGCTTTCGGTGATTTCGAGAATCAGCCGCTCTGCGATGGTCGGGTCCTGCCCCAGACCCCGTTTCAGGGTGCGCATCCAACGCCCGTACCCGATGGACCGCGCCGACATGTTGATCGACAGCCGCAGAAAGGGAAATTTACGCAGCGCGCGCAGCCCCATTTCCAAGGCAAGGCAGTCGATGATACGCCCGGTTTCCGTGGTTTCGATAGCCTGGATAAACTCGCGCGCGGGGATGATCCGCCCGGTGTCGTCCAGCACGCGCACCAGCCCCTCGTAAAAGGCCGGTCGGGTCTGACGACCGGCTGGCACGACTGCCTGATAGGCAAGCAGCACCTCTTTGTGTCGCACGGCCTGATCCACCATCTGGATCACAGATCCGTCCCGTGACGCCGCGGCGTAGGCCAACGGATTTTGCTGACCCACCTCCACATTTGCCCATTTTCTTGATTTCTGCCCCATTTGCGTCTCCACTCACTACAAGGCAGACGCTCAATCATCCGCGCTAACAACCTGTTAAACGTGGCAGTTGAGTCACATTGTGCGGATCGGTGGGAAAAGGGGCCTTACGGCGATGGAAAGATGTGGCTGGGCGGGCAGCGACCCGATTTATCTTGCCTATCACGATACCGAATGGGGCGTGCCTGATTACGACTCGCGCGCCTTGTGGGAAAAGCTCATTCTGGATGGGTTCCAAGCCGGGCTGAGCTGGATCACGATCCTGCGCAAGAGAGACAACTTTCGCAAATCTTTTCAGGGGTTTGACCCGCATGTTATCGCCAAATGGGGCGAGGTAGAGGTCGCCCATCTGCTCCAAGACACGGGCATCATCCGGCACCGCGGCAAGATCGAGGCCGCGATCACGAATGCCCGCGTCTGGCAGACCATTGAGGCCGAGCAGGGCTTTGACCGCTATCTGTGGGACAGGGTCGGCGGGCGGCCCATTCAGAACGAATGGCAGAGCTTGAACGAGGTGCCGACGGAAACGGAAATTTCCAGAGAACTTTCGAAAGATTTGAAAAAACTGGGATTTAAGTTCTGTGGCCCCACAATCGTCTATGCCTTTATGCAGGCGGTGGGGATGGTCAACGATCACGTTGTGACCTGCCCCTGTCACGCGCCGGTGGCGCGACTGGGATAGAGCGCCCCGGCGGCCGGGGCGCCGTTGTGTCAGCTTTGGGTCGTGGTGGCGGCCTTGCGGGCGCGGCGAACCGGGGTTTTGACCGGCGCGGCGGGGGTGTTCGCCTCTCGCTCAAGCCGGGCGGCACGCAGGCGCTGCATCTTGATCTGGCGCTGTTCGGCCTCACCGTCGATGATGTCGCGGACGATTCGGGTGGTCTTGTCCATGGCGGTTTCCGCACGCGGCGGCTGTGCTTTGAACAATGTTTCCTTGGTCAATCTGGCCATATTGCAATTCCCTTGTTGGAGGTTGCGGCGGTGTTGCGCCTTGTCTTGCGGCAGGTCACGCGCACTGCGCCCCGGGCAAGAAAAAACGGGCGCATCGTTGCCGAGACGCCCGTTCGATAATTTATGCTGTGTCCCCTGATGGGGACGAAAGCTTATGCCAGCGCGAGGTTTGCTGCGCTTTCGCGGCCGTCGCGGCCTGCTTCGATGTCGAAAGTGACCTTCTGGTCATCTGCGAGACCGGTGAGGCCAGCGCGCTCGACTGCGGAGATGTGCACGAACACATCTTTGCTGCCGCCGTCGGGTGCGATAAAGCCGAAACCTTTAGTTGCGTTGAACCATTTGACTGTGCCTGTGGCCATTGTCATTCTCCTGTTAATATGCCCGCGGAATGCGGCATGTCGGCTAAGTTGTTGCAAGATCGAAAAAACTGAGCCGAAGGGAGCAGTGTGGCCGATAGCTGTAACGTCGCGGGGTACACATGCGCTTTTACGCCGGTAATTACAAGGTTTTTGCGAGGTCCTACACAAATAGAGCGCATTTACGCCTGCGAATTGTTGCCAATGAACGCCAATCACGCCCCGTGTTTTCAAAGGAATGTTTTGGAATCGCCGGCCCTCCCCTATATGGAGGCGCATCACCCCGACCAGATGTGAGCCCCATGACCGATACCGCGCCGATCACCCAAGACGTGCTGACCATCCCCCGCAAGCTGCCGGAGGGGCCGATGAATATCGTTGGCCTGACCCGCGACAAGCTGCGCGAGACGCTGATTGCACATGGCACGCCCGAAAAGCAGGCCAAGATGCGGGTCAACCAGATCTGGCAGTGGATTTATGGCTGGGGCGTGCGCGATTTTGCCGAGATGACCAACCTCAGCAAAGCCTATCGCGCGGAACTGGCTGAAAACTTTGTCATCGACGTCCCAGAGATCGTGAACCGCGAGATAAGCGCCGATGGCACGCGCAAGTATCTGGTGCGAATCGCTGGCGGGCATGAGGTCGAGACCGTTTACATCCCCGAGACGGATCGCGGCACGCTGTGCATTTCCTCTCAGGTGGGCTGCACGTTGACCTGTTCGTTTTGTCACACCGGCACGCAGCGGCTGGTGCGCAACCTGACCGCCGGGGAAATCATCGGGCAGGTTATGCTGGCCCGCGACGATCTGGATGAATGGCCCACCAAGGGACAGGGTTTTGATACGCAAGGCCCGCGTCTTTTGTCCAATATCGTCCTGATGGGCATGGGCGAGCCGCTGTATAATTTTGACAACGTCCGCGACGCGATGAAGATCGCGATGGATGGCGAGGGAATTGCCCTGTCGCGGCGTCGCATCACCCTGTCCACAAGCGGCATTGTCCCCGAGATCCACAAAACGGCAGAGGAAATCGGCTGCATGCTGGCGGTCAGCTTTCACGCGACCACCGACGAGGTGCGCGACAAGCTGGTGCCGATCAACAAGAAATGGAACATCGCCGCCCTGCTAGAGGCGCTGAAGGCCTATCCCAAGGCCAGCAATTCAGAGCGGATCACCTTTGAATACGTGATGCTCAAAGACGTGAATGACAGCGATGAGGATGCCCGCCGTCTGGTGCAGCTGATCAAGGGCATCCCGGCCAAGATCAACCTGATCCCGTTCAACGAATGGCCCGGCGCCCCGCATCAAAGATCCGACTGGGACCGGATCGAGCGATTCGCCGATATCGTCTACAAGGCCGGCTATGCCAGCCCGATCCGCACACCGCGTGGCGAGGATATCATGGCCGCCTGCGGGCAGCTGAAATCCGCGACGGAGCGCGCGCGCAAGTCGCGCAAGGATATCGAGGCAGAGGCCGGGCTGTGACACCCCACGCGGGCATGTCGGGCTTTCACCCGCTGCCCGTGCCCGACGCGGCAGACGGCACCGCCCGCCTGACCGGGCTGGAAATAGAGCTTGGTGGGCTGACAGAGGCCCGCTGCGCCGAACTCTGCGCGCAAGAGCTGGACGGGATCGCACACCAAGTCGATAGCGCCATTTGGGAGGTGGAGACCGCGCAGCTCGGCCGCATCAAAGTCTATCTGGATACCGCCCTGCGCAAGACCGAACGGACGGCGCTGCGCGAGACCGCCCTGACACTGGGTCGCGAGGTCATCCCCATAGAGATCGTGACAGCGCCTCTGGCTCGGGACGGGCTGATCGCAATAGAGGCCCTGCGCGATGTGCTGCGGCGCGAGGGCGTCGTCGGCAGTGGTGGTGGCCTCTTCTTTGGCTTTGGTGTGCATCTGAACGTAGAGATTGCCAGCGAGACAGCCCCCGATGTGGTGCGCCCCTTACTGGCCTATGCGCTGATTGAGGATTGGCTGCGAGAGGCGAACCCGATCGACCAGACACGGCGCATACTGCCCTTTACCGCGCCCTACCCCACCTCACTGGTGCGCGACCTGATCACCCTTGGCCCCGAGGCGGATCTGGCCCCGGTGATAGACGTCTATGTCGATCATGCGCTCAGCCGCAATCACGGGCTCGACATGCTGCCCCTGTTCAAGCATCTGGACCCTGACCGCATTGCGCCCGCGCTGACAGAGGCGACATCGGCGCGGCCCGCCTTTCATTTTCGCCTGCCTGATTGTCGTATCGACGATCCGCACTGGTCGCTCGACAACGAGTGGCGACGCTGGCTGACGGTGGAGCGGGTTGCGGCGGATCCGCGCCTGTTGGCAGAGCTTACGCATGCTTGGAAAGAGGAACATGGCGCTGTGACCCTTGCCCGTGGTCACTGGGCGCGCTGCGCGGGGGCGCTACTTTCCAATTATGACTTGGCCGACGCAGGAACCTGACCCGCCCCGACCATGTATCGCGGTCACGACATCGCGGCGATCCGGCTGGCGTATCTTTCCTCTGGTTCGGCTCAATCTGTGGATGGCCGGCGCCCGCGCCATCCGCTGGAACGAGGTCCGAGACGTGGACATGAGCACGGTCGATGGCGTCATCATCGGCGGCGGCGACGATATCTCACCCGATCTTTATGGCAGTCAACTGACGCTTTCAGCCCGGCTCGACCCAGAGCGCGACGCGATGGAGCGCTGGATCGTCGAAGAGGCCTTCGCCCGTAGCAAGCCTGTTCTGGGGATCTGCCGGGGCAGCCAGATGCTGAACGTGGCCTTGGGCGGCACGCTGGATCAGGATGCCTATGCCACGCACCGCGACAGCCGCAAGATGCGCACGATCCTGCCACGCAAGACTGTTTTGGTTCACCAAGCCACGCGGCTGGCCGAGCTGGTGGGCGAGGCGGAGATGCGGGTCAACGCGCTGCATTCGCAATCCGTGGGCAGGCTTGGGCGCGGGCTACGTGTGGCGGCGACCGATCCGGGCGGCATGGTGCAGGCCATCGAACGGATCCGCGACCCTTTTGCCATCGGAGTTCAGTGGCACCCGGAACACCTGTTTTATGCGCATCGACAGCAGCAGCTCTTTCGGGCGCTGGTCACGGCGGCCGGGGCGGCGCGTGACAACGCGCCTCAACTCGACCGGATCGACACAAAAACCTGAGCCATGAAACTTTCCCGGTTGTGCCATTATTCGGCAAGATTGTCGCCACATCCCTGAATTATCCCGAATTGAGAAACAAACTCGGACAAGGGAAGACATTATGGAACGCAACAGCACAGAGATCGAGATCCGCGACTTCGTGATGAAGGAACGTAGCCACGCGGTATCGGAACGGGAATGGAAATTTCGTCTTCGTGGATATGGCTTTGCCATCCGCGAAACGCAAGACGGGCGCATTGTCACCTCTCTTCTGGGCGAGCGCGACATTTGTCGACTGGGCGGCGTGCAAGCCTGAGACTGGGTTGGGCGAACGCGTCGGTTTCATCTGCACCGGACCATGCACAATCTCGGGCAGCATGCTCGCGGAGTCTGCGTGACCAACGTCCTACGCCACTTGAAACCTCGTAGACCAGCACCGGATCACGGCAGGCCGAACGCTTTATTTTCGGGCGCTAAAAGGCGAATCTCACGGTTACGTCCTGATGAGTTCGGGTCCGCCCGATATTTTGCCCGCAGAGCGAGACCTGTCATGCCCCCCATGCCGAAGAGGATTTTTACAATACCCGCCGGACGCACGGGCACGACATTACTTACCCGGTTTCTGGACCTCATAGATGATGTGCATGCCGTGCACGAACCGAAGGCCATTTCGCGCGCCTCATGCGTGACGTGCAGCAGGCCCCAGATCGTGCGAAACCTTGGCTGACCGCTCGCAAAATACCGGCAAACGCCACGCGTCAAGCATAACCGTAACCGGTCCTATGTCACGCGGGGTCAGGATTTCGATAGCCGGGCCAATGCCTTGCAGGAAATTATCGCCGCAAAAGCCCAGCCCGATCAGCTGCCTTTGTAACCGCCCAGAGGCGTGATTCCGATGCCACGTCGCGCGTGTTTCTCCTCTCGCAAGGCGGACAGACGGACAAAGCCGGTTGAAATCCCCTTGCCATCGGGCTTGGCTACGCTGACAGCAAAGAGGCGGGGCACATGAATACGTATCTGGGGATTATCGGCGGGTCCGGGCTTTATGAGATTGACGGGCTGACCGACACCGACTGGGTGGAGGTGGACACACCATGGGGCGCACCGTCTGACAGGATCTTGACGGGGCAGCTTGGGGGCATGCCAATCGCCTTTCTACCACGCCATGGGCGCGGGCATGTCCATGCGCCAGCGACAATTCCCTACCGCGCGAACATCGACGCGCTGAAACGGTTAGGCGTGACGGATGTGGTCAGCATATCCGCCTGTGGATCATTCCGAGAAGAGATGGCGCCGGGGGATTTCGTCATTGTCGATCAGTTCATCGACCGGACAATCGCGCGCGACAAAAGCTTTTTCGGCACTGGCTGCGTGGCCCATGTCAGCGTGGCGCATCCGACCTGTCCCCGGCTGGGCACAGCCTGTGCCACTGCGGCGCAGGATGCGGGGGTGCGTGTGCATGATGGCGGCACTTATCTTGCGATGGAAGGTCCGCAATTCAGCACCTTGGCGGAGTCAAAGATGTATCGCGAAAGCTGGGGCGCGGATGTGATCGGGATGACGAACATGCCTGAGGCCAAGCTCGCCCGTGAAGCGGAGCTTTGTTATGCCTCTGTCGCGATGGTCACCGATTATGATAGCTGGCATCCCGATCATGGTGAGGTGGATGTGACGCAGATCATCGCCACGCTGATGGGCAACGCCGACAAGGCCCGCAATCTGGTGCGCGGCCTGCCGGCCCTTTTGGGCAAAGTGCGCGAGCCTTGCCCGCACGGCTGCGACCGGGCGCTTGAATACGCGATCCTGACCGCCCCCGAGGCGCGCGACCCCGAAGTCGTGGCCCGGCTTGATGCGGTGGCGGGCCGGGTTCTGGGCTGACACGCAAGTCTTCAGACCTTTTCGTCGTCGTCGGTTTCGTTGGTTTTTTCAGGATCGTTGAACTCTGCCGGATCGAATTCTTCTGGATCATAGGCCTCTTCGCCCTCGCCGATACCCGTCACATGAGTCGTTCCGGTGTCTTCGTTGTACACAAGACCATAGCTCGCCCGGCCCTCGGATTTGTAGCGCAGGTATTCGTGGATTGCGGCGTAGATAAAGGCCATGGTGAAGGGCAACAGGATCAGAAAGGCGATCGTTTGAGCGGCCATCAAAGGGCTCCTTTTCGGTCTTTCGGTGCAGCGGGATGAGGTGTCCAACACGCGGCGCGCACCGTTGGTTCCATAAACCACACGAACAGCGCAAGCGCACGGCTTGAGCTATGTGTCGCGACAGATGCTTGCCCTCAGCGCAGGGTTGGGCCAAACAAGACCCGCCCCCCTGAGCCGGAGACGCACCATGCCAGACCCCAAAACCGTCAAGGACTATATCCGCACCATCGTGGACTTTCCGCATGAAGGGATCATGTTTCGCGACGTAACAACGCTGTTTGCCGATCCGCGCGGGTTTCGCATGGCCATCGACCAGTTGATGAACCCCTATGCCGGGCAACGGATCGACAAGGTCGTGGGGTTGGAGGCGCGAGGTTTCATTCTTGGCGGCGGCGTGGCGCACCAGTTGTCCGTGGGCTTTGTGCCCGTGCGCAAAAAAGGCAAACTGCCGGGAAAGGTCATTTCCGAAGAATACCAGCTGGAATATGGCGAGGCCATCGTAGAGCTGCATGACGATGCCATCACTGCCGGGGAAAAGGTGCTGATCGTGGATGACCTGCTGGCCACCGGTGGCACCGCAGAGGCCGGCATCAAGTTGGTAGAGCGACTGGGCGGCGAAATCGTCGGCTGTGCGTTTGTCGTGGACCTGCCAGAGCTTGGCGGTCGCCGCCGACTTGAGGCGCTTGGTATGGATGTGCACGCGCTTTGCGCCTTTGAGGGGGCGTGAAGCCGCTCAGGCCTGTGGCGCGTACCATTTGTCAATGATCGCCACTGCCTCTTCGGCGGTCTCGACAAACTGGAAAAGCTCCAGATCCTCGGGTGAGATCGTGCCCGCATCGGCCAGCGCTTCCCAATTGATGATACTGCGCCAGAACGCCTCTCCGAACAGCAGGAACGGCATCGGATCCATTCTGTCGGTCTGAATGAGGGTCAGCGCCTCGAACATCTCATCAAGCGTGCCGAACCCGCCCGGAAAGCAACAGATCGCCTTGGCGCGCATCAGGAAATGCATTTTGCGGATGGCAAAATAGTGAAAGTTGAAACACAGGCCCGGCGTCACATACTCGTTGGGCGCCTGTTCGTGGGGCAGCACGATATTGAGACCGATAGAGGTGCCGCCAACCTCTGACGCACCACGATTGCCAGCCTCCATTACACCGGGGCCGCCGCCTGTGGCGATGACATAGTCGCGGCCATATGTTTCCATCGACTTGGTGGTCATCAGGCGGGAAAATTCAAGCGCCTGATCGTAATAGCGCGACAGATCCGAAAGCGTCTTGGTCGATGCCTGGTCCTTGTCCTCGGGGCGGGGAATGCGTGCGCCACCAAACAGCACAATGGTGCTGCGGATGTTGCGCTCTTCGAGGATCATCTCGGGTTTGAGCAGTTCCAGCTGAAGCCGGACAGGGCGCAATTCATCCCGCAGCAGAAAATCAGGATCGTTGAAGGCGAGGCGATAGGCCGGGGCACGCGTTTGCGGCGTATCGGGGATCTGTTCCGCGGTGGTGCGGTCCTCGGTCGCGTCGCGGAACCGGCTTGGGCGGTCGTCGTCCATACTCTGTCCTTCCTCGTACTTTCGGCCAAGGCGTACAGGCTTCGCGGGGGCTTGACCAGTCACTGTCGTTGGCATGTTGCGCCCTCGGGCGCGGGTGCCTCGCTTGCGCGTCGGGCCTTGCGCTTTTATAGGCCATTCAACGCCGCTTTCACGTCATGGAGAATGTAATGTCGAACGACCAGCTTGAGACCGCCATCGAGGCCGCATGGGAAACCCGCGACCAGATCACGCCCTCCACCGGCGGAGAGACCCGCGAGGCCATCGAGGCCACGCTGAACGCGCTGGACAGCGGCACGCTCCGCGTGGCGGAAAAGCGGGAGAACGGCGACTGGCATGTAAACCAGTGGGCGAAAAAGGCCGTTCTGCTGGGCTTTCGCATCAAGGACATGGAAATGCAGGAAGGCGGCCCGCAGGGCGCCGGCTGGTGGGACAAGGTCGACAGCAAGTTCAAGGGCTGGGGCGAAACCGACTGGCGCAACGCCGGATTCCGCGCCGTGCCCAACTGCGTGGTGCGCAAATCAGCCTATATCGCACCCGGCGTGGTGCTGATGCCCAGCTTTGTAAACCTTGGCGCCTATGTCGATGAAGGCACCATGGTGGATACATGGGCCACGGTCGGCAGCTGCGCACAGATCGGCAAGGGCGTGCACCTGTCGGGTGGTGTGGGCATCGGCGGCGTGCTGGAGCCGATGCAGGCCGGGCCGACGATCATCGAGGACAATTGCTTTATCGGGGCGCGCTCCGAGGTCGTTGAGGGCTGCATCGTCCGCGAGGGCGCGGTGCTTGGCATGGGTGTCTATATCGGCAAATCCACCAAGATCGTGGATCGCGAGACCGGCGAAGTCTTTATCGGCGAGGTGCCAGCCTATTCGGTTGTCGTGTCCGGCTCCATGCCGACCAAGAACAACCTCAACCTTTATTGCGCCGTGATCGTCAAGCGCGTGGACGCGCAGACCCGTTCCAAGACGGCGATCAACGAACTGCTGCGCGACTAAGCCGGGAACCGCCCTACCCGGGCAGCGTTGTCCCCGTTCAAGTCATGACGAACGGGGACGCGCATGAGACGAACCGGCAGAGCGCCGCGCGGGCCACACCCGGCGCGGCGCCCCTGACATGCTGTCAGAGCTTTCGACCTTTTGGCTGAGCGTCGTGTCGCTGATCGCGGCAAGCGTGGTGGTGCTATCGTCGATCAAGGCGACAGGTCTGGCCGATATGATCGCTGATCGCACAGGCATGGGCGAGGCTGTGATGGGCGCGATCGTCTTGGGCGCGGCCACGTCCTTGGCTGGCACGGTGGTGTCGGTCAATGCCGCGTGGCACGGCGATGCCAGCTATGCGGTGTCCAATGCCGTCGGCGGAATCGCGGCGCAAACATTGTTTCTGGCGCTTGCGGATCTCTATTATCGCGGGCCGAATCTGGAACATGCCGCCGCCGAACCTGCGAACCTATTCCAGACAGTCTTGCTTATCGGGTTTCTGAGCCTGCCAATCGCCGCGATGGCCGGGCCGGATGTGTCCTATTTGGGCGTGCATCCCGTCTCTGTCCTGCTGGTTGTGGCCTATGTGGCGGGGGTCAAGCTGACAACCGCAATGCGCGATCAGCCGATGTGGCGCCCGGTCAAGACATCGGCCACCCGCGAGGATGAACCAGAGGAAAGCACAGACGAAGACGAACCACTGCGCGTCCATGTGATCCGCTTTGTCGGGCTGGTGGCCTTGATGGGGCTGAGTGGCTGGGTCATCAGCCAATCGGGGGCCGTGTTCATCGCGCGTTACGGGCTGTCCTCCAGTCTTGTGGGCGCGCTTGGCACAGCGGTTGTGACCTCGTTGCCGGAATTGGTCACCACCCTGACGGCGGTGCGGCGCGGGGCGCTGCAACTTGCCGTGGGCGGCATCATCGGCGGCAACACCTTCGACACGCTGTTTCTGGTCTTTTCGGATGTGGCCTACCGCGAAGGCTCGATCTACCACGCCGCGCGCATGAATGACCTTTTCTGGATGGCAACCGGGCTGTTGATGACGGTGATCTTGTTGTCGGGCCTGATCCTGCGCCAGCGAGAGGGGCCGGGGCGGATCGGCGTTGAATCGGTGTTGATGATGCTGGTCTATGCCACGGCAGTCAGCGTAGAACTATGGGTGCGGTGAGGGTGCTGGATGACCCTTGGTCGGCGCGGATTGACTTTCTCATGGCCAAAGGGCATCCGGCAAAGCATGTCAAAGAAGCCAAACAGACAACAGGTTTTCACGCTGCTCGTCGAAATCGGACGCAAGTCCGGTGACGGGCTGCCCAAGGCCGCGACCGGTGCGGCACTGGTCATCTACGCCTCTGGCATTGATGAAGCGGAAGCTGTGCGCGAAACGGTTGCGATCCTCAAGCAGGCCGATACAGCGCCGCTGGACGTGACCGGCTATGGCACCTTGGCCGAGCGTGAGGCCGAAGGGCATGACATCAGCGACGAAGACCGCGCCCTGATGCAGCGCGCGCTGGACGAAAACGCCGTGATCGTCGCACAGATGACCCCGTTTTTCGAATAGGCTTCAGGCGGCCCGCGTGTTGGCCAGCGTCACCGCCTCAAACGGCTTGAGAACCGGCCAGACAGGCTTCGCGTGTTCCGGCAGTCTGGCGCGATCGAAATTGGCCAGAACACTGCATCTGAGCGCATCCGCCTGACGCCGCAGCCGCCCGACATAAAGGCTTTCGAGGAATGACCCGCTTGCGATAAGAGCCTGATGACCCGGCAGCAACAGGTGGTGATAGGTCACGAATTCCGGGCTTTTGGCATAAAAGGCCGAGCGATCATTGATCAGGTGCCGGGCGGGCACAAGAACCGCTTCGCGCCCGAACATGTATTCGACCTCTGTGCCGCTCATCACCAGTCTTTGTGACGGCGCAACGACAATATCGCGGGTGAGACCGAAATAGGGCGCACGCAGGCGCACCGGCTGAAAACTTCCCAACGCGGGGACAACCCGCGAAACGACCTGAAGCACGGGCACCTCTTCGCCTTCGTCGGTCAGCACCATGTGACCGCGCCGGATGTCGGCGGCGCGCATCTCTCCGGCACTGGTCAGGATCGGCACCTGCCCGGTCAGCGCAGGCATCGGGCCAACCGGCTCGATGTCATCGGAGAGCGCGACAAACACAAGATCATCGCTCACATCGGTTTGCGGCATATGTTGCAACGCGAATATCAGATCATCGTGGGGCACGGGCAACGGTGCGCAGACATCGACAGAGATAATAGTGTCCGTCGCGGTATGTTCCAGCGTCAGGCGCCCCAGATCCGTCGCAGTATCCCAGACATAGGTGATGCGCATCGCATCAAGGCGGCCATCCGCATCATAGGCCAGGGTGGCATGTCGGATATCGTCACCCAAAGCATCGACAAGCACGATCCCGCCAGTCGGCAGGGACTGAATACTGAACCGCCCAAATTGGGCCCCGGTGCGATCAAAGGCAAGGAGGGTCTGCGGGCGAAATGCATCGGACAGATAGGTTTCAATTACGATGCTGCCGCGCGGCAGCATTCCGTGGCTGTCCACCGTATCGGGCCACCGAGTGCCAGCTTCGCTCGGAAACCTGCAGCCCGCCTCCCGCGTTGCGACACACAGCCAGCCCACGTTATGCCACCATTCTGGAGGACAGCAGGCGCGCTTCGTGGCGCGTGAAACAGGGAATGGAATTGAGCGTGACAAAGCCGGTATCCATCTCGCCGGTGCTGCTTGCGACGTCATAGGTGAAATTGACGATTTCCTGATCGCCATCGCCCGTCACTGTCAGAGTGCCGTCAGCGTTGACTGTAAACAGTTGCACGGTATTCAGCGTGACCGTGCTGCCGGCGCTGACCGCTTGGCCATTGATCGCGATGATGGTCAGGGTGCCACCGGTCGCATTCACATCATTGCCCAGCACATCCAGCGTCTTGCTACCGGTCGGGAAAAGATTCGACGAATCAGCCTCTGCAACGAGTGTGGTCTGCACACTGTCAGCCGCGATCAACAGCGTGGAGTCATACTGGCTGTCTGTCACATCCGCCACGCCGATACGGATCGAGTTGACCTGCCCAGAGATCACCGGGATCGTGAGGGTCATCGCAACGGTAAAGCCGTCCATTTCGGTGTTGTACTGGTCTTGGGTATTGTCGACGAACAGGTTCGAATTGGAGCCCGCGTTGAGGTTGTTGGGGTCGATATCGCCATCCCCTACGGCCAGATCGACCAATGTGCCATTGATCCAGACGCCGACGAAATCCTGAAACGCGCCGGTTGCGTATTCGGGAAATTCCTCTGAGGCGAACACAAAGCGCATCGTCATCGCATCGCCGGTCGGGATGAAATCGGCGTCGAGGAAGGACGCGTCAAAGGTGCCGGTGCCCGCAGCAGCGTTGAAACCCGACTCATTATTCGGACCGCTGGAGGTTGTCGTGGTGCTGTTGGACTGGTTCGAATTGCTCGACCACCATGGCGTTGAATTGGTAAAGCCCCGCAGATCGCCGGTGGAAAACATGACACCGCTATCGGCTGGCGTCATACCGGGCGTTATGCTGTCGCCGTTCGTGTATACCCCCGAAGAGTCGTCGTCTCCGGTATAGGATGCACCGACAACGGTCACCCCGTCGCCGAATTTGGTCTGCGCCATCTCGGTCGCCGAAGCATTCCTGTCTATGGGGATTTCAACGCCTTGAAACATACTGTCGCCGCCTCGTTATTGCGCGAGGTCGGGGCGAGACATACATGCCAAACAGAATCCCGGAGCCTGTCATCCGGGAAGATCGTCTTTTACCGCTCGAAATGCTGGCTTTTGCCAGTCTATGTCGTTTCGCCCCGCCTCGGGTCACTTATTTCTGCCTACATTATCACTAGTTAGTCGTCTTGTTAACTATTATTACCGAACTGAGCAGGTTTACCTTGGATTATCATGAACGTTGCGTATTTGCGCATCACCGCGTTCCGAGATACCTCATACATGCACCAAAATCAGAGGCCAGCCATGTCCGCCAACCAGACCGATCCTGTCGCCCTCACAGAAGATCTGATCCGCTGCCGGTCCGTAACTCCGGATGAGGGTGGCGCGCTGACAATGCTGGAGGAAAAGCTGAGCGCAGCCGGCTTCGACTGCACCCGCGTGGATCGCGCAGGGATTGCCAATCTTCATGCCCGCTGGGGCGACAAGGCTGCGGCGCGGCGGCTCGGCTTTAATGGGCACACGGATGTCGTGCCGGTGGGCAACGAGGATCACTGGACAAATCCCCCTTTTGCCGCCGTGACCCGCGACGGCAAGATCTGGGGGCGCGGCGCGGTGGACATGAAATCCGGCGTGGCCGCCTATGTGGCTGCCGCGATCGATTTTGTCACCAACACCCCCCCAAAGGACGGCGCAGTGATCCTGACAATCACCGGCGACGAAGAGGGCGACGCAGTGGACGGCACCCGCGCGATCCTTGATTGGATGGATCAAACCGGCGAGGCCATGGATGCCTGCATCGTGGGCGAACCGACCTGCCCCGAAGTCATGGGCGAGATGATCAAAATCGGGCGGCGCGGCTCATTATCGGCGTGGATCACGCTGACAGGTGTGCAGGGGCATTCCGCCTACCCGCACCGCGCGGTGAACCCGCTACCCGCCATGGCACGTCTGGTGGACACGTTGTCGTCTCAGGTGCTGGACAAGGGCACAGAGCATTTCGACCCCTCGACTTTGGCGGTCGTGACGATCGACACCGGCAATCCAGCCACCAACGTGATCCCGGCCTCGTGTACTGCAACGATCAACATCCGCTACAACGATGCACATAGCGGGCAGAGTCTGACCGACTGGCTGAGCGGTCAGCTGAACCGGATCGAAGACGCGTTCGGCGTCAAAGCGGAGATGCGGGTCAAAAATTCCGGCGAAAGCTTTCTGACCCCACCGGGCGAGCTGTCGGAACTGGTGGTGCGGGCGGTAGAGGCGGAAACAGGTGTGCGCCCGGTGATGTCGACCTCTGGAGGCACGTCGGACGCGCGCTTCGTCAAGACCCATTGCCCGGTGGTCGAGGTAGGACTGGTAGGACAATCCATGCACAAGGTCGACGAGCATGTAGAGATCGCCCAGATCGGTCAGTTGAAAGCGATCTATTCCCGCATCATTCGCGACTATTTCGCCTGACCATGCGCCGCAAACACCTGATCGTCATGGTCAAGGAACCGCATCCGGGCCGCGTCAAGACGCGGCTGGGGCGCGGGATCGGGCGTGTTGCGGCGGCGTGGTGGTTCCGGCATCAGACTGCATCACTGCTTCGGCAGCTGGACGATCCGCGCTGGCAACTGTGGCTGGCCGTATCCCCTGATAGCGAGGGGCTGCAAAGCCGGGTGTGGCCCGCGCATCTGCCCCGTCTGCCACAGGGGCGTGGCGATTTGGGCGCGCGCATGTCGCGGCTGATGCGGGGTGCGCCCACCGGGCCGGTCTGTGTGATCGGCGGCGATATTCCGGGGGTGACCCGCGCCCATGTCGCGCGTGCCTTTGCGGCACTTGGGCGACATGACGCGGTTTTCGGCCCGGCGCCTGATGGCGGCTTTTGGCTGGTCGGGCTCAGGCGCACGGCCCCGCCCCCGCCAGAATTTTTCAAGGGCGTGCGCTGGTCATCGGAATTCGCGTTG
Organism: Roseovarius sp.; assembly: GCA_965656855.1. GTDB lineage: Bacteria > Pseudomonadota > Alphaproteobacteria > Rhodobacterales > Rhodobacteraceae > Roseovarius. Next base: position 63,002 of record CBFHML010000061.1, read on the forward strand.
AGCGACAGTCTGGCCACCCTGCCCGGTCTTCGCATCGCGCAGACGGACATTCTCGCTGATGTGGACACCATCGAAGATCTCAACGCCCTGCGCGGGTGAATCGCGATGGTGCCGCGCGTGGCTTCGTGTTAGGTCAAACGCATGAGCCAGCTACCCCAGAAATCCGACATCCTGCAATGGATCGAGGATAACCCCACCCTCACCTCGAAACGCGATATCGCCAAGGCCTTTGGGATCAAAGGCGCGGCACGGATCGACCTCAAGCGCATGCTCAAGGAGCTGGAGGCAGAGGGTCATCTGGAAAAGCGCAAAAAGACCTATCGCGACCCCGACAGGCTGCCACCCGTCAGCGTATTGCAGGTCACCGGACAGACGCCCGATGGCGAGCTTCTGGCCCGCCCGCTGGAGTGGGAGGGCGAAGGCGTAGAGCCCGTGGTGCTGCTGATCCCGCGCGCCAGTGATCCGGCACTGGGCGAGGGCGACCGCATCCTTGGGCGGCTGCAACAGGTCAAGGGCGAGACGCATCATTACGAGGCGCGGCTCATTCGGCGGATCGGAACGAACCCGCGCAAGGTGCTGGGCATCTTTCGCAAAGGGGCCGAAGGCGGCCGCATCCTGCCCATAGACAAGGGCGACCAGAAGGAATGGCAGGTCGCCGCGAATGCCACGGGGGGCGCGCAGGACGGCGAGTTGGTCGAGGCCGAACAGGCCGGACCTAAAGACCGTATGGGCCTGCCCCGCGCCCGTGTGCTGGACAGGCTGGGCGATCCGAGCGCGCCCAAAGCGGTGTCTCTTATTGCGATCCATCAACACGGCATACCCGACGATTTCCCCGACGAGGTCGTGGCAGAGGCCGACAAGCAAAAGCCCGCGGGCCTCAAGGGGCGCGACGACATGCGCGACCTGCCGCTGGTGACGATCGACCCCGCCGATGCGCGCGACCATGACGATGCGGTCTGGGCGCATGCGGATGATGACCCCAAGAACGCAGGCGGCCATGTGATCTGGGTCGCCATCGCGGATGTGGCAACCTATGTGAAACCCGGATCGGCGCTTGATTCCGAGGCGCGCAAACGCGGCAATTCCAGCTATTTCCCGGATCGTGTCGTGCCGATGCTGCCCGACCGCCTGTCCGGCGATCTGTGTTCGCTGCACGAAGGCGTGCCGCGGGCCTGTCTCGCTGTGCGGATGCAGATCAGCGAGGCCGGTGACAAGATCGGCCACCGGTTCGTGCGGGGGCTCATGCGCTCTGCCGCGTCGCTCACCTATCAGCAGGTGCAGGCCGCGCAGGACGGTGCGCCCGACGACAAGACCGGGCCACTGATGGACGAGGTGATAGCGCCACTTTATGCCGTCCATGAGGCGCTGATGAAGGCGCGCGAACGGCGACAACCGCTGGATCTGGACCTGCCCGAGCGCAAGGTCGTGCTATCGGATGAGGGCAAGGTCACGTCGGTCAACTTTGCGGATCGTTTGCAGGCGCATCGACTGATCGAGGATTTCATGGTGCTGGCCAATGTCGCCGCCGCCGAGACGCTGATCGCGAAAAAATCTCCGCTGCTGTTCCGCGTGCACGAAGAACCGCCCCCCGAAAAGCTGGAAACGCTGCGCGACGTGGCCGAAACAGCCGGGCTGACGCTTGCCAAGGGGCAGGTGCTGCGTACCGAGCATATCAACAGGCTGTTGCGCGGCGCGGCGGGCACCGACCATGCCGAGGTCGTCAACATGGCCACGCTGCGATCGATGACGCAGGCCTATTATGCACCAGCGAATTTTGGGCATTTCGGCCTCGCGTTGCAGGCCTATGCGCATTTCACCTCGCCCATCCGTCGCTATGCGGATCTTATCGTGCACCGCGCGCTGATTTCGGCCCATGGCTGGGGCGATGACGGTCTGTCCAAGGGTGACGAAGAACGACTGGAAGGCACAGGCCAGCATATTTCCGAGACCGAGCGCCGCTCGATGACGGCAGAACGTGATACCAATGACCGTTATCTTGCCGCGTTCCTGTCGGAACGGGTGGGCGAGGAATTTACCGGGCGGATCAGCGGCATCGCAAAATTCGGCGCCTTCGTGCGGCTGGACGAAACCGGCGCCGACGGGCTGATCCCGATGCGCGCCATCGGGCGGGAATATTTCCATTTCGACCGCGACACGGCAACGCTGATGGGCGCCGATACCGGCACAACCATCACGCTGGGTCAGCGCGTGACCGTCAAGTTGGCAGAGGCGGCGCCAGTGACAGGTGGCATCGGACTCGAACTGGTGAGCATTGATGGCAAGGCCATGCCCAAAGGGCATTCCGGCAGACGTGGACGCGGCAGCGCCGGCAAGCCGGTAAAGCGCAAGCTGACCCGCGCCAAGAAGAAGGCCGACAAGGTGAAACGCAAGGTTCAGCGACAGCGCCGGGACACGTGATCGGCAAAGCGCCGCGACCCTGAATGATCACACTTCCGAAAAAGACTGTTTCCCGGTAAGGTTCGGTAAAACCCAACATAGGGGCCGAGCAATGAATATCCGCGCAACCTGTCTTGCCATTTGCTGTCTTGCCGTATCGGGCCCAACGCTTGCCGCGTCGCCTGATACATCCCTGCGGCCCCAGATGCGACCCGCCATTGCGGCTGTGGCCGCACCGATCAAGATGCTGGCCACGACCTCCCGCTCTTTGCGACCGCAATTGCGCCCCGACAATCTGACCGCCGGCGCCGAGGCGGTGGTGACGCGCGCCTCTGTTTCAAACCCGGCCTATGACCGGTGGGTCCGCGGCTTTCGCGCGCGCGCACTGGCAAACGGGATCAGCGGCAGGGTCTATGACCGGGCGTTTCAGGGGATCGGGTATAATGCCGACGTCGTCTCAAAAGACCGCAATCAGGCCGAATTCAAGCGCGAGATCTGGGACTATCTCGACAGTGCCGCCTCGCCCGAGCGGGTCGACCTTGGCCAGCGTGCGCTGCGCAGGCATAACCGCGCGCTGAACCGGATCGAGGCGGCGTATGGCGTGGAAAAAGAGGTCGTTACCGCTGTCTGGGGGCTGGAAAGCCGGTTTGGCACACGAATGGGCGACATCCCGGTGATCGAGGCGATTTCAACGCTGGCCTTTGACGGGCGGCGCGGGGCGTTCTTTGAAAAACAGCTGATCGCGGCGCTCAAGATCCTGCAATCGGGCGACGTCAGCCCGCGTAATTTCCTTGGCTCATGGGCGGGTGCCATGGGGCATACGCAATTTATCCCCACCTCTTACGAAGCCTACGCGGTGGATTTCACCGGCGACGGCAAGCGTGATATATGGTCGGATGATCCCACCGATGCGCTGGCCTCGACCGCCGCCTATCTCAAACGGTTTGGCTGGCGCAAAGGCATGCCGTGGGGCGTCGAGGTTCAGGTGCCGCGCGGTGCCTCGGTTGGCGGCTCTCGGATGCCATCGGCTTGGGCCGCGCGGGGTGTTGTCGGCATGGATGGCCGCCCGGTGCGCGATTTCGGCTCTGCACGAATCCTGCGACCAGCTGGCCCGTCAGGCGCGTCCTTTATGGTGTTCGCCAATTTCGACGTCATCAAACGCTACAACAACGCCGACGCCTATGCGCTTGGCGTGGGCCATCTCGCCGATCGGATCGGGGGCGGGCCACCCATTCAGGCCAGCTGGCCGCGTGGCTATGAACCCGTCAGTTTTGACGAGCGCAAAGAGATCCAGCGCAGGCTAAAACGCAAGGGTTATCCGCTGGAAAAGATCGACGGCATCATCGGGCCGAACACGCGGCGGTCGATCATGGGCTTTCAGCAAAGCATCGGTGTGGCGCCCGACGGTTTCCCGTCGCGCGCCGTTCTCAACCAGTTGCGCCAGAGGTAAGCGCGCTTAGCCGCGTGGCTGTGCCATGATGCACAGGATCTCGAACATGATCGACACGCCAAGAAAGGCCGTGCCGCCAGACGCATCAAAGGGCGGAGAGACCTCGACCATGTCCGCGCCCACGATATTGAGCCCGGCCAGCTCGCGGCAGACCTCAAGCGCCTGATAGGAGTTTGGCCCACCCACCTCTGGCGTGCCGGTGCCGGGGGCAAAGGTGGGATCGACAAAGTCGATATCGTAGCTGACATAGGTGGGGGCGGTGCCGACGATCTCACGCGCCTCAGCCATCACATCGGCAACACCGCGCGCGTGGAACTCTTCGATCAGGATAAGGCGGATGCCGTTGGCAGCCGCGAAATCGCGATCCTCTGCATCATACATCGTACCACGAATGCCGATCTGAACGACGCGTTTGGGGTCCAGAAGCCCCTCCTCCACCGCACGACGGAAGGGGGTGCCGTGGGTGTACATCGTACCGTTGAAATAACTGTGGAAAAGGTCGGTGTGGCTGTCGAAATGCACCATGCCAAGCGGTGCATCCTTGGCCAGCGCGCGCAGCACGGGCAGTGAGGTCAGGTGATCGCCCCCCGCCGTAAGCGGACGGATGCCCGCAGCCTTTACCCCCTCATAAAAGGCGGTGATGCGCGCCATGCTGTCCATGATATCCGCCGGGTTCGGGCCGACATCGCCCAGATCGGCGCAGTTGAGCGCCTCGAACGGGCGCATGCCACTGGTGGCGTGCTGCGCGCGGATCATGGTTGAGGCATCGCGCAATTGGCGCGGCCCGTGCCGGGGACCGGGGCGGTTGGTCGTGCCACTGTCCCAAGGCACGCCGATGATACCCACATCCACATCCGCGTAGCGCGGGTGGTCGGGCTGCACCAGCGGCAGCCGCATGAAGGTGGGCACCCCGGCAAAGCGGGGCAGATCAAACCCGGAAACCGGGTGGAAAAAGCTGTCAGTCATTTTGGAAACTCCAGTCGTTTGCGGGCGGTGACGGGCCCGTCGCCTTGTGCGTCGATGCGAGTGATGGCGTCTTGCAGCGGCTCATGGGCGACGGCCATGTGATAGGCATTGGCGTGAATGATCGTCTCAGGGTCGGCGACCCATGCCACATGCCCTTTCCAGAACAGCAGGTCGCCGCGTTGCAGCGGGGCATCCTCGGACAAGGGCGCGCCAAGCTCGGCCTCTTGCAGATCGCTATCGCCGGGGCAGGTCAGGTCGCAGGCAAGACACGCAGAGGTGACCAACCCGGAGCAATCAATGCCAAGCGCCGAATTGCCGCCCCAGACATAGGGCGTGCCAAGCAGACGTTCAGCGACCGAGACCATGTCTGTCTCTGGTATATCCAGCGGGCGCAGGTGGGTGGCGGGAAGATACAGCGCCTCACCCGCGATCAGCACCTCCGCCCATTTTTCCGTGCCACCCGTGACACATACCCGCGACCCAAGGCTCAGTGTCAGATGCGCCCCTTGCGTCTTGAAATCCGGCTCTGGCAGGGCATGGGTCAGGCGGGCGCAGACCATGTGGGTGGCGGGGCGTGCAGGCTCTGCTAAATGCGCGGCCTCAATATAGCCTGCGTGATCGTCACGCAGCGCATAGCCAAACCCAAAACCATCCCGCTCTTCCAAAAGACGGAACCTGTCGCCCATCAGCAATTCACGTTCCCGCTTGCCGCCCGGTTTGTCGTAGAGCGTCGTGACGGGCACGATCACCTCGCGATCCTCACCTTCAACAAAGGTCTCGGACTGCACCTTGCCAATGAGCGCCGCATGCGCGACCCGCGCGTTGGCATGCAGACGGCGTTTATCCGTCACAGCCCCAGCGCCTTGGGCAGCGCGTCGAGCAGCGCACGCGCGCCCATGCCAACGCCGCCTTTTGGCCGGGCGGGGCCGTTGCCCGTACTCCAGCCGTAGATATCGAAATGGGCGTATCGGGTATCGCCCGCGAACCGGCGCAGGAACAGGGCGGCCGTGATCGCGCCGGCAAACCCGCCTGCGGGGGCGTTATCCAGATCGGCGATGCCCGGTTCGATAAGGGACTCGTATGGCGTGTGAAAGGGCAGCCGCCAGACAGGATCCGCCATCGCCGCACCTGCGCTGTCCAGCGCCGTGGCAAGGCTGGCATCGTCGGTGAAATAGGGCGCGATATCGGCCCCGACCGCAACACGCGCGGCCCCGGTGAGCGTGGCCATCGACACCATCAGATCAGGCGCACCCTCTGCCCCGAGCGCAAGGGCATCGGCCAGCACAAGCCGCCCCTCGGCATCGGTATTGTTGATCTCGACCGTTTTGCCATTGCGCGCGGTGAGGATGTCACCGGGGCGAAAGGCGTTGGCCGAAACCGCGTTTTCCACCGCCGGGATCAGCACGCGAAGCTGCACCTTCAGGCCCAGCGCCATGATCATATGCGCCAGCCCCAGCACGGTCGCCGCACCGCCCATGTCCTTTTTCATCAACCCCATGCTCGCACCCGGCTTGAGGTTGAGACCACCCGTGTCAAAGCACACGCCCTTGCCCACCAGCGTCAGTTTCGGCCCCGTATCGCCCCACGCCATGTCGATAAGGCGCGGAGCCTGGTCTGCGGCACGGCCAACGGCATGGATCATCGGAAAATTCTGTTCAAGAAGTTCCTCGCCCCGGATCACGTCAAAGCGGGCGCCAAAGCGTTCGGCGAGGCCGGAACAGGCCGCTTCAAGCTCGACCGGGCCCATATCCGAGGCGGGTGTGTTGATCAGATCGCGGGTCAGCGTCTCTGCGGCGGCAAGCGCCTCAATCTTTGCGGCATCAACGCCATCAGGTGCCAAAAGCCGTGCCTTGAGCGGGCTCTGGTCGCGGTAGCGGTCAAAGCTGTAGCTGGCGAAAAGCCAGCCAAGCGCCTCTATGCTCAAGTCTGGCTCAGCCAGCCCTTCGATCCGCCAAGCGCCCTCTGGCAGCTTGGCCGCCGCCGAGGCGAGGTGAAAGCGCGCCCGTGCACGCGCCGTCTCAGTACCGTATCCGGCGACGGCCATTGCCATTTTGCCAGCCTCACCCGGCACCATAACGACCTGACCCAGCCCGCCGGTAAAGCCCGAGGCGCGCAGCCAATCAGCCGTTTGCGGCTCTTGCGCGGCGATCCAGTCCTCGCAGGCATCCTGCGCCACAACGTGCAGCGGCAGGGCGGGCGCGTCAGAAGGTGCGAATTCTGGGGGCATGATCGTCTCCGGCTTGGCTAAGTTTCTGCGCAGCCTAGCCTGCCCTGCGGCACCTGCAAGCGGTCAGACGGAATAATCCTGCAACTCCCATATCTCTTGCAGCGAATGTTCCCCGATCCGCACCAGCCGCGACAGCGTCGCGGCAAGCGCGACACGGTCGTGTTGGTCAATGCAGACGGTCACATCCCGCGCCACTCGCGCCAAGGCCGCCATGCCGATCTGCTCGGCGATGGCGATCAGGCTGCGGGCGCTTTTACGCATGTCCTGCGGCCTCCCCTCGCGATAGCAGCGTTCGGTAAGCGACAGGCGCGACGCCAGTTCCTCGAGCGCGCGGCATACCACGTCCTCTGCGCCCGCCTCTCCGAGTTGCAGATAAAGCTGTTCCAACTGGTCGGAATCCAGCCTGACGGTTTCAGTCTGTTTCAATTGAGTTATTCGTTCCACTCTCGCACCCGCATCTTTGAACCCCCACGGCTGGTGCGACTATGACGCCCGTATCTTCCCAATTGGTTGCACCGAGACGATTTTCTGTCTCGAATTATCTGCGAATACGCAGTATCACCCCTGTCACGACTCCTGAACCGCGAGGCTTGTGCATGAAAAGGGTTCGCCCGCTCCCAAGCTACCTTGTCCAACGCTACCAGGGATGGAAGGCGACCAAGTACAAGGACAATCAGGCGTGGTACCGGCATCTTGCCCATGAGGGCCAGCATCCGCGTGCCATGGTGATTTGCTGCTGCGACAGCCGTGTGCATGTCACCGCCATCTTCGGTGCGGACCAAGGAGAGTTCTTTTTGCACCGTAACATCGCCAATCTGGTGCCGCCTTTCACGCCAGACGGGCTACAGCATGGCACCTCGGCGGCGGTGGAATATGCCGTAACAGCGCTCAAGGTGGCGCATGTGATCGTGCTGGGACATTCAAATTGCGGCGGTGTGCGCGGATGCGAGGCGATGTGCTCGGGGCATGCGCCCGATCTGGAGGACCCAATGAGCTTTGTCGGGCGGTGGATGGATATCCTGCGTCCCGGATATGAGAGGGTCAAGGAGATCGCAGATCCCGAAGACCGTATCGCCGCACTGGAAAAAGAAGCGGTGGTCGTATCGCTTGAAAACCTGATGTCTTTTCCCTTCGTGAAAGACGCCATTGCCGAGGGCAACCTGACCGTTCACGGCCTGTGGCATGATATCGGCGAAGGCGTCATCGAACACTACAGCGCACAGGACGACAGATTTGTGCCAGTCTGATCGCACGACCTCACAACGCCGCCCGCGCCCCTACCTGTTGGAACCCCAATGACAGAGATTCTCGCGCTTGCCGCAGACAACCTGATATCGCCAATCGTGCTGTCCTTTGCCCTTGGGCTGGCTGCAGCGCTCGCAAGATCCGATCTTGCCGTCCCCGAGGCAGC
>CBFHML010000062.1:0-47671 GCA_965656855.1 Roseovarius sp.
CAGCCGCCATGCCCCCGTGCGGGCATGGCGACCCGAAGGCCCATATACGCGCGCGCCAAAAGGATCGTGCAGGTTGAACCGATATTGAATCGCATTTTCGGTTAACGCCCGATTTCAGCCTGAAACGTTTCACAGAGCTTGCGTCTCTGCGCGTCACCTTCTGCCCGTTGCCAAAGCGTGATGGAGCAGGAGTTGATGACGGTTTTCCAATACCTCAGGACCGTATTCACCGGACCGGACAGTCATATGATCGGGCTGGGCGACCTGTGGCTGCATGAGACCGGGTCAGGGTCGCAGCTATTCGGGGCCAGTGCCGCGGGCGGCGGGGTGCTGGTGCGCGAGGTAGAGGCCGGGCTGGCGATCCGCGATGCCGAGGATTTCACGCCAAGCGTCTGGCTGGATGCGCCGCGCAAATTGCAGGTCGTCGATCTGGATGGTGCGTCGGTCCTGCTGGCGACCGGGCGGACCGGCACCATGATCGAAGGTTGGGACATTACCGCGGACGGCCTGTTGGGTGCGGCGCGGCCCCTGACGCTCAATGGCGGGTCGCCCGGCGCTTTGCTCGCTCTGGATGAAACATGGCTGGAGGGTCAGCATCTGTTTGCAACGGCCAGCCGTCATGCGGCGGGGGTTCAGATCTGGACACGCGCGGGCGACACGCTTCAGCTTGTTAATCAGACCGGCCCGCTTCAATTTCTGGCTACTGGCGCGGTGCAGGCGCTGTCGCTTGCGCATCCGGGCGGCGTGCCGCATGTCTTGGCGCTTGATGTCCAGACCCATGCCCTGACCGGGTTCTCGCTGGGGGCAGGGGGGCAGCTTGGGGCCCCCAACCGGCTGGATCTGCGCGATGGTCTGTATATCGGCACGCCGACACATCTGGAGGTCGTGCAGATGGGCGATGCCAGCTTTGCCATTCTGGGCGCGGCGGGCAGCAGTTCGATCGCCGTGGTGGCGCTGGCACCCGATGGGCAGATGTGGGTGACCGATCAGGTGAATGACACGGTCGAGACCCGGTTCCAGAATGTATCGGCACTGGATGTTCTGGACGCGAACGGACAGGTCTATGTCCTGACCGGCGGTGTCGATAACGGGCTCAGTCTTTTGTCGCTGACATCGGCGGGGCGGCTGATCCATCTGGGGTCCATTAGCGATGAACAGCGTGACATGGCGTTGCAGGACGTGTCCGATGTGGAAATGATCTGGCGCGATGGCGGCTTGGATATCTTCGTGTCGGGCGAGGTGCTGCCGGGGCAGACCGTGTCGGGGCGCGGTATCACGCAATTGCGCATCGAGGGCGACGGGCTGCTGCCGAATGTGCCTGTGCCGTCCACCGGGCTGGTGCATATCGGCACGCAGGCGGCCGACCTTTTCATCATAGACGGCAGCGCGCCGGGTGAGCGCGTGACAGGGTTCGAACTGGGGCGTGACCGGCTGGACCTGTCGGGTCTGGGCCTGTTTTACAGCATGGATGATTTGCAATTCACCCCCACCTCGACGGGGGCGGTGATCCGGCTGAACGAGGCAGAGGTCACGATCGTGACCGCTGACAGGCGCCAACTTGACGACGCTGACTTTACCTTTGCCGACCTGTCGGACCTCTGGCACGTTTCCGGTGTGCCGCCAGCGACCCCAGCGCAAGGCAGCTTGCTCATAGGTCGCGCCGGGCCGAACTTGTTGGAGGGGAGAGGAGGCGACGACACATTGCTCGGAGAGCCGCGCGCTGAAGGAATTGACGCGAAATCAGCTCAGGTGTTTCGTCTTTATCAGGCAACCCTCGACCGAAGCCCCGATATTCCCGGTCTGCTCAGTTGGAGTGCGCGCCTGCAGAATGGTGAAATGGCACTCCTCGACGTGGTGTCAGGTTTTACAAACTCGCTTGAATTTCAACAGACATACGGGGCCACCGACAACGGCGACTTTGTTGTTTTGTTGTACAATAACGTGCTTGACCGGCGTCCGGATGCCACAGGTCTGGCAGGCTGGACAGCACGGCTGGATAGCGGCGAGCTGAGCCGACCACAAGTGGTGATAGGGTTTTCGGAAAGCCTGGAGTTTCGGGGAAAAACGAATGCTGAGGCGCTGACGTTCAGCCGAGCCGGGCTTCAGGCCGATTTCTCAGATGATGTGTTCCGGCTCTATCAGGCGACACTGGACCGAGAGCCGGATCCGTTGGGTTTTGCGCATTGGGCCGGACAGCTGGCGGATGGCTTGCCTCTTAGCGAGATAGTGCCGGGTTTCACCAATTCGGCTGAATTCGGCCAGACATACGGAGCCACGGATAACCGCGCCTTTGTCACGCTGCTGTATGACAACGTGCTCAATCGCGCTCCGCATGAGGCAGAACTGGCCAACTGGGCCGCGCGGTTAGATGCAGGTGACATGGACCGGTCGCAGGTTGTGATGGGCTTCTCGCAAAGCGCTGAATTCATCAGGAAAAGTACCCCGGATCTGAGATCCTGGATGCTGGAGCGCCGCAAGGATGACGTTTTGGACGGTGGCGGGGGCGATGACATCCTGATGGGTGGTTTGCTATCCGACACGTTCATTTTCCGGCAAAGTGCGGGTGGGGACCATGTGGTGGTCGATCTGGAGCCTTGGGACCGGCTTGAGTTCTTGGGTTTCGGGTATGACCATCTTGCCGATTTGACAGAGCACTTGGGACTTGATGGTCGCGACACTGTGTTTACGGATCAAGACGTGTCGATCCGATTTATGTGGAGCAATCCCGCAGATTTTGATGCGATCGAAATCGGTTTCTGACCGCGGTCGGTATTTATGGATGCTGGCCGATCTGAGGCGGATGACATGATCTTGGTGGGGGCACGATTAGCGTTGTTCTCCTTTGGACGCGCAATTGTGAGCGCCTTGTGCCGATGTGGCACTGAATTGCCCAAGAGCGCTCATGGAGCTTATAATTTCGTTACAATTTTACCCAAACAGGCTATCAGGGAGGTGTTGTCTGGGCGTGCATCTAGCGTGCCTATCAACGTATTTGGCGTGCCGGGGCCTCTTTGTCGCAAGACGTTTTCGGCCGCCAAATTTGTCATATTTTTAAGGTCTACAGGCCGCAGTTTGCAACGAGTGAGGATGGTTTGGTGCTGCCTGGCAGGGTTTATCGAATTTTCCGGCGCTACGCGGAACTTCATGTCGCCTTTGGTCTAAAACGCGTTGATCTGTGCGATGATAACGGCGCCCGCCTTGGTTGGATCGATCTTGCAGTGCGGGCCAACCGTCTGATTTTACGTAGTGATATTGTTGCGGATCGGCTGGAAATGCAGCTTGGCGGCATCCGTGAGGTGGCGTCGCGTGGTCCTGACGGGTTCATGTTGGATGTGCCTTTGGATCTTGGGCCTGTGCGAGTTGTCGTCGACACCGGGCAAGGACAGATCCGGCATAGACTGCGCGGGGTTGAGGCGGGGCGGCTGCGCCTCGCGCGGCTGGCGCTGGCATGGCGCTTTATGTGCGATCTTCTTTGGCTGACGCCACAGATATACGCTTGGAAATGGCGGGGGGATCTGGGGGCGCGGGAATGGGTGAAAGAGAGTCTCGGGCTTATTCCCCGGCCCGAGGCACAGCCCGTGGCGCCAGATCTGTTGACCGCCCCCATAGCCGTATCACGCCCACCGACCGCAACCCTGCTGATGCCGGTTCACAATGCCCTTGATCTGCTGCCCGAGGCGCTTGACCGTATCCTGCGCCATTCGGGCGCAGACTGGCGGCTGATCGTGATCGAGGACGCCTCTACCGATGCAGCACTGCGCCCTTGGCTTGAGGCGTGGTGCGCCGATCCGGCCTATGCCGCGCGTGTCACGCTGATAGTCAATGATCGCAATCTGGGCTTTGTCGGCTCGGTCAATCGCGGTCTTGCCTATGCCGCCGCGCATTGGCCGGATGATCCGGTGGTGCTGGTGAATTCGGACGCAATGGTACCGGCGGGGTGGCTGCCGCGCCTGCTGGCGCCGTTAGCGGACGCCTCGGTTGCCTCGGTCACGCCTATGTCGAACGATGCCGAAATTTTCACGGTCCCGGTCATTTGCCACCGGCATGACCTGACACGCGGCGCGGGCGATGCGCTGGACGCCGTGGCTGCCGGTCTCAACCCTGCCTCTGCGATGGTGGATGTGCCCACGGGCGTTGGGTTCTGCATGGCCATGGCGCCCAGATTTCTGGCGCAGCTGCCAGAATTCGACCCCGCCTTTGGCAAAGGATATGGCGAAGAAAATGATTGGTGCCAAAAGGCCCGCGCGCTTGGCGGGCGCAATGTGGGTATCGGCAATCTGGTGGTGGAACATCGCGGCGGGGCGTCGTTTGGGACTGTCGCCAAGCAACGTCTGCTGGAGCGAAACCTGGCCGAGATCAGCCGCCGCTATCCCGGATATGACGCCGCCGTGCAGGACTTTGTCCGCAATGATCCCATGACCGGGCCGCGCCTTGCGTTGGGCCTTGTCTGGGCGGCACAGCAGCAGACCGCGCCGGTGCCTGTGTTTCTGGCGCATATGCTGGGCGGCGGGGCCGAGTTTGATCTTGCGCGCCGCATTGCTGTGGAAACCGGGGCTGGCCGCTCTGCGGTGGTGCTGAGGGTGGGGCGATGGGTCCGTTGGCAGGTGGAGCTGCACACGCCGATGGGCGTCACAAGTGGTACCACGGATGAGACCGATCTGGTCGTCGGGTTGATAGGCTTGCTGCCCGTGCGGCGCGTTGTTTATTCCTGTGGGGTCGGGGATGCCGATCCCGTGACCCTGCCTGACATTTTGCTGCGACTTGCTGGTGAGCCCCCCGAGATCGAGGTGCTGATGCATGATTACTTTCCGATCAGCCCTTCTTACACGCTGTTGGAGGCTGATGGCGTCTACCGTCGCGTGCCGCTGGCAGGGCACACCCATGATACTGCCCATTGCGCGGCCCGCCCGGGTGGCGGGCAGGCAGATTTGGCGCAGTGGCAGGCCGCATGGGGGCGGCTTATGACCGCTGCGACCCAGATCACGGTGTTCTCAGAGGCGAGCCGCGCGATCGTCTCAAAGGTCTATCCGCAGACGCGCGGCGCGCTGCAGGTTTTGCCCCACGCCTCGTTGCAGTCCCCGCTGCCAATACCGTCCGCGGCACAAGACGTGCCCGTAATCGGTGTCTTGGGCAACATTGGCGTGCACAAGGGTGCGACGTTGCTGGCCCGGCTCAGCCGCGACCTGGCGCGCAGCGGCGCGGCGCGCATCGTCGTCTTGGGGCAACTGGATCCCGGCCATAGGCTTGCGTCGCCCTCACTTGTGCATGGTGGCTATCAATGGCGGGACCTGCCGGGATTGGTGGCGCGCTACCGTATCTCGGCGTGGCTGATCCCGTCGATCTGGCCTGAGACGTTTTCTTTCACCACGCATGAGGCGCTCGCGACGGGAATGCCGGTCTTTGCGTTTGATCTGGGGGCACAGGCCGATGCGGTACGCAGCGCAGGTAACGGCCATGTTCTGCCGACACCGGTCGGGGATGGCATGGATATCGCACCGCTTCTGACTGTGTTGGCTGAAGTCCAAGACACGGGCATGCCCGCTCAGTCAGTGACAGAGTGACCGATTGGTCGGGTTTGCGGATCAAACAAATCACCGTCCAGTTTCATGAAACGTCGACCGATTTGGGTGTTTTTGTACTTGTAAAGAGCTTCGATCGTTCGCCGCGCCTCTTGGCTGAGCATGTTGCACGACTCGTAAGGCGCCGCTTTGTATTTTCTGAGCAGGCGCGTCCGTTCGCGTTTCAACCGTGCCGGATCATGCGCAAGTCTGATGTTGGCCGCCGTCATCTCGGCAATGCCTGTCACGGTCAGGCCGGGATTTAGGGCCGTTAACGGACGTTGAAAGCCGCGGGATAAATCCAACCCGATTGTCATAGCCAGATCGTCGAGGATGTCCCCCTCCAACCAGTCGCGCCCGTATCGGCGCACCTGAATTCTGGCCTCTTTCAACCCGACGCTGGCCACATGCAAATACTGGATATAGTCCAGCCGTGGGGCGCAGCGGGATAGGAAATCCATGATGTCGCCGGTTTCCCCCACGCTTTTGACATGGTGATTGTAAAGCGCGCCGACCATGTCGACCTGAGGCCGCAGGTAGCAGAGCAGCACAATTTCGTAGCCCTCAAAGGCGTCTGCCATGATTTGATAGGGTTTGACACCGGGCAAGGTCGGCCAAGGCAGCAAAGACAGTTCTTCGGACGAGACGACTGTATTTGGCAGGCCACTCCGGTCGGCCTCTTCGCGCAGCGCTTGCCAGACTTCGCGGCCCTTTTTCTCGTGGCGCAAAGCATAAGCCAGACCGTGATGGCCCCAGCTTGCTTTGTTGTCATTCAACAGTCCGGTTGCAGGATAAAAGAACCCTTGCTCGGCCAGTGCCTGCGCATTCTGGTGCATGGCTTTTTGAATGGTGGTCGTGCCGGTCTTGTGCAGCCCGGTGTGAAGCCAAAGCGTGGGCATGGTCTATTGCAACTCCGGACAGTCAGGCATTTGACAACAGATCCTGATGATACCTGCGCAACAAAAGCAGGCCCAAAGCCATGCAGACGAGCGAGACCCCGACCACGTAGACCTCGCTTATGTAGTCAGGCCGGTAAGTCGGGTAAAAGCCTGTGCGCATCAGTCCCGTGATATGAATGAGGGGGTTATACCAAAGATACCCCTGAAACTGCTGTGGGATCTGTTCATACGTGAAAAATACACCGGATATGATAAGCAATGGGGTGGTCAGAATGCCCCAAGCTCGTTGCCAAGCTGGTGCCCTTGCAAACAAAAAACAATTCAGGCAGCCGACCCCAAACCCAATGATCATGACCAGCATGTAGGCCTTTATGATCGTTGGGAAATCCAGACTGACGCGGGTTTCAAACGCCAGAAGAATGAAGGTGAATACGATATAGCTGACCAATAATTTGGTGATTATTTCCAACAGGAACCGCGCCAAAAGGGAGTCCAGATACGTCACGGTCGGATATGCCAGCAAGGCACGCGAATAGGTCAGGCCGCCTGACACCTTGGAATGGATCCCGTTGAACATCAGAAATGGCACAACGCCCGTGGCGTAAAATATCGCGAAATTGATCCCCATGGGCGGCGTACGCATGATCGCGGAAAACACCAGCGTCAAAAGTGCGACCGAGGCTGCTGGCTCCACGATTGCCCAGATATACCCACCCGGTGACCGACCATAGCTTGTGGACATCTCCCTGAGGACCAGCGCGGTTACTGCGCGCAGGCTGGTAAATCGTCTGCGATGCTGGCGGGGCCGGGCAGCGGGAGCGAATTGATCGCTTGGCATTTTTGTCCGATCATGATGGCATCTTGTAATACAAATGTATAGAATTCCGCACAGAATGTGAAAGACTGCCCTGAAAGGCTGATGACATGTCCTCTGCTTCGGAGCCTCCCTCGCGTAGCCGCCTGCCTGACCCGGCAAAGCAGACGGCACCGCGCCCGCCTTCGGTGCATAGCCTGCCTAACCCTGCCAGCGGCACAGCCCAGCCCGAACCCGAGAAAAACGACGCCGCTCTGACGGCGGGACCGGTGCGTAACGCCTCGCTCAGGCTTCGGCATTTCTTGATGATGCTCAGTTTTGTACTGGTTGTGATTGTGCCGACCGGTCTTGGCGGGTTCTATTTGTGGACTGTTGCGGTGGATCAATATGCCTCAAAGGTCGGCTTTTCAGTGCGGCGTGAGGATGCCAGTTCTGCGACTGATGTGCTTGCGGGATTGACTGCCTTCTCGGGGTCAAGCTCTACCGATACCGACATCTTGTATGAATTTCTGCAAAGCCAGCGGCTTGTGTCGGAAATAGATGAAGAGATCGATTTGCGGTCCCGATGGTCGAAGCCAGAGGAAGACATCGTTTTCGCGCTCGATCCGGAGTCCTCTATAGAGGATCTTATGGAGTATTGGGACCGTATGGTGCGTGTGTCCTATGGAACGGGTTCGGGCCTGATCGAGGTAGAGGTGCGCGCCTTTACCGCCGAGGACGCAACGACAATCGCCGAACAGCTTTTTGAAAAAAGCTCGGACATGATCAACCGATTGTCCGCGATCGCCCGTGAAGACGGCATCCGCTATACGCGAGATGAGTTGACCCAAGCTGAAACCCGGCTTCGGGACGCACGAGAGAACCTGACGAAGTTTCGAAATCTCAACCAGATCATCGATCCCGAAATGGACCTGCGCAGCCAGGCGGGTTTGCTTGGAAATCTGCAGGTTCAAAAAGCGGAGACCCTGATCGAGTTGGACCTTTTGCGTCTCAATGCACGTGATAGTGACCCTCGTATCGAGCAGGCTCAGAAACGACTGGAAGTGATCGACGAACGCATCTCAAAAGAGCGTGACAAACTGGGGGGCACAGGCCAGCTTGCCCAACCGGATGATCAAGGTTTCGCCGACCTTATCGGAGACTATGAGGGACTCGTGGTGGATCGTGAGTTTGCTGAAAAGGCTTATATCGCGGCACGCGCCTCTTTCGACAGTGCGATCTCAGAAGCGCGCCGCCAGAGCCGCTATCTCGCCGCTTATATGGAGCCGACGCGCGCACAGACTGCGGCCTATCCCAAGCGGCCGACATTGATTGCGGTGCTGTTCGTGTTCCTGCTGCTGATCTGGTCGATCACGGTGCTGATCTATTATTCCGTCAAGGATCGCCGGTAAGTCGCCCGCATGATCCGCTTTGAGAATGTCACAAAGGAATTCATCCTTGATGGCCAGAAAAAGGTCATCATGCAGAATGTCACCATGGAGTTCCCGGAGCGTCGCACGATCGGGCTGCTGGGGCGCAACGGCGCCGGGAAATCAACCCTCTTGCAGATGATCGCAGGGACGGTGCCGCCGACATCGGGCCGGATCGTCACCGAGGGGGCGATTTCCTGGCCGGTCGGCTATGCGGGATCTTTTCACGGTGAACTGAGCGGCGCGCAGAACTGCCGCTTTATCGGCCGGGTTTACGGTGTCGATACGGACGAGTTGATTGCGTTTGTTGAGGGTTTCGCGGGCCTTGGCCTGCATTTTCACCAGCCGCTCAAAACTTATTCCTCGGGCATGAGGTCAAGATTGGCCTTTGGCGTGTCTATGGGCGTGGCTTTTGACACGTATCTTGTGGATGAAATCACTGCCGTCGGTGATGCCGCGTTCAAAGCCCGTAGTGACCAGTTGTTCATGGCGCGGATGAAAAATGCGGGCGCCGTGGTGGTGAGTCATTCGATGGGCCAGATACGCAGGCTTTGTAATGGGGTGGTCGTGTTGGAAAATGGCGACCTGCGGTTTTACAATGATGTCGAGCAGGGCATTGCCCGGCACAATCAGAACATGACCCAACGACCGCAATAGGCCTTGGTTTTCAGGATATTGCTGTGGCTTTGCTGGTCGGAAAAATCTGACCTATTGAATTTTCGTACGGCTATGCCGCAATATACCTATGCGCGATCATAAGATGCGACTTATGGTTGATAGGTTGTTTGGTGTGTGTAGTAGCCCAAAAGGCTCTGTCGCGTTTCGGCAAGTAAAGGAATCGCAGTCCTGTCTTCGCTCAAGATCCGCATCCTTATGGCAACCCGTGACGGGGCGTGCTTTCTTCCGGAACAGCTGCAAAGTCTGTTGGAGCAGACCCATACTGCTTGGGACCCTCGGTAGCTGACGATGGCTCGCGGGATTCCACATTTGATATCATTGACGCCTTTGGCCGGTCGAATCCCGGACGTCTTGCGTCTGTTGAGGCCGGGCCGGGGCAGGGGGCCGGGGCGAATTTTCTGACGCTTCTGGAGCGCGCATCCAAAGAGGCGCCTGACATGGCTCTGGCGTTTTCGGATCAGGACGACGTTTGGTTGCCAGAGAAATTGAGCCGTGCTGCGCATTGGCTCACCGAAAACGGGGCGCAATACGGTGTCCCTCTGGCGTGGAGCTGCCGCACGATCCTGACCGATGCCGCGTTGCATCCCGTCGCAAAAAGCCGTTGCTTTACCCGTTCGCCGGGCTTTGGCAATGCCTTGGTGCAGAATATCCTTGGTGGGAATACCATCGTTTTGTCATCTGCTGCGGCGGAACTTTTGGCAAAGACCGTACCTGCGGCGATCGAGGCGCGTGTGCCCTATCATGACTGGTGGGCTTATCAGGTTTTGACGGGCATGGATGTTGAAATTCACTGTGAGCGGGACCCGTTGATCCTGTATCGTCAGCATAACAAGAACCTGCTTGGATATCATGGGCCGGTGCGTGGGCGGCTGTCGCGCATGGGGATGGTGTGGCAGGGGGACTATGCGGGTTGGGTCGGGACCAACCTGTCTGCACTGCGCAAGCACGAAGCGCTGCTGACCCCGCAGGCGCGGCGCATCTTGCGCGGGTTCATGATGGCCCGCCGGCATGGGGGGGCGCGACTGGCAGCGGCGCTGCCGCGTCTTGGCCTTTACCGCCAAAGCGTCCAGGGTGACTGCACGTTGCGTCTAATGGCGTTGTCCGGGCTGCTCTGACGGCGAGGCAGCAAGAGTGGCGCGATTGCCGTTTTGGCGGCAGAGGCCGGTGATGCCCCAGAAGGTGCAAGCTGCCACAAGTCTGATCAAGCTCCTTCAGAATTATATTTCAATTGCTGGGTAATTTGCCCGTAAAAAGAGCGCTGTGGCCCAAAAATCGGTTTCGCACTTATAAAAAAATTTTCTGTAAGACAGTAAAATGCCACTTTTTTGACGTCATTATTAAGGCATTATTGTCATTTTAGGCCGACCGTACAAATGAGGATTTCAAGTAAAAGGGTGCTAAAAAATCATGAAAACTGCGTTCATTACCGGCATCACCGGGCAGGATGGTGCCTATCTGGCACAGTTGCTGCTGGATAAAGGGTATGAGGTACATGGTGGCGTGCGGCGTATATCGCAGCCAGAAAACACCCGTCTCGAAATACTGGGCATCGTCGACAAAGTTCATCTGCACGAGTTTGATCTCATCGATCAGAACAACGTCCACCGCGTGCTGCGCGATGTTGAGATTGATGAATTCTACAACTTGGCTGCACAGAGCTTTGTTGGCACCTCGTGGGAGTTGCCGGTCTACACTGCAGATGTGGATGCGATGTCCGTCGTGCGAATTCTGGACACGCTCCGCACGTTTCAGCCCAAGGCGCGGTTCTATCAGGCATCCACCTCTGAAATGTTCGGTTTGGTACAGGAGGTGCCACAATCCGAAACCACGCGTCTCTACCCTCGGTCGCCCTATGGTGTGGCCAAGGTTTACGCCCATCATATCACGGTGAATTACCGAGAAAGCTTTGGGATGCATGCGACATCCGGGATCCTTTTCAATCACGAGAGCCCGCTGCGCGGCAAAGAGTTCGTCACCCGTAAGATAACGCTTGGACTGGCCGCGCTGGCGTGTGGCGGGACGAAACCGATCGAGCTTGGAAATATGGAAGCAAAGCGCGATTGGGGCTTTGCAGGCGATTACGTCGAAGGCATGTGGCGGATGCTGCAGCAGGATGAGGCCGCTGATTACGTTCTTGCCACCGGCGAGACGACGACGATCCGCGATTTCTTTACCTTTGCCGGCGCTGCGCTGGGCATGGATGTCCAGTGGTCGGGTCAGGGCGAGGCAGAGACGGCCACGGATGCCAAGACGGGTCAGCTTTTGATGCGGGTTAATCCCAAATTTTATCGCCCCGCCGAAGTGGACGTGCTTGTCGGGGATGCGTCCAAGGCAAAGACGCGTCTGGGTTGGGCGCCCAAGGTGGATGTGCGGCAACTGGCGGAAATGATGGCGAAGTTCGATTATGACTACCTTGCATGACAGGCTAAGGAACTGTGCGATTGCGCGCCTGATCAAAAACAGGCGACGTTTTCAGGGCAATATCGAAGGCTTTCGTGATGGGGAAATCTATGGCTGGGTTGCCAGAGCCAGCGGTAAAGGTGACCAGCATCTGAGCGTTGGGGCCTTTACCGCGCAGGGTTTGTTGGCGCAGGTTACGGCGAATATCTACCGCGGGGATCTACAGGCCGCCGGTATCGGGCATGGCGATCATGGGTTTTTCATACAGTTGACTGACAGCATGCTGCGCAGCGCCGCCCGTGATGGAGGACGCGTATTTCTGCGCGTTATCGGCGATGAGCCTTATGAATTGGGCAGCATACCGCTTCCCAAAGCAGTGCTGGACGCCGTTGGGACAGATCCCGTCGAAGGTAAGGGCCAGGCGCCGCCCGCATCTGATGACCCGGCCAAGCGGGGCAGGGCCGCCACGACCCAGACAAGCCCTTTGAAAGAGCTTCTTTTCGGGGACATTGAAGTGCTGGATGAGTTGATCCGTGCCGCCGTCAAAAACCCGCATACCGATCGACCTAACGCATTCGTGCCACATGCCAAAATGTTCGCCCAGACGGATTATCTTCACGGCGGCGAGCTGCCGGGTGTGATGTCGGCCTATGCGGAATATGTGCGCTATCGCTATAATTTGGATACGTCCTTTCCGATCCACGATGATCCCGCCGAAGTGGCACACTTTCTCAACTGGTTCATCGCGGGCTACGGTCCGTTGCGCAAAGGGCTGCGCGTGCCGATGTCAGCCGCGATGATAGCGGCGCTGAACGAGCCTGTGTTGATCCCGGGCCAGAGGCAAAGCTTTTCGCGGGTCACATGGTCCTTTCTGATGGGCGTGCCGCCAATACTGAACTCGATGAATTTCCAGAATCCCGACTGGGTGATATGGGCGGTCTACTGGTGGTCGATAGATCAGGCCAAATCATTGCATTGCGAAGATGTTCTGGTGCCTGATGACTATATCGAACTGTTGGCCGCCATGCCGCCGACTTGGCAGAACAGGTCTTGGCCACTGAGCCAGTTCATGATCCGCAAACATGCCCAGACACCGGGACTGACGCAAATCAACCTGTCCGACGAGGCTGGACGGCAGGAGCTTTTGCTGGCGCTGGTGGTCATGGCGGCGCAGCGACCGGATTACCTGCGCTATCTGCCGGCCGAGTGGGTGGGCAAGCTGCTGAAACCGGATGATGATGGCCATACCCCGCTGTCGCGTTTTGTCGCGCGCCATGCGCCGACATCCGATACGCCAGTGCTGGACCGTGCGATTTTCGCCAATGTGATGCAGCTATGCGGGTTTGATCTGGAGACCCGCCGCTTTTTGACCGTCACAGAAAATGGCGACCGGTTCGAGGCGGCGAAGCTGCCCACGGTCGAAACCGGGAATACGGTCGACATTCAGATGATTGGCCCGTTTGAGAAAGCGTCTGGATTGGGGCAGGCCACACGGCTGTCGGCGTCGGTTTTACGCACCGCAGGCTATGATGTGAACTCGGTGAATTTTGGTCTCGACAACCCCGCGCCTGAGGGGTTTTCCACCTCTGGTAGGTTGTCGGACTGGAAGCAAGCCAAGGTGAACCTCATTCACCTAAATGCCGAATCCATCCCGTTGGTGTATGCCTACGCGCCTGATGTTTTCTCGGATGCCTATAATATTGGCTATTTCTATTGGGAGCTAAACACTCCTGCCGCCTGCCATTTTCTTGGAATGGATCTGTTGGATGAAATCTGGGTGTCTACGGAATACGGCGTGCAGATCTATGAGCCGGAAAACAACGGCAAACCCGTGGTCAATGTTGGTATGTGCTACGAGGATCTACCTGATATAGACCGCACGCAGTCGCGTCGACTTGTCTGTGACAGGTTTGGTTTCGATGGGTCGGAATTCGTGTTCTTGGTAACATTCGACAGCTTTTCCTTTATCCAGCGAAAGAACCCGATTGGCACACTCAAAGCCTTCCTTAAGGCGTTTGATGGCGTCAGAGATGTGCGTCTGGTCATTAAAACGCAAAACCGCACCAAAATCTCAGACCCCGTACAGCAGCGGGTCTGGGAGGAGACTGAGGCGCTTTTGCAGGGCGAGACGCGGGTCAAAATCCTTGATGAGACGCTGCCCTACGAGGATCTTCTTCGTCTGAAAAAGGGCTGCGATTGCTATGTCTCGCTGCACAAATCCGAGGGCTGGGGCTTTGGCATGATCGAGGCGATGAACCTTGGCGTGCCAGTAGTGGCGACAGCCTATTCCGGCAACATGGACTTCTGCTCAGAGGATACTGTCTGGCTCGTGGATTTTAAGGAAGTGGAGTTGAGTCTGGACGACTATATTTTCGTCCGAAAAGGGCAAAAATGGGCGGAGCCGGATATCCACAACGCGGCCCGTCAATTGCACGCTGTCTACACCAACCACGCAGCCCGCGCGGCCAAGGCAAACGCGGCACGCGATTTTGTACATACGAATTTTTCAACCGCCGCAATCGGTAAGCGATATAACGCGCGATTGGACGAGATCCTTGGCGTGGATGGAAAAAAGTCAGTCACCTCATGACGGACAAGAGGCTGATCATCCATTTAGGGTACCACAAGACTGGAAGCAGCTCGATCCAGAAATGGCTGCTCGACCACAGCAATCGGCTAAGTGAGCATCTAAAATGCTACAACCTTGCCGATGGTGGTTCCAACTCGCTGAAATTAGCTGCAAATGCCTGGCGGTGCGGCTCGGGCACAGAGAGTAATCTGGCGGAGCAGTGCCGCGCGTTGGCGGCCGAGATCCGCACGCTTCCCCAAAAGTCGATATGTATCACCGATGAAAGCTTGCTGGGCATGCCGCTAGGATTTGCGATTGGAGACTTTGTCGAAGACGCAATTTATCCCTTTGCTGGTAGGATCGTGTCGGTGCTGGCAAGAGAGTTTGCCGAGTTCTCGCCGGTATTCGTGGTATTCGAACGTAATAGCCAAAAGTGGCTGCGCAGCGTGCATAACCAGATGCACAAACAAGGCTGTCTGACGGAGGATTTCGACGGCTATCTCGCCAAATTCACCCCGCAGCTTGACTGGAGCGCGCTACGCGAAAAGCTTTTGCAAAGCATTGGCAAACATGGCCGCCTCGCGGTTCTGTCCTTTGAGGATGAGTTCGCCCATTCGATGGTGACCGATATGGCGTTTTTTGGTCTTTTGAATTTGCCAGATAAGATGATGGCGCGTTGCCGTCCCGTGCTGGAACAGGTCAACCCGTCATTGCCGATCTCGCGCGGACTGCGCTCTCCCCAACCCGAGGCGATGGTTCTGGGGGGCTCCAACTCGATGATAGCAGAGGGCTGGGTTAATTTGCTACGCCGTGATTATGGCTCGCTGGTGCATGTTACCAACCTTTCCGTTGGGGCCTGCACATCTACCATGGGGCTGTACCGGATGCTGACACGCGGCCAGCCGATGCCGGGCGCTGCAGTGATCTGGGAATATGGGATCAATGAGTTCAATCACATGGTTGGTGGTCAGCCGCTTGCCAGTTTGCTTTACCATCTTGAGTGGGTGCTGCAGATCTGTATTCGCGAAAATCGTCCATTTGTGCCGTTGTTAATGCGGAGCATGGCGCAGGCGGTGGCCCCACATGATGACGGCTATGTGCGCGCGGTGATGAACCTCTTTGCTGCCTACGACGTTATACCGGTGGACTGCCATCGTCTCTTGCGCATCATGATGCGAGGCGATGGTGATTTCGGCTCTTGGTATCGCGACAAAGCCCATTACAGCACCGAAACGGAATTTCCGCGCCGCATTGCCGAGGTCACAATTCTGGCTCTGGAAACAGCCCGTGTGCCGACCCAGATAGCTGATCGGGCTACACATTTCGATCCGCTCGATCTGACTGTGCACCTGCCTTCGGAGCGTGACGGCTCCCTCAAAAATGCTGTTGTGCAATGTGCCTTTAGCCGGTTTGAAAACAACCTTGAGGTTGCTGTTCCCGGTCGTGCTCTTGCAGCGATTATCGTCACATCTGGCAGCGGGCCTAGTATCCGACTTGGGGCTGGCGACACCACGCTGGGGATCTATGCCACGCAGGTTGGCCACGGTCCTCGTGTGCCAGCACGACAATTGCGCCAGCTTGTGCTCGGCAATACCTGTGGTGGGCTTGTGGTGCCTGACAATCGGCTTTGTATTCGCGTGGATAATGGCAATGAAACCCCGATGGTACAGACCATGTATACCCGTACAAGCCAGCCCGAGACTGCGCATGCAAACGGGCTTGTTGCGATCCTCGGCGAGGTGCCAAGGTGAAGATGTGTTGTCTGATTTGTTCTGCGTTTTTAAAGAAAGGATTTATTCATGACACGGTCTAAGTTCCTTTTCTGCTGCCCATCGCAGGCATTTCTGGTCGCTTGCTGGCAGGGGTATTCAAAAGGAACGGACAAAAATGGTCTTGGCGAGAGCACGTTTCGGGAATTGGTGGCAGGTTCAAGGAGGCGGAGTTGCGAAGCGGAAAGTTTTTTACTGGAAGTGATTTTTGCTTGCCAATGAATCTTGTGAGGACGCTATGGGTATTGCAACAAATGAAATAGAGCTGGCTTATCGGTTGCTGCTTCAGCGGGCACCGTTGGGGCATGAAATTGCTCATGCGGCAAGCCAGCATTCCGATTTGGCGTCTCTGCGTCAAACTTTTGTAAATTCAGAAGAGTTTTATCGAAAGTTCAAAGTCTTGCGCGAAGCCTTTGAGGCGCGGCAGCGCCCTATCCTTGTGCATCCGTTGATCTTGGAAACATCAGGGCAGACGCTGTTGGATGCGCTCGATACGGCGCCAGAGTTGCACCCATCACGGCAAACGGATGAGGACGGTATCTCCCCCGTGCGCCAATTGCCCCGTCCCGACCGGCTGAAACTCCGGTTGGTTCAGGGGGACCTCAGTTTTGCGGCCGGCATCGAGCTGGAGGTGCCCTATCTCACACTGTGTGTTCTGCGTCGTCCGGGGCCGCGGCTTTGGCGGCTGTGGAAATTCTTTTGCCCATCCGAAAACCCCGAGCCAAAGGAACAAAGCGACGAGCCGCCCGCCATGGGGTTCGGAGAGTTCCTCGAATACAGCCTGAACTCCGTGCCGCATAGGCTGGAGGTGGATAATGGTCAGGTCAGGCGGCTCGCCGGTGCCCTGAACGAGGATGGGTTCGGCGCAGAGCCTGCTTTGCTGCGGCAGGCCCTTCACGTTGCGCTGTCCGATAATACGGTTCTGGGCCTCGCGGAAGACCCCACCGGCCTGCTTCATGCCTTGGCCGCAAAAAACCTGATCGCGCCCCCAGACGCCGCCTTGCCAGAAGATTTTGACGACATGGCATCACTGGATCAGGATCTGGCGGCTTTGACTGAGGGGCAGCAGCGAATATTTGACGGCTATACAGCCTGGGACAACTATCTCTACGAAGTGTGTGCCGGATTGTTGGCGTCCTCTGAAGACACCCAAACCATAGGATAACAGTTATGATTACCCCCATACTTCTCTGCGGCGGTTCTGGTACCCGGCTCTGGCCCTTGTCGCGCAAAGGCTACCCCAAACAATTCACAGATGTGGTGGGCGATAGCAGTCTGTTTCAGGCCTCTGCCCAAAGATTTGCCGGCCCGGGCTTTGCTGATCCGATTGTGGTCACAGGGCATGATTTCCGCTTTATCGTGATCGAACAGCTTGATGAGATCGGCGTGCGCCCGGCCAGTGTGCTGATCGAACCGGATGGCCGTAATACCGCCCCGGCGGCCATTGTTGCGGCACTGACAGCGATGAAAGCTGACCCCGATGCCTGCATCCTTTTGGTACCATCGGATCACGCGGTGCCAAATCCCGAAGCCTTTCGCGCGGTCGTCGAACAGGCTCTTGTTGCGGCTAATGAAGGTCAGATCGTGACATTTGGCATTGCCCCAAGCCGGGCTGAAACAGGCTATGGCTGGCTGGAGGCGGGGCCGGAAACGCATCCCGGCGTCCACAAACTGACCCGCTTTATCGAAAAGCCAGATGCGAACCGGGCCGAAACGCTATTTGCCGATCCCGCCAACCTTTGGAACGCGGGCGTATTTCTGTCGCGTGCCGATACGCTTGTTGCGGCTTTTGAGGCTCATGCGCCCCAGATTCTGCAAACGGTAAGCGCCTCGCTGGACGCAGGAAAGGCCGATCTGGGCTTTATGCGGCCTGACGCAAAGCTGTGGGGCACGGTGCCCGAGGACTCGATCGACTATGCCGTGATGGAAAAGGCCGACAATGTCAGCGTCGTCCGCTTTGACGGGCTCTGGTCAGATCTGGGAAGCTGGGAATCGGTCTGGCAGGAAAGCCCGCAGGATGATGCCGGCAATGCATGCTCGTCCAACACCATCGCGCTCAATTGCGAAAATTCGTTGCTGCGGTCGGAAAACAACCAGATCGAACTGGTGGGTATTGGCCTGAAAAACATGGTCGCCGTTGCGATGCGCGATGCGGTCATGGTGGCCGATATGAGCGACAGCCAGAATGTGAAACAGGCGGTCCGCGTTCTAAAAGAGCGCAATGCAAAACAGGCAGAGCAATTCCCGGTCGATCACCGGCCGTGGGGCTGGTTCGAGACGCTGATCCTGTCCGAGAGGTTCCAGGTAAAGCGCATCCACGTGCATCCCGGGGCAGCGCTCAGCCTGCAAAGCCACCACCATCGCTCAGAGCATTGGATCGTGGTTGCGGGCACGGCCCGGATCACCGTCAATGACGAGGTGACCCTGCTTACCGAAAACGAGTCCGTCTACGTGCCTCTGGGTGCTGTGCACCGGATGGAAAACCCCGGTAAGGTGCCGATGGTCTTGATCGAGGTGCAGACCGGTGCCTACTTGGGCGAAGACGACATAATCCGCTATGAGGATGTCTATGCGCGCGGCCAAGGGGCCAAGGGATAAAAGAGGCGCCGGTCTTTCGCCTGTCAAAGACCGGTGCCTGGTCTAGAAACGCGCCACCAACCCGGCGACTTCGTCGGGCAGTGGCGGCCAGACTGCGTCCTTTGTCGGGTCTGATACGGGATCTTTGGAAATCGCCCGACAGGCCATCTGCATATCTACGATCCACCGACGCCCGGCAACGGCCAGCGGAAGGTCGGCAGACCCTACACCGGCGGCTGTTTCAGCCTCCGCCTCAGTTACGCCGCGCACTATTTCTGTGGCGTAGACAGTCACGGCCTGAGCAATGTTCTGCTGTGCCTCGAACGGGAACTTTGCAAGGATGCGTCGGCGGCATTCGGCCTTTGCCAAAAGGGCACGGGCCGCCGCGGCCTCTGCCATTTTCGCCTCTGCCGTGATTGTCTGTGAAAAATCGATGCGGCTCATATCACGTCCTCCAGGTCGATGTTGTAGGTGGGCAGGGGCACTGGCCCATCACTGGTCAAAGTGATCGGACCGGCAAATCGTGTTGCTTTTGGTGCGTTGGCTCCATGAGGCAGGATCAGCGGTACGGTCAGCACCCCGGACTCGCGAGTCACGTCGTCCGCGAGCCAGTCGCAGTCGATTGCGTCTCTTGGCAGGGTTGCACCATCCGGCAGAGGGCCGAAATCCAGTATATCTCCATTCAGCGTGAGCACATCGCCTGTGCGTGACACGATAAGAGGATCGTCACGGCGCATGGGGGAAAAGGTCAGTTTCATTTATGTCTCCTTCAGAACCAGTAGCCATTTGCTGTTACGTCCACCTGAAACGAGGACCGAGCGCCTGAATTGTCCCAGCCATTCAACGCCCGAGACACACCAGAACCAGTGCCAGAACTGGTGACAATGCGCGCGGCCGTGACCGTCGCCATCGACCCGACACAAGGGGCCGTGACAAAGGCGGCGGGAAAGGTCCAATCAACCGTACCAAAGGCAGAGGTGGTGATGCGATGCGTACAGCGCATCGTACCATCCGCGAACTTGGTGTAATGGCCATTCGCGTTGCTGCCGCTCTCGATGATCGCACCAGTGGGTGTGCCGCCGGACTGGCTGACAGTGCCAAGAATGTTGCTTTGTAAAAACACCTTCTGCCAATCGCTCCATGTCGCACCGGTATCGGTCGTCATGCGCAGCCACATGTCTTGACCGTTTGTATTGATGAAAAGTTGTTGTATCCGATGGCCACCCGTCCCTGCGAAAACATGCAGCGTAGAACCGTACGGATTGCCGACAGGCGCATTCGAACCTGATGTCCCAAAGCGGTAATTGAAGCCGGGCGTGACACACTGGTTGGCGTCGCCTCCGGGCGCGGGGACACCGCCCGACGTTCCAAGGCCAAACGCGCCAACCTTCAACAGCCGTCCGCCCGTCGTATCGGTTGCATCGGATTGTATGGCGTCACCACTTGCCTTGCCCGTGATGGCGTCAAGACGGAGCGCATCTATCCAGCTGCTACCGTCCGTGGACAGCTTGATTGACCAGTCGTCATTGCCTGCTAACCCCATCTCGGCGCGGCCGGACCAATTGGTCTGGAACAGCAGGCTGGCTGTGTCAGCGGGCGTGGATTTGTTGACCTTGATCTGGTGACCGGCCCCGTCATGCGTCAACAAGGTCGCCGGCGCGGCAACAGCCAGCCGGTTCACCGCATCGGCGGTCGTGTTCACGCCCACACCGTCAAGGTTATCGAGCGAGGGCAGGGGCACCTGATCCCAGCCCCCGTTTTGCCAGACCAGATCAATCGCCTCGTCCTCGACCCAAGCCCGCCATCCCGGCCGTGGAGTCAGAAAACGCCAGACGGTACCGTCCCAAACGGTGACGTGCCCATCTTGTCCGCCCCACGCCCCGGTCGCCCCGGTCCCAACGATATGGCGGGCGCCGTCCGTCACGCCAGAGGGCGGCTCGCTGCGGTCGCGGTCAGCGACAGACAGTTGTACCACCGCATCCAGCACCGCGAGCGCCTCGTTATGGGTCACATGTTTCTGGGCCTGAGATGGCATCAGGTAGGGCAATGACAGGTTTGCGGAACTGTCGGACATAAACGGGCTCTCCGGGCTAGGATTGGATGCCGGGAAACCTGAGCCGCAAATCTTGACAAAGCCCGACACCACCGCGCGGTGCGCTGGTTGGGGGGCAGACGTGCTATCGAAGATTACTGCACATCTACAACTAGATGACACTCGTGTGTCTCGTCAGTTTGCGATAATACTTATACTCGTAGTGGTGGCCGTGGATTATACTTTCTCAGGCTAACGTTGGAGTAACTATGCTAGACATAATTGGTAAATCGACCGAGACTTCGGTAATTGGAAATCACGAGGGATTAAACGGAAAAATAATATTTCACGATAAATCTGGAACTGTAAAGCTTCCAAGCGTGAATGGAAATTTACATATTGAAGTATGGAAAGAGGGTTCGGTTTCTGGAAATATTGATATTTCTGGATTGAGGCGATTTGGTAATATACGGATTTTTTCTAAGAATGGTGGTTCTGTAAAAATTGCTCCAATGACTACCATTGAGCAGTGTTATTTTTTAGCTGATGGTGAAAATATTACCCTTGGTGAAGACTGTATGGTTTCTTTTGGAATAAGCTTCCGAACGACTGATGCTCATGGTATTTACGATATTCAGAGTGGAGATAGGATAAATCACAATGCCGCTATTTCTATCGAGAGCCATGTTTGGATAGGACAGGGCTGCACTATAGCCAAAGGTACCACTGTAGAGATGTCTTCAGTTATTGGAGCTTTTAGCTTCACTAGTAATGGGTTGTATGAACGTAATGCTGTCTACGCCGGGACCCCTGCAAGAAAAATAAAAGACAATATTACTTGGGATAGGCAGCAATGCGAAAATATCTTTGATGAAGGTGCTAGTGTAGACTCATATTTTCAAAATAACCTCGATATGCTTATTGGAAAGACCTGATTTTGTGACGTTTTGCTAATGACGAACCCTACGTTCAAAATTACACGCCTATATTCCACGTGGAAAGTTCTTCTGATAGAAATGTAGGTTTTGGATAGCATAGTTTCGACCAAAAGCCTTAGCCTAAATGATGAGATAGTTTTGGTTCGATAAGGAAATGCTAATTAACGCAAGCCCAATTTTAATATAGATCTACTTGCCCATCTGATTAAATGAAAAATATTAACGGGCAGGAGGATACGCCCTAATGCGTCCCGCTTTTCAATTCCACTTGGCATGATTGTTGTAGTGGCCGCTTGTTAAGGCGCCCACCCCACGGGAATATCTGTGTCGATCTGGTTATATCCCCACGCACTGCGCAATTGCTGACGGAAACGGTTCGGTTTTTCGGGCAGGCGTAGCCCGTCCTTTGCCGTGACAGGGCAGCCTGATGTCGCCAGTACGTCGCGCCAGAAATCGGGCATAATGATATCGTCCCCCACATTCACGCCTTCGATGCCTACCGAAAAATTCTCATGCGTAAATCCGGGCATCAGATAGTGACCCTGCTTGCCGAAATAGCCCGCCTCCAAAACGCAACTGGACGACAGGGCCGCCACTGCCTTCACATTGGGATGAGAGATAAGGCGATAGAAGTTTTCTTGGCTGACGCTATTGCTGGGCAGAGTTTTCTGCAAGCGTTCCAAAACCTCGTTCTGAGGCTCCAGAGGGTGCTCTTTTATGATCACATGGCTAAAGGAGTCGGCGAGCTCTGTCACCGCCTCAAGATGATCCGCCAGCGTTACAAAGCGCCCGTTCTTGATCACCACCTTGTCGAACTGCGTCTGCAGGATCAGCAACAGGCTGTCAGGGCGCGGCGGACGGGGAAACATCTTGGCCACGTTCGAGGACACAACCCCTGCCTGCAACTTGATCAACGCGTCTGGCACGGCATGTTTGCGGATTGCCTCGGTCATGTCAGGCGTGCTCGCACTCACATCGAACAACAGATCGTTCATGAAACGGACCGGTGACAAGGAACAGTCAACGAAATCAATATTGTGGCGCGCCAGAAAATGGACGAGGTAGGGGGGGAGCTCAAACCCGACAACCATGCTGCGATCAAAGAACTTCAGAAACATGTCCTCGACGAAGTCTGGCAGCTGCTCGGCGGCAAACAGATGTGGCCATGCCTGAATATTCGGGTCCTGCCAGCAAGCGCGGTAAATGGCGGCCACGGTATCGCGATCAATCCGCGCCATGTTGAGCCAGTTGTTGTCCCAATGGACGATATCAGTCGGAAGACCGGTCGCCATGCGCAATGGCACATCCAACACCCGGTACAGCCAGTTGATATTTTCATGCTGAGTTGGGCGGAGTGTGGCCACAGAGGGCCGCAGGAAATCACCGGTAAACACGATACGGTCGACCTTAGACTTCCCACGGGTTTTTTTGCTTCGCAGGGCAATCATGACTGTACACTTTCGAGTTTTGCGGCGCGCGCGCCTCTTACCAGATGCGTAAAAGGCTCTAGCCAGTCTTCCTTGCGCTCCGCCGCAAGATTGGCGAGCATTTGCTGTGAAATCTGCCCCCGTAGTTTGTTATTCTGAAGCAGCATGCCGACGGTATAGGCAAAGCTTTCCTTATCGTTGACGACGACGGAATCAGGCAAGAGATGCCGCATGCCCCGGGCCCCTTCGTCGGTGGTGATGATCGGTACGCCATAGGCAATGGCTTCCAGTGTCTTGGTCTTGACGCCGCCGCCCGCAAAGGTCGGGTTCAGTGACAGATCCACCTTGCTGTAGATATCCGCAAGGTCGTCAACTCGGGCATGGTGCAGGATTTCTGCGTTATGGGGCTGGATATTCGGCACTGTTACGTTGCCCACAATATGCAACCGTACCGGCTGGTTCACGAGTGGAATGATATCCCGCAAAAGGTAGAGCATTGTCAGATCGTTCACGTCGCTCTGGGCTGCTATAAACAAAACGTCCATTGCTTTATGACGCAGCCGGTAGAGGTCTCGCAGAGGAAGTCGGAACGGGGCTGTGACAATCGGCGTTCTGCTGATCTGGGCGAACTCGTCATGGTCCTCGTCCGACATGGCCAGCGCGATGTCGTAGCGGTCAAGCTGCTTGCCTTCCGCCTCGGGTGTCATTGAGAACGTAGGCGTCAGCGCGTGCCGTGAGAAAGAGCGCGTTCGTTGTGACTGGCAATCATGAGTGTCGACGATCCGCACGACATCTGAGGGCACATGTTCGGTCATCCAGTCACGATTGAAATAAGGAGTGAGGACCGCATCGAACTGTTCTCTTTGGCAAAGTGCGGAAATTGAGCGCACCGTCGTGAGCCTGTCTGGCCGCACACCGGGATACCTGATATCCCCCAAGTAGCGGTCAATTTGTTTCAGTTGCTTGCGATCCAGCAGTTTGTAGGGCGCGCTTTCGGCAAAAGCATTATCGGAGGAATGCATCGTCACGCTGGAGATGACGGTCAAATCGCAGACCTTGGATAACGACTGGCAAAGGCTTTCATGTCGGATCGCCGTGCCGACATTCCCCTCCCAATAAGGAAAATCAATGATTGCGGCGATTTTCATGTATCCGCTTTCCCGTCGCCTTCGGTGATCGGGCCCGACGCAGCATCCAGATCATCATTCTGCATTGCATTGTTCACGATCACATTCGTCTCGATGGGATCCACACCAAGCGGACGAATGACGAACCTGCCTATATTCGCCCCGAGAAGTCGGGTGTCGGTCTGGTTGGGCTGCTCGAATGCACCAATGCGGAACTCGACAGGCAGGTAGTTGGCCGAGTTGATGTCCTCACCTTTCAGCTCCAACTTCGCGACAAAGTGTGATCCGGGGCCAGAGACCTGCTCAATGGTGGCAACCGTCTCACCCACTCGAACTTCGAGTTTCTCCAGTTGTTCTGACGTAAGCACGTAGCCGTGAACTTCTACGATCTGGTCGACCTTTCCCAGATGAGGCAGGCAGGCGACTGACACCTCGCCTGGACGCATCCAGCGCCGAACCTCTCCATTGGCTTGCTCGATTGGATACCAGCCGTAGGCAAGGATATCCGGCATAAAGTCCAGAACTCGGGTGATGCGTGTCACCGTCTCTACGCGTTCTCCATAGGCCGAAATCGCCAAGGGATCTTCGTAGATGCTGCTGGGGTCGCGGGTGTGACGGTTGTCCATCTCGATCCGCATCAGGTAAAGCTGTGCCTGAATTTGCGAGATGCGCTTGTTTATCATGCGGTACAGATCAGCTGGTGGCATATCGGATCCAACGGCATTCGCTTCTTCGAAAACCGAGGCGATGTAGGCGGGCACATTGGCCAATGCTTTCATGTTCAGCTCGGTCGAGACGTTATGCCGGTTTCTGTCCAGTTGCATTATCACGCTGACCTGCTCGGCAATCTCGGCAATCTCGTCACTCGTCATTACTTTTGGTCCTCTTGTACTGATACCGTTCAAACAGTGAAAACTGGCTGAGATTTCGTTAACTGGTCCAACTCGCGCAACTGGCCGATCAGCATTGCCATCTTGTCCACGGGGATCATGTTCGGCCCATCACTCGGGGCGCTGTCGGGATCTTGGTGTGTTTCGATAAACAGGGCCGAGACCCCCACCGCACAGGCCGCGCGTGCCAGAACCGGGGCAAACTCACGCTGGCCGCCGCTGGTGGTGCCCTGTCCGCCGGGCTGTTGCACTGAATGGGTCGCATCAAACACGACCGGATAGCCGGTATGCGCCATGGTCGGCAGCCCGCGAAAATCGCTGACAAGCGTGTTGTAGCCAAAAGACGTACCCCGGTCGCACAGCATGATCCGCTCGTTGCCTGTGCTGGCGATCTTGGCGGCGACATTGCCCATGTCCCATGGTGCCAGAAACTGACCCTTCTTGACGTTGATAGCAGCCCCGGTGTGACCGGCAGCCAAAAGCAGGTCGGTCTGGCGACACAAAAAGGCGGGGATCTGGATCACGTCGCAGACCTCTGCCGCCGCGGCGCACTGAGCGGCATCATGCACATCCGTCAGGATCGGGCAGCCAAACTCGGACTTGATCTGATCCAGGATGCGCAAGCCCTCTTCCATCCCAAGGCCGCGTTTCGTGGTGATCGAAGACCGGTTGGCCTTGTCATAACTGGCCTTGAAAATAAAGCGCGTACCGGTGGGTGCGCAGGCCTGTGCGATCTTCTCGGCCATCATCCGGGCATGATCGAGGCTTTCCAGCTGGCAAGGCCCGGTGATCAACGCAAACGGATGTTTGCCGCCAATAGGGATATCGCCGACGGTTATGTCGGTGGTTTGTATCATCAGGCCTCCAGCGCGGCTTCGATACGGGCCACATCATTTGGGTTATTGAGTTCCCAGAACAGCCGGCCGCGGGCATCGACCTCTACGCAGCGCACCGGAATTCCAGCGTGAAGAAACCGCAGCTGTTCCAGACCT
The DNA here is from genome assembly GCA_965656855.1 of Roseovarius sp. GTDB lineage: Bacteria > Pseudomonadota > Alphaproteobacteria > Rhodobacterales > Rhodobacteraceae > Roseovarius. Next base: position 26,080 of record CBFHML010000062.1, read on the forward strand.
TCGAGCTGCTCTAGCTGGCAGGGGGCCGTATCGACATAGGCCTGCAACGCATCGGGCCGATAGGCATAGACGCCGACATGGTGATACACCGGGATTGGATCAGGTAGCTTGCCGGGGTCGACATATGGCAGCACTTCTTTGGAAAAGTAGAGCGCGTTCATGTTCTGACCAAAGACCGCCGTGGTGCCGCCCACCTGACCCGCCTTGCGGTCCTCGACAAAGTTTTCATAGGTCTCCCGATCGCAGCGGAGCACCGGGGTCGCCATGCCGATGCTTGGATCGGCCTGCATCGCGCCTATCAGCGCCTCGACGAACCATGGCGGGGTCAGGGGGGCATCGCCTTGAAAGTTCACCACCAGATCAGGCCGGGTTTGCAACCCGTTGAGGGCATCGGCACAGCGCGCCGTGCCGTTTTCACACGCCGGATCGGTCATCACCACGTCCGCACCAAATGCACGCGCCGCATCGGCGATACGATCGTCATCGGTGGCGACATAAACGGCATCCACGCCAGCGACCTGCTGTGCAGCCTCCCAGCTCATCTGGATCAGGGTCTTTTCGCCACCGCCGGGCTGACGCAGCGTCGCCAAAGGCTTGCCGGGGTACCGTGTCGAGGCGTAACGGGCGGGGATAAGTATAACAGTTTTCATGGGTTGGCTCACATCACACCGGCACGCAGGAAATCATGGACATGCAGCACGCCCACAGGATGGTTTCGTTCGTCCACCACCATGATCGCGCTGATTTTTCGCTTGTTGACCAGCGCAAGCGCCTCGGGCGCAAGGCAGTCAGCGGTGACTGTCACCGGGCTGGCATTGGCGATATCTGAGGGGCAGGTCTGCATCAGCTTTGCCATGTTGCGCCGCAGGTCGCCATCGGTGATGACGCCATGCAGCTTACCATCCTGCGTCAGCGCCGCGATCCCAAAACCCTTGGAGGTCATGGTCAACAAAACCTCTTCAATAGAGGCTGTGTGATCAAGAACCGGCAGCGCCTCGCCGGTATGCATCATATCGGCCACCGTTTTCATCTGGGCACCCAGCTTGCCGCCGGGATGGTAGATGCCGAAATCCGACGCCAGAAACCCGCGCTGCTCCATCAGGGCAACGGCCAGCGCATCGCCAAGTGCCAGCGTCAGGGTCGTCGATGTCGTTGGGGCCTTGCCGATCGGGCAGGCCTCTGGCTGAGCGGGCAGGGTCAGGCGGAACGTTGACGCGTTCATCAACGTGCTGTCGCCCTTGGACGAGATCCCGATTGTTGGAATAGAGAACCGCTTGCAGTGGTAAAGAATGTCATGCAGTTCGGATGTCTCGCCTGAGTTCGAAATGAGCAGGCAGATATCCCCGTCTGCAATCATGCCAAGATCACCGTGGCTGGCTTCTGCGCAGTGCACGAAATACGCGGGCGTTCCGGTTGAAGCCAATGTTGCGGCGATCTTGCGCCCGATATGACCGGATTTGCCGATGCCCGACACGATCACCCGGCCTGTGCAGTGCAGCATTGCGGTCACGGCCTCAGCAAAATCATGGGGCAGATGCGCCGAGAGATGCGCGATCGCATCAGCTTCAGTTGTCAGAACTCGCCGTGCACTCGCACAGATTGCAGTCTCAGCATCTGCCTCGCCGCAGGTCTCGTCGGTCTTTAACACTGCTATAATCCCTTATATGAGCTTATCGTCGCACAGTAGCTGTTCTAGAGGGCTACCTCCTAAAAATTTATGAATTATTAGTTTTTCTTGTAGCAGTCTAGGTTTGGGTTTGCTGAGTTGGCAGGTGGTTTAGAGTGTTGCACGCTGTTTATTCATATTAGGTTTTAAGCCTTTACAAATAAGCTTTGGATGGCGTCGAATAGGCCGGGTGCACTGACTGCTGCCCAATTCAAAGCGATCGGACGTGTCTGTTTCGCCTATGGCCGGGTCCATAAAACAATCGGGTACAGCACGCCCTTGCAGGGCTGTCTGCATAGCTGTTGATGCACGAATGCTTTTTCCGATGTGCAAAATATTCGACGGACGCCTAAGGTGCATTTCGGTATCGATGTAGTGAGTGGATATTTATGAGCTCCGATCAAATTCTCATTTCTTGCATTCTTATCGCCACGGTCGGGTCGTTCCTGTGGGGGCGGTTCCGACATGATGTCGTCGCCCTTGCTGCGCTTATGGCCTGCGTGCTGGCCGGGTTGGTGCCATCGTCAGATGCTTTTTCGGGTTTTGGTCATCCGGCGGTCATCACTGTGGCTTGCGTGCTGATCCTCAGCCGGGGTTTGCAAAATACCGGCGCGGTGGATTGGCTGGCGCGCAGCGCCTTGCCGCGCGATGCGGGGCGATTGCCAACCATGCTGGCGCTGATGGGGCTGGGGGCGGTCCTGTCGGGCTTCATGAACAATGTGGGCGCGATGGCGCTCTTGATGCCGATTGCCGTGCAGGCGTCCGAGCGGTTGAACCTGACACCCGGTCAGGTGCTGATGCCTTTGGCGTTCGGCACCATTCTGGGCGGCATGACCACGCTGATCGGCACGCCACCGAACCTGATCGTATCTGGCTTTCGCGCCGAGGCAGGGCTTGGGCATTTCGCGATCTTCGACTTTGCCCCTGTCGGCGGCGCGGTGGCCGTGGTGGGCGTGATTTTTGTGGCGGCAATCGGCTGGCGCATGGTGCCGGCGCGCAAATCGGTGACGGCCGGCGGGTTCGACACCGGGGCCTATTTCACCGAAACGCGCGTGCCCGACAACAGCAAGGCCGTGGGCCTGACCCTGCGTGCGTTCGAGCGCGAGATCGAAGACAACGATGTGCAGATCGTGGGCCTGGTGCGCAACGAGGTCCGAATGACCGCGCCCCACGGCGGGCGCCGCATTCGCGCGGGCGATATCCTCGTGCTCGAAGCGGATGTCGACGCGCTGGCAGAGGCCCTGTCGCGGTTCGATATCAAGCTGGAGCAGTCGATTGTCGAGGGCGAAGAGCGGGATGCCTCTGACACGGGCTTGGCGGATGACACCGACGCTGACCAAGGCGAGGACCAACAGCCCAACAGCGAAATCGTGCTGCGCGAGCTTGCGGTGCTTCCCGGGTCGGACATCATCGACCGCTCGGCCAAGCAGATGCATCTGCGCGCGCGCTACGGGCTGAACCTGCTGGCAATCTCGCGCGAGGGCCATCCGCCCCGGTCTGGCCTGCGCACGATAAAGCTGAAATCCGGCGACCTGATCCTTGTCCAAGGCCCCGAAAACGCCATAGCCGAGTTCATCAATGACACCGGCTGCGTGCCCTTGGGCGCGCGCGACCTGCGCATCCCGGACAAGCGTATGGCGCTCACCGCTGTCGTGATCATGTTGGGCTCTATCGCGCTTGTCACCCTTGGTTTGCTGCCGGCGGCTGCGGCCTTTGCGCTTGGGGTTCTGGTGTCGATGGTGGTGCGGACCGTGCCGCTGCAACAGGTCTACACGTCGGTCGATTGGCCGGTGATCGTGTTGCTGGCGGCGCTGATCCCGGTGGCTGGTGCAATGCAGGCCACGGGCGCTGCCGAATTGCTGGCAAAGTTTCTGGTGGAAACGGTCGCACAGGGCAATGCGGTCGCGGCGCTGGTGGTGATACTGGTCACCACGATGTTCCTGTCGGATGTGATGAACAACGCCGCCACCGCCGCCGTGCTGTGCCCCATAGCGCTTGGCATCGCGACGACATTGGGGGTCAACCCCGACAGCTTTCTGATGGCTGTCGCAATCGGCGCCTCCTGTGCGTTCCTGACGCCGATAGGGCACCAGAACAACACCCTGATCCTTGGGCCGGGCGGGTTTCGCTTTGGCGACTACTGGAAACTGGGTTTGCCACTAGAGGTGCTGGTCGTCGCCATTAGTGTGCCGCTGCTGCTGATGGTCTGGCCGTTGTGACACGCCTCGTCAGGCTCGGATGGTTTTTCACCACGGCAGACGGCTAGCTGCGAATTTGACGAAACGACATGACTGCCGCCATCCCAGCTTTTCCTTGATCAGTCGGTTATCCGAATTGCGCCCACGCACCCCTTTGGGGCCGGGAATATGGCGTATCGACAGGTTTTTGCCTGCAATGTCGAAAACTATCTCGCACAAGACATTGATAGAAATCATCTCGTCGGACCCGATATTGACAGCACCCGAGAAACGAGACCGTAGGGGCCGGGTTGTCACCTCAACGCATTCGTCCACGTACAGAAACGAGCAGGTCTGCAACCCATCGCCCCAAATCTCGATGTCCGCACCGTCCGCCGCTGCTGCAACTTTTCGACAAACCGCTGCGGGCGCATATTCAATTCGCGGATGACCTATGAAAATGGCCGGCTCATGGTGGCGGGGTGTGTTCTTGGGCTCTGCCAATCGCAACCCTGGAGGCGCCTGCGCTGAGGCTATTTCACAAGCCCCTTATCCGACCACATCAGCTCGCCCGCGCGGATACGACATTCCGCGGGCAAGCGGCGATGGGTCAAGCGCGCAGGCGGACCATCCGATCCAATGTGCGACAGGCAGACGGTGCATCCTCGAACACAAGGTCGATATCCAAAAGTTCGGTCAGCCGTTTGGGGGCTACGTTCGAGGCCGGTGCGACGCCGATGATCGCTTGGGGCATGATGATACGCATCCCCACAACCAGCCGCACCAGCGCGTCCAGCCTTTTCTCGGAACTCAGGGACAAGCCGATAAAAAGCGGCTGCGTGGTCTGAACATGCGCCAGAAGGGCTTCGTGATCGGTGCCCGTTTGCAGATCGATCTCCCAGCCGACGTCCCGGAACATATCGGCCGCGACGGTGATCCCGATGCCGTGATCCTCGCCGGGAACGGTCGCGAACAGGGCATACCGGCGGTTGTCCAAGGCATGCGGCCGTTCAGACGGGCTTTCGGCCCTCATGGCGCGCATCAGCGCATAAAGATGGCCGGTGCCGTATGCCACCTGCAGAAAAGACAATCTGTCCTCATCCCAGCCTTTGCCCAAATGCCGCGCCGCAGCCGTGATGTAGCTGAGATATACGGCTTGCCGGGTCATGCCCTCTGCGCGGCGGTTTTCGATGAAGTGCAGCGAGGCCTGAGCATCGGGTTGAATCAGCGCGTCGCAAAAGGCGGCAATATCCGCGTCAGAGATATCCGGCGCGTCAAAGGCCGGACCAAGCAGGTTGGCCGATACAAGACGGCTTGCGATATCGCCGGCAAGCGCCTGTACCGCAGCAGGGGGCAGGGCGTCACGCTTTGATGCAAAGAGTGACGTTGTCCGAGAGAACACTTCTGCGTCGAATGCCGCCTGCGGTTTTCCCATGTCAAAAATCCCCCAAAAACCAAAATAACGTAATGCGCGATTCAATCAATAGACTCATGTTGTGGCGCGTGAAACTTTACAAAGCTATCTGCAGCCTCCGCCGTCTTGGACGCCTGCGTTTGCCCCCTCTTTCCGGGTTTTCCCTTTGAAGACGAAGTTATAATTCAGGTGCATTCATCCTGCGTCACTCTGGATCACGCGGCGCGGATTGTTGCGACATGTGACATCACACACCATGCCGACTACATCAGACATCTACGGATCTGGGATCAAAGGGGCGGGCTGATGGGATTTGATGGCGGCTGCAATTGCGGCGCTCTGCGGTACCGGGTCAAGGGCTCTCCCTTTCGGGCGGTACACTGCCATTGTGAGGGCTGCCGCCGGGCAACAGGGTCGCCGATGACAAGCTACTTTGGCGTCGCTCGGGCGCAAGTCACATGGGATGGCGAACGCAGTTTTTACAATTCGTCACCGGGCGTCACACGCGGGTTTTGCGGCCAATGCGGCACCCCGATGCATTACATGAGCACGCGCTGGCCCGGAGAAATACATCTGCTCGCGTCAACCTTGGATGACCTGACACTCTATAAACCAACCGCTCACATGCATTGGGCGGCGCGTGTGCCTTGGCTTATGTCGGATGACGACCTGCCAAGGCATGAGGGCCGCGCACCGGGATAGGCGGCGGCCTTACGGCCTTGATCCCGTGCTTGGACAAACCCGAATTACCAAAATCGGCTCTGACCCGGCGTTTGCCGCTCTTGGCTTGAAATTCCGCAGTTGGGACACTGGCAAGCTTTGCTCCTCGCTCAATCACCCCGCTTTCCCACGTACAGGTCCAGCACGACAGGGTAGTGATCGGTCGGCCACTCGCCCAGAAACTGGCGGCGAATGACGGCAGGGGCGGCCGCGGGCCGGGCGGTGCCGGCCCATCCGATATGATCAATCGCATCAAAGAGGTTCAGACCCCGGTTGAAATGGAACGTGGCCCCCTCCACCGGGGCAAAGGTCACGCCGGCATCCTTCAGAATTTCCAGCGCGCGATCCCCCATGCGGGCGTTCATGTCGCCCATGACAAGAACAGTCTCACCGGCTCGTACCCATGGCGTGATCCGTTCGGCGACAAGCTCGACAGATTGCAAACGATTGCTGCGACTTCTGAAATCGGTATGGATATTCACCGCTCGAAAGCGCGCCCCCGTTCGCATGTCCGTAAAGGTCGCCCATGATGCAAAGGCCGGATATGATCCGTTGAAGGTGCGCGAATACAAGACATCGGGCGTGTCCGAGAAAAAGAACCATCCCTGATCCGTCATCTTCAGCCGGTCTTGGCGATAAAGGAACGGCTGCGTGGATGGAAACACCGCCGGATCCCCCGCAGCCGCCGCGGCATAGGTCGGGTGCTGTGCCAGCAGCCAATCCAGGGCCAGATTGTCCTGATCCGCCTCGCGGCCAGAAAAGCTTTCCATTTCCTGAAAGGCGATCAGATCGGCCTCCATGAAAGAGACCGCAGCCGAGAGCGGTTCCTTTCGACGCTGCCAGTCCCCCAGAGACCACGCCCCCTCGTCTTGCCCGACAAGGATGTAATGCACATTGTATGTCGCCACCCGAAGCGCAGCCTGATCGGCCTGCGGCAAGGCATCTGTGCCAGAGTTGCGATAGACCTGCACGCAGGCCAGCAAAACAGTCAGCGCAAGCAGGCTGATCGCGGTTTTTGCAAGCCGCCGGAAAAAGTTGTGTTCAAATATCATTGTTGCAGACCTTATGTCGGCTAATATCCGCGCAGGCAGATTGAGGGGCCAGTCCCGTAATCCTCTGGCCGTATCAGTCCGCACTTGGCAGGCTTGCACAATGCGCGCCACTTGCGGGCGCGCCTGACCCGAATGCAAGCATCGGAGGCGCCTTGAACGGATCAAGCGGGCGGCTTGTCATCAGGTCGGCCGCAATCAATGCGCCGACCATCAGCAGGGTGGCAACCGCGATGGTACGACGGGTCATGATCGCGGCTCCAGTCCGAGGATCGGGCGCAGACGGATGCCGAAAAATGCGCCGGCAAACGCCGCGATGAACCACGCCCAGCCATGCAAAGACCCGGTCGAGATCCCCGAAAAGAACGCCCCGACATTACAGCCGAAGGCCAACCGCGAGGAATAGCCCAAGAGCAGACCCGCAATGATCGTCGCGACCCAAGCTCGCGCCGGCAGTGATGGCAAACCGGCAGACAGCCCGCCACGCCACGCGGCGACACCGAAGGCTCCGGCGATGATGCCAAGGTTCGTCAGCGATGTCACATCTGTCAGAACGGATTGCGCCAACCTCTCTTGGTTGATCGCGGCGGCCCAGAACGCGGACCCCGAAAGATCAGCCCCCAGCGTCACGGCCCCTTTGGCCGCCCAAAGACCCAACCCGTAGACAACGCCCCAAGGCTGTCCGGCGACGGCCAAGTTGGCGATTGCCAACCCGGCCAATAGCGCCGCCGCAACCCACAGGCGACGCGGAATTGTGCGGCTGCCGGGTTTGGCGACCATAAAAACAACGCCCGCGGCCACCACAAGCAACACCAGTGTCAGGGCCAGACCGGTGTAACCCTCCAGTGCGACCGTTGGAAACGTGCCAAGGTCCGTCCACCAGAAAAGATGCGCGGCACCTGCAAAGCTGCCCAAAGCAAAGAAGGGCAGCGCGACAAGGCTGACCGGATTGCCGGACCCGGCATTCACCAATGTGCCGGACCCGCAGCCCATGACGATCTGCATCGCCGCGCCAAACACAAACGCTCCGCCGACCATGGCCCAGCCAATCGGCGCATGCGCCCCCACAACGGAGCCTCCGGCCCCTTGCAGCATTGGGAAAGCCACAAGGGCAACCAGCCCGATAGACAGCAGTTGCGCCAATGTTCCGCCTGCTTCACGCCGCGTGATCAGCGCCCGCCAAGGTCCGGCAAATCCAAACCGAAACCCCTCAAGAACGATCCCGAACCCAAGGCCGATCGCAAGCAAGAGCCCGTAACGTCCGCCCGCGAACAAGGCGACCAGCACGACAAGTGTGAGGGCACTCAAAATCAGGCCGGTGCGGGGCAAGACCCCGCGACCCGAGGAAACTTGTTGTGCTTGGACATCGGCAGTCATGTTTTAGAACACATTCTTGATCTGGTTCCACAAATTGCGAACGACCCCCGGCGTGTTCGCCATCTCATAGCCCGCATTGGACCAGCCCACCATGCTTTCGGGGTACAGCTTGACCTCTAGACCCGCCAGTTCGGACATGGCGAACCAATTCGTGGCCGCCCAATGCCCGGTATTGCAAAAAGAAACCAGTGGCCCGTCGAGACCGGCCTCTTTTGCCAGAGATGTTGCCGCGGCCGCATCGATGATGACCGGACCTGCGTCAAACCAAGATGAGTGCACGAAATACTCCGACTGCGGCAACGTGCCGGCACGGGCCGCGGCCGGGTGCGATTGATTGCCCTTCCAAAAGCTTTCGGGCCGCGCATCAACCAACCGTGCCTCGGTATCACCGGCAATAACGGCCTGCACCTCTTGTGTCGTTGCGGTCCATGTGTCGTTCCAGCTGAGCGCAAGGGTGGAGGGCTCTGGTGTCACGGGGTCGGACGATAAATCAAAACCGGCCTCTGCCCATGCGTCCAGACCGCCATTCAGGATCGCCAAATCCTCAAACCCCAGAGATTTGAACGTCCAGTATACCCGTGCAGCGGCACCGAAATCGGTGACGTCTGATCCTTGATAGGTCACGATCAGGCTTTGCTCCGGGCTCAGGCCCAATGCCCGTACCGTGTCTTCAAGCTGCTCGAGATCCGGCACCTGACCGGGGTTTTCCTTTGGGCCTCGGAACAAACCATAAGGGGCGTTTACCGCGCCCGCGACATGGCCCGTGGCGTAGCTTTCCTTGCCTTTGGCGGCACGGATGTCGATGATCTGGATGTCGTCATTGCTGATCACCGCGTTCAAATCGGCGGAATCGATCAAAGGTCCGTCAAGCTCGGCAAAGGCGGGCACAACGCTCGCAATCGCCAGCAATGTTGCCGTTGCGATAGTCTTCATCATTGATCTCCAAATTATGCGGTTTTCTTTCGCTGAAGGTCTCACCTGTACCTTCTGACAAAATCCGCAAGGTGTAAGTTGTGAGAGTGATTATCAGGCATAGGGCCAATAATCCAAATGGCTGAGATCGTAACCGACACATGAATGGCCCGGCGCGCGGTAGCGGGAAACCCTTCTGCCTGTCGCTGTGTTTGTGGAAATATATTCCTACTTGGTGCAGGTCCATTCAGATGGCTGAGCGTCGTCGTGCTGGTGGGCGGCGCGGCGATGTGCGGCGGCCTGACGGCCATGAATCCGCGCTTGGGCATAAAGCCGTTCAGAGGCCGGTCTCATTCAAATTAAGGGAGGTGGCGGACCGAGGAGGATTCGAACCCCCGACCCCCTGATTCGTAGTCAGGTACTCTATCCAGCTGAGCTATCGGTCCGTGGAGCGCGGGGATAAACCGATGCGGCACGCTTTGCAAGGGCTAAGGCTCAGGTACTTGCACGATGCAGCATCCCAAAAAGATCGCGGGGATCGTCCGGATCGGCCAACAGGTCCAGATCCTCGAAACAGCCCGTGTCGCGGACATGGTCGCGCAGATAGCGCAGCGCGCTGAAATCCTCGATGGCAAAGCCGACACTGTCGAAAAGCGTGATCTGGTCGGCATCTGCGCGCCCGGTCGCGGTGCCTTCGATCACCTGCCAGAACTCTGTCACGGGATGGTCGGGGTCCAGCTGCTGGATCTCGCCCTCGATCCGGGTCTGTTCGGGATATTCCACAAAGATCGCCGACCGGTGCAGGATCGCGGGGGCCAGTTCCGTCTTGCCGGGGCAATCGCCGCCAATGGCGTTGATATGCACGCCGGGGCCGATCATGTTGTCGGTGAGGATGGTGGCATATTGCTTGTCCGCGGTGCAGGTGGTGATGATCTGCGCGCCCTCCATGCTGGCCTCGGCGCTGTCGCAGATGGTCACGGTCAGGCCATGCCCCCGCAGGTTGCGCGCGGCCTTTTCGCTGGCATCGCGGTCGATATCATAGAGCCGCACAGAGCGCAGACCGATCACGGCCTTCATGGCGAGCGTCTGGAATTCCGACTGCGCGCCATTGCCGATCATCGCCATCGTCTTGGCCCCTTTCGGGGCCAGATATTTCGCCACCAAGCCCGACATCGCCGCCGTGCGCATCGCGGTGAGCAGGGTCATTTCCGTCAGCAAAACGGGATAGCCCGTCTGCACATCCGCCAGCAGGCCAAAGGCGGTCACAGTCTGAAGCCCGGCCCGCGTGTTGCCGGGATGTCCATTGACGTATTTGAAGCCATAAGAGCTGGCATCAGAGGTGGGCATCAGTTCGATCACGCCGATATCCGAATGGCTGGCGACGCGCGGCGTCTTGTCGAACTGCGGCCAGCGGCGGAAATCGTCCTCGATATAGCCGGCCAGATCCGCCAGCATCCGCTCGATCCCGACATGATGGATAAAGCGCATCATGTTGCCGACGCTGACAAAGGGCACCAATGCTTTGGATGATGGGGGCAGGGCGGTCATGCGGCGCTCCTTTCAAGGTTAAAGGCCTGTGTGGGCCTGTCAAAGACGCGGCGCCCAAGCGCCGAGGCGGCCAGATCGACCATCACCTGTGCGGTGCGCCCGCGCTCGTCCAGAAAGGGGTTGAGCTCGACCAGATCGAGCGAGGTCATCAGCCCACTGTCCGAGATCATTTCCATCACCAGATGCGCCTCTCGCATGGTGGCGCCGCCCGGCACGGTGGTGCCCACGGCTGGGGCAAAGGACGGATCTAGGAAATCCACGTCGAGCGACACATGCAAAAGACCGTTTTCGCGGGACACTTCCTGTAGAAACTCTGACAGGGGGCGGGCGATGCCATGCTCGTCGATATGGCGCATGTCGTGATAGCGCGCCGGGCTGTGCTGCAGATGCGCGCGTTCCTGCGGATCGACAGAGCGCAGACCCAGAAAACAGATATGCTCCATCGGGATGGGGTGCGCCACGGGCGGAAACCCGTCAAAGCCGCTTTGCCCCGTGACATAGGCCAGCGGCGTGCCGTGCAGATTGCCAGAGGCCGTGGTGTGCGGCGTGTGGAAATCGGTATGCGCGTCCAGCCAGAGCACATATTGCTTGCGTCCCGCTGTGGCGGCATGGCGCGCGACGCCAAGAACACTGCCAAGCGACAGCGCATGATCCCCGCCCAAAAAGATCGGCAAACCTTTTGCCATCGCCTCTTGTGCGGCGTGGGCCAGCGCGGTGGTCCAGCCGATGCAGGTATCGGGCTGGTGGATATGGGCGGGCAGGGCGTGTGCCTCTGCGGCGTCAGGGGTCAGATTGCCCCGGTCGCTGACGGTATGGCCCAGATCGGCCAGCGCCTCACTCAGGCCAGCCACGCGCAATGCGTCGGGCCCCATGAGACAGCCCGCGCGGGCCTTGCCGCTATCCACGGGCGCACCGATCAGGAGGCAGGTTTGGGAATGCATGATGGTGTCCTTCCTTGTGCTGCGGCCAAGATCTATGCAAAACGTATCACTATACAGTGGTTAAATTGAACGAATCGGCAGCATGTCGCGCATAACGAAAGGGTATATCTGCAATATGGATGATATGGACCAGCGGCTGATTTCTGCGCTCAGGCATGATGCCCGCGCCTCACTGTCGGATCTTGCCCTCACGCTTGGCGTGTCGCGCACCACCGTTAAAGCCCGGATCGAGCGTCTGCGCCAGCGCGGTGAGATCGTGGGTTTTTCGGTCGTGCTGCGATCCGACACGCTGCGCGATCCGGTGCGCGGGCTGATGATGCTGGGGATCGAGGGCCGCGGCACTGACCGCATCGTGCGGCAGCTCAACGGGCTGAGTGCTGTGCGTGCGGTGCATTCCACCAATGGGCGGTGGGATCTGATCGTCGAGATCGGCACAGATACGCTGGAATCCTGCGATGCGGTGCTGGCCCAGATCCGCAGGTTCGATGGGGTTGCCACCTCGGAAACCAGCCTGCTGTTGCGCACCCGCAAACAGGGCTGACGCGGATCAGCGCGCGCGGATCGCCATCAGCCAAAGGGCGGCGAGGCCAAGTGACACGATCATGTTCCAGCCCGCCATCGACACGTTCAGGAATTCCCACGCAATCTCATCACAGCGCACCAGCGGCGCGGACATGATCTGATTGAACAGCTCATCGGTGGACAGGCTGCCGACCGGGCCAGAGGTGCAGGTGCCCGGACCGTCCCACCAGCCTTGTTCGACCCCGGCATGATAGCCGCCGATCACCGCCGTGCTCAGCGCCGCGAGAAAGCCAAGACCCGGCAGCACCGCGCCCCCGATCAGGAACGCCACAGCGCCGATCCCGATAGCCGCGACATGCGGATACCGCTGCCAGATGCACATCGTGCAAGGCGCCAGATCCCCAAGATACTGGAATCCAAGCGCCGCCAGCATCAGCGCCGCAGAGCCGCCCGCCGCCAGCAGGATATATAGCCGTTGCCGTGTCATAGGAACTTCAGAGCGTAGAATCCGCCAAAGAGAAGCACAACGAAGAGGATCGTCATCAATCCCAGCCGCTTTTCGATAAAGTCGCGCACCGGCTCACCGAATTTCCACAAGAGCCCGGCCACAAGGAAAAAGCGAATGCCACGCGCAAGGATCGAGGTGGCGATGAACACGCCCAGCGGCATCGCCGTCCAGCCCGACATGATCGTGATGACCTTGTAGGGAAAGGGCGTGATCCCCGCCGTAAGAACCGCCCAAAAGCCCATATCGTTGAACCTGACGCCGAATTCGGCCATCGCATCGGCCTTGCCCAAGGCTGTCAGGATCGGCAGGCCGATCTGCTCATAGGCCAGCGCGCCGATGGCATAGCCCAAAAGCCCGCCAAGCACGGACGCCAACAGCGCCACCCCCGCAATCAGCCATGCCCGCGACGGCCGGGCAAGGATCATCGGGATCATCATCACATCGGGCGGAATCGGAAAGACAGAGCTTTCCACAAAGGACACCGCCGCCAGCACCCACAGCGCCTGTGGATGCGCCGACAGCGCGATGATCCGGTCATAAAGGCGTCTGAGCAAGGGGCTGTTCCTTTGAAATGGGATGGCAAGGTCTGAGCATGGCCACGCGGGCCGGTCAAGGGCCGAGGCCGCAAAACGGGGCAAAGGGTGCCAACGCGCGGCCTATTGGCCATGCCCGCACACCTGCGCGGTTCGATGGTTTCTCAAAGGCCCTGTCATCGCTATTGACCATTGCCCCCGGTCTCTCATAAACGTCACCACGGCGCGGGCGTGGCGGAATGGTAGACGCGAGGGTCTCAAACACCCTTTCCTCACGGAGTGTCGGTTCGAGTCCGACCGCCCGCACCAGAAACACCCCTGTTGCCTGTATCGCACAGCCTGTCCTGACGCAGGTGCCGCAGAAGTGGTCGTTAATCCACACGCAGTCCAGATACGTAGTCGTATCATGTCTGATGGCCGGAATTTGTCCGTCGCCAGGCATATGTTGCGCGAATGAGGTGAGGAACGCATGAAAAGGGTGGGGCTGGATGCCACGGATATCCGCATCCTGAGTGCCGTGCAGCAGCATGGCCAGCTGAGCAAGACGCGTCTGGCAGAGATTGCCAACATCTCACCGACCCCGTGCTGGGCGCGGCTAGACCGGCTCAAGGCGGCGGGATTCATTCGCGGCTACAACGCCGATATCGCATTGGACCGGATTTGTGACGTCACACAGGTGATCGTGACGGTTTCGCTCACCTATCACCGCAAGCTGAATTTTGACCGGTTCGAGGCTTTCGTCTCTGACCGCGACGAAATCACCGAATGCCTGACCACCGGCGGTGGCATCGACTACGTGATGAAGATCGTGACCCCCAGCCTTGCTGCCTTTCAGGAGCTGATGCAGGCGATGCAGGATGCGGAACTGGGTGTGGATCGCTACATGACCTATTTCGTGACCCGCACGGTCAAGACGCGGCGTCCGAATCTTGCGCGGCTGGCCGGATCTGCCCTTAGGTAAGCCGACCGGACCGATCAGTCCGAAAACTGCCCAAAAAACAGTCCAAGTGGCCTGCAAGTGAAAGTTTTTCAGCCCTCGCCCCGCCGGTTTCGCGATTTATATCTGCCGAATGTTGACACGCGACCGGGCCATTGGCGCCGGCGCCACACAAGGGAGAGAGACCATGCACGCAGATGATTTCGGCTTTGGCACACAGATCCGCAAGTCCCCGTATTTCGACGCGACCGTTCGTTGGGGCGCGCAGGGATTTTCCGTTTACAATCATATGTATATCCCGCGTGACTTTGGTGATCCGGAACAGAATTTCTGGAACCTCGTTAACGAGGCGATCTTGTGTGACGTGGCGGTCGAGCGTCAGGTGGAAATCACCGGACCGGATGCCGCGCAGTTCGTGCAGATGATGACACCGCGCGACCTGAGCAAGATGGCCGTGGGCCAGTGCAAGTACATCCTCATCACCAACGCCGATGGCGGTCTGCTCAATGACCCGATCCTGCTGCGGCTGGCAGAAAATCATTTCTGGATCTCGCTTGCCGATAGCGACATTCTGCTCTGGGCACAGGGACTGGCCGTCAATTCCGGTCTCGATGTGCAGATCTGCGAACCCGATGTGTCGCCGCTCCAGCTTCAGGGGCCGAAATCCGGTGAGATCATGCAGGCGCTGTTCGGCGACAGCATCATGGACCTGAAATATTACTGGCTGCGTGAGGTCGATCTGGACGGTATCCCGCTGATCGTGTCGCGCACCGGCTGGTCCAGCGAGCTGGGCTACGAGATCTACCTGCGCGATGGCGCCTACGGCGATGCCCTGTGGGAGCGGATCATGGCCACCGGCATGGATTATGGGCTCAAGCCCGGTCACACCTCGTCGATCCGCCGGATCGAGGGGGGCATGCTGTCCTATCACGCCGATGCCGACATCCACACCAATCCCTATGAGCTGGGGATGGACCGTCTGGTCAATGTCGACATGGAGGCGGAGTTCATCGGCAAGGCCGCGCTGCGCAAGATCCGCGACGAGGGCGTGACCCGCAAGCAGATCGGTCTGGTCATTGATTGCGAGCCGCTCAAAGGGCCCAACACCACCTTCTGGGCGCTTCACAAGGATGGCGAAACCGTGGGCAAGGTCACATCGGCGGTCTATTCGCCGCGTCTGGAAAAGACCATTGCGCTGGCGATGGTGTCGGCGGATGTCGCACATCTTGGCATGACGCTGGATGTGATGACCCCGTCCGGCCCGACCGGGGCAACCGTGGTCGAGCGTCCTTTCTATGACCCCAGAAAGCAACTGGCCGTCGCCTGAGCGCACCGCCCCACCCGGAGACTAAGGCCATGTCTGATCTTTCGATTCAGCTGCATTGGCAGCGCGCAGAACCCGTGCTGCAAACCGGCAAGTATTCCAATGCCCACACCGTGCAGTTCAACGGCACCTATGATGTTCAGGTCGATGCCGCCCCTGATTGGGGCGGCGATCCGGGCAACACCAATCCCGAACAGGCGCTCGCCTCGGCGCTGTCGAGCTGCCACATGATGACCTTTCTGGCCCTTGCGGCCAAGGCGGGCTGGCCGGTGGCCGGCTATCACGATCACGCGGTGGCCCATCTGGGTAAGAACCCGCGCGGGCAAATGTCCGTCACACGGATCGACCTGCACCCGGTGGTGCGGTTCGACACCGGGTTCGATCTGCCAGAGGGTGACCTGGACGCCATGCATGACCGCGCTCATCGCTACTGCTTTATCGCCAACACACTTGCGGACAGCGTGGAAATCAACGTGATCTGAGCCGCGCACCCCGTCCCGCTGACCGACAGATCGGCGGGGCAGGCGATATCCCCGCCGCGCCAGGCCCTGTGCCCGGCGCGGCGGTTTTGCTTTCCACGTCTCTCATCCGGCCCATGCATCACGTGCTTGACTGGTGTTAAGGCGCACAACGCGTGGCCTTGGCATGGTGGCTCTTAGGGAAATCCGACAGGCTGTTTCGGCCGGTCGGAACGTCGCAAGATAAAGGCGCCCAACCAACGGGCCCTCCTCAACCGGGATGGGGACAGACGATGCCGGTGCATAACAGCGAAATCGCCGCGATCTTCGATCATGTCGCCGATCTGTTGGAGATTGAGGACGCCAACCAATTCCGCGTGCGCGCCTATCGCAATGCCGCCGACACCATCCGCGATCAAAGCCGCTCTGTCGCCAACATGCTGGACGAGGGGCAAGACCTGTCCGAATTGCCCGACATAGGAGAGGATCTGGCCGGCAAGATTGCCCAGATCGCGCGCACCGGGCATTTGCCCCTGCTAGATGAAATATCGCACAAGGTGCCAGAGGCCATCGTCGAGGCGACGCGTATTCCCGGCATCGGGCCGAAACGCGCGCGAGCACTTTTTACGGCGCTGGACCTGTCTTCGCTGGATGATCTGAAAGTGGCTGCTGATGAGGGCCGGATTTCCGATATCGAGGGGTTCGGTGACAAGATCGAAGCGACGATCCGCGAGGAACTGGAACAGGACGACATCACCGACCGCCGCTTTCGTCTGGACGTGGCAGAAGAGTTCGCCGAACCCCTGCTGGCATGGATCCGCGATATCGACGGGGTGACCAAGGCCGAAATCGCGGGCAGCTATCGGCGCCGTAAGGACACGGTGGGTGATCTGGACATCCTCGCCGCCGGAGAGGATGGCGCGGCGATCATCCGGCGCTTTACCGACTATGACGAGGTGGAGGAAGTGACCTCTCAGGGCAAAACCCGGTCGAGCGTCACCTTGCGGGCTGGGCTCAGGGTGGATTTGCGGGTGGTCCCCAAACCCGCATGGGGGGCGGCGCTGCATTATTTTACCGGGTCCAAGGCGCATAACATCGCCGGGCGCCGCCGCGCGCAGGACCACGACCTCAAGCTGAATGAATACGGGCTGTTTGACGGGGAGACCCGCATTGCCAGCGAGACCGAGCAGGATATCTATGACGCCATCGGCCTGCCATGGATCGACCCCGTGCTGCGCGAGAACCGTGGAGAGATCGACGCGGCAGAGGCGGGCGATCTGCCCGATCTCATTACGCCCGACGATATCAGGGGCGATCTGCACACCCACACCAACGCCTCTGACGGCAAGCATTCGCTGCGCGAGATGGCCGAGGCGGCGATGGACCGGGGCTATGACTACCTTGCCATCACGGACCATTCCAAAGGCCAGACGCAGGCAGGCGGGCTGAATGAGCAGGAGCTGGAGCGGCAGATCGACGAGATTGCCGCGCTGAATGAGGAATTCGACGGCTTTCGCCTGCTGGCCGCCACAGAGGTCGATATCCTTGAGGATGGCACGCTCGATTTCCCCGATACGCTGTTGAAACGTCTCGATCTTGTTGTGGCCTCTGTCCATTCCAAGCTGGATCTGGATGAAGACACCCAGACAGAGCGGATCATCCGCGCGATGGACAATCCCCATGTGAATATTATCGGCCACCCCACAGGCCGCCAGATCAATCAGCGGCGCGCCTATCCGGTGAGCATGGAGCGACTGGTAGAGGCCGCCACGGCACGCGGCTGCGCGCTGGAGCTTAACGCCAATCCGGCGCGGCTGGACCTGCGGGATGTGCATTGCCGCATGGCCGCGGGGCAGGGGGTAAAGATCGCCATCTCGACCGATGCCCACTCAACGGGCGGCTTGGGCAATATCCGCTATGGCATTGATCAGGCGCGGCGCGGCTGGCTGTCTGCGCAGGATGTTCTCAACACCCGCAGCCTGAGCGATCTGTCAGACCTCTTGCGGCGTGGCTGAGCCGGGGGTCAGTCGCGCCCGGCCTCGCAATCCACCGGCGGGTCCTGACAGCGCAACTCTTCCAGCGTTGTGGCCTCTACATCGCAATCCCTCAGCGCGGCGCGCAACGCCCGGCGCAGCACCTCTTCATGGGTGGGATGATAGGCGGGCATGCGCAACAGCGTCTTAAGGTCATCGCCCCGGTCGATGGCATGATCCAGCAGATGCGCCAGATGCTCGGCGGCGGGGCTGAGGATCGCGGCACCAAGGATGCGGGCCGTCGCCTTGTCGGCATAGATGCGCAGCCCGCCGCCCGTGCCACGTTGCAGCCGCGTGCGCCCGGAGGTGTCAAAAGACGCCTCGCCAACGGCAATCTCGGCCTTGCGGTGTTGCAAGCTGTCCCAGCTTTCCCCGGTAAGCGCGATCTGCGGGTCGCAAAATACCAGCTGCAAAGGGGCACGACGGCGAAAGACGGCCTCTTCGCCGCGCACTGCGAAATAGCCCGCGATGCGCCCCTCGTCAGAGGCCTCGTGCAGGATCGCGGGGCCGCGGGCGACATCCCCGGCAAAGTAGATCTGGCTGCCGGGCAAATCGAGGCGGTCGTCGTCCATCGCCGGGCGCCCATCATCGTCCAGCGTGATACCAAGAGACGTTAGCCCCAAGTCGCCCAGATTGGGCGCGCGCCCCATCGCGACCAGCAGCGCGTCGACCTCGGTCTCGCCCTCGTTCCAGCACATGCGGATGTTTTGGTCCTGCGTCTCGACCGGCTCGGCCTTGTCGATGACAAGATCCATCTCATGCGACAGGTTTTCGCGCAGCTGCGCTTGCAATTCGGGGTGGTCCAGCCCGCCGATAGAGGGCGTCGGATCAAACCCCGTGACCGTTACGCCCAGCCGGGCCAGCGCCTGACCCAGTTCCAGCCCGACGGCGCCAAGACCCACAACCGCAACTCGGCGGGGCAGGTCATCCAGCTCGAATATATCGTCGGAGGTCAGCAGCCGATCGCCAAACCGATCCCGCCAGCCATTCGGAATAACAGGCGTTGATCCGGTGGCGATGATCGTGGCGCGGGGGCGGTAGCATGTGTCGCCCGCCTGCAGATCGCCATTCCCCTGAAACCGCGCCCGATGCGCCACCAGATGCGTGTCGCGCCATGCCCCCATGCTGTCGACCACGCCTTCGACCATCATGTCGCGCAGGCGGCGTGTCTCTGCCAGCACGCGTGCAGTGTCGACGGTCAGCGCCTCACCGCCCAGAATGCCCAGATCACCAAAGACATGGCGGCGGTGAAAGTCATGCGCAGATTGCAGCAGCGCCTTGGACGGCATGCAGGCGTTGCGCGCGCAGGTGGTGCCGTAGGGGCCGGGATCGAACACGCGGTAGTTTTCGGTGACCTCGGCCACTTCCTCACGCGCGGACAGACCGGCTGTTCCGGCGCCGATGATGGCGATATCCAAGGGTGTCGGCGTCATAGGCGGCTCGGCTTGGGGACGTATGTCATCGCGTCTGCGACCATCAGCGCGGTAAGGGGGGTGTGAAAGCGTGACATGGTGGTCTCTCTCGTTGGTGGGGCTGGCGTGTCAGCTGGCAACGCCTGACGCGCCATCATCCTCTGCCAGCCAATGCTGCGCCGCGTCCTCATGCTCAGTCGGGAAAAACCGCATCTCTGCCTTGGTGAACGGGGCCGACAGCTTGGTCGCCCATTTTTCCAGTCCGCTCTCACCGATCACGGCGATCCGGTCGAAATCGCCCACATGGGTGGCGTCGAACTGTAGTTCCTTCCACAGCGCGTCCAGCTCCCAGCCCTGAAAATCCTCCAGCCGGATCACCACGCGCAACGGCCCCCCTGCCAGCTCGATCGCGTGGTTAAGCTTGGGGATGGCGTGTTTGTAATCTTTCTCGCTCAGGGTGCCGGAGGCGCGAATGACAATCAGGCTCCGGTCTTGGTCATGTTCGATAACGATCATGGGGTCCTCTAGTCTCGTGCGATGTGGCGTACCTTGAGGGGAAAGGCCTAACCCAGCCAAATCGTTCCCGACTTTGCCGCACAGTGCTGGCAAACGCGTCCCACGCGGGCTTGCATTGTACTTAATCAGACCAGCGAAATTGCCCTCAAAATCGCAGTCTTCGGCGAGACATGCACGGATGCAGATCGCAGTGTCTGCCTGCAAATAGGGAACCCAAACCGGCCGCGCGGCATTGGATCGAACAAAAGGATGACGCAATCGCGTTGGCAGGGAAAAGGGGCAATATGGACAAAGCCACACTGGAAAATCCCTTTGGACAGCGGACATACCCCTTTGAACGCGTGCTGTCCGGCGATCCCGATGCCCGGTCCGACCTGCGGTGTTTGATCGACACGCACCGATTTACCCGGCCACGCGGTACCATCCTCAAGATGGAAGGCGATCTTTGCAGCTGTGTCTATTTCCTGCTGTCTGGTTGGATGGCCCTGTCCAAATCCACACGCGACGGTCATCGCCAGATCATCGACATTCTTTTACCCGGTGAGGCGCTGGATCCGACGCTAGCGCATGGCAGGTCGAGCGCGGTGCAGATCGAAAGCTTTGCCGATGTGGAATACGCCGCCGTCCCGCATCAGGCATGGACGCGGCTGCGGCGCGCCTATCCTGCGCTCACCGATGCGGCTGACCGCATGACCGCGTCTGCCTTTTTGCGGATGTCCGAACGGGTGTTGCGGTTGGGCAAAGGCAGTGCGGCCAGCATGATCGCCTTTGCCTTGTGTGAGCTGTGCATCAGGTCCGCGCCGCCCTGTCTGATCGAGGGCAAGCGCTATCGCATTCCAATGACGCAAACGCAGCTAGGCGACTTTTGCGGGCTGTCGGCGGTGCATGTCTGCCGCATCGTGCGCGGGTTCAAGCGTAGCGGGGTTCTGGAGGCGAGCGATCACATGGATATCGTGATCCGTGACGTGGGCGCGCTGGCCGAGATCGCAGAGATTGATCCCGATACCTTTCACAATGAATTCGTACCTGCGGCATGAGGATCGCTGCGCCAGCCTTGGACAGGGCCCGCGATGGGGGTTCTATCTGGGCAGCAGATAGGCGGTTTGCGGCACAGGATCGTCAAACTCTTTGATCGAGTCCCGCAGCGCCTCCTCCACCAGATGCGAGATCAGATCCGGAAAAAGAACCTGCGGATCGGCCGCTTCCCACAGGAAAAAGCCGTAGGAGCCGGGGATCGGGACCACCACCTTGCTTCCAACCCGAAAGGCGTCGTTCGTCTTCCAGCCGTTGAAATAATGGATGTTCTTCTGATGAAGTCCGTCATCCCAACAATGCCGAACTGTGAACATATCAAATATATCTATAACCGCTTCGGTCAATGTCTGTTCGTAAGTGCCAATCAAGTTCAGCACGAATTGCCGGATGTTCGATTCAGTAAAATCCATGTGGCACCGGTCGGAGAGTTGATGTTCAAATTCCTCTTGCTTTTTCGATGTCAGGCGGGAACGGACTTCTTTCAAGTCAAGAGTACGCCGCCAGTAATCC
>CBFHML010000063.1:0-53821 GCA_965656855.1 Roseovarius sp.
TGGGCGCTTTGCCGACCGCCTGCTTATGGCCGCGCTGGTGCAGGGATGCGCCGGATGTATCCACGCTGATCGTGCAAAGATCATCCTCGATCCGCACCATCACGCGCAATGCCGCTTCTTTGGACACAGGCGCGCCAAGCTCTTCGGCAATCGCCCGCTCGACGCGGCTTGTCGCGGCCCCGGCATGATAGATCTTGGACCGCGCACAACTTGCCTCCACCTTGACCGGCACATCGGGCCGCAACACGGCCGCCCAATTCACCTTGCGCGCCCGCTTGTCCAATTGTGCGGGATGCATGGCGCGAAATTCCGCGATCCGCGCCAGAACCCGGCCCGCCCCGCGCAGGCACAGATTGGCCCGCCACACATCCGGCCAGCCGCCCCTGATCTCAACGCCACCGGCAACCGCCTTGGCCGCGGAAAATCCGGCCTCGCGGACCTCCTCCAGCAGACAGCCCTCCAGCCCGGGTGGGGCCGTCAGGAAAATATCGAAACCGGCGTCACCGTCTTGCATGGTCATGCTTCATCTGGCTCAAAATACCTCGGGGTGAGCGTTGAAATTCCAAGGGGATTTCAACGCGAGGGGCAGAGCCCCTGATTAAAACCAACATGTGCGGTTCAGCCAATTGGCGTGCAAGCAACCGCTCAAAGCTGGTTCAACAACGCGGGCGTTGGCCATGCATCCGCAGGCAGGCCCAGCTTTTCCTGCACGTCCTGCACAGCCGCGCGCGTGCCCGACCCAAGGATGCCGTCCGCACCGCCCACATCATAGCCGCGCGCCTGTAGCTTGCGTTGCAGCGCTACCATCTGATCGCCTGACAACCCCAGGTCCGGGTTGCCCGCGTCAAATACCGGCGCGCCCTCGAAACGATTGCCGAAATAGGCGGCGGTCAGCACATAGACATAGCTCTGGTTCCATTCAAAATAGACGTTGAAATTGGGGTAGGCCAAAAACGCAGGGCCCTTGCGCCCCTGTGGCAAGAGCAGATGCGCCGGCAATGTCCCTGCGATCTGGCCGTGGCGCGGGCGCACGCCAAGCGTGGCCCACTCAGCCCCGGTTTTCTGGCTGCGCAGACCGGTTTGCGACCAATCCAGATCGCCCGGCACGCTCACCTCTTGCAACCATGGCTCTCCCGGGCGCCAGCCCAGATGGTTGAGCATTTTAGCCCCGGACAGCAAAGCATCGGGTGCAGAGCGTTTGAGATCCACGCGCCCGTCCCCATCGCCATCCACGCCATTGTCGAGGATATCTTGCGGCAGCATCTGGACCATGCCGATTTCCCCCGCCCAGGCCCCGGTCGTGCCGGTTGGGCTGAAGGCGCCCTGCTCGAACAGTTTCAAGGCGGCAAAAACCTGCGGCCGGAAAAGTTCGGGCCTGCGGCAATCATGGCTCAGCGTGACCAGCGCGTTGAGCGTGTTGAAATCCCCTTGAAAGCCGCCGAAATCCGTCTCGAAGGCCCAGAATGCCAGCAGCACGCCGCGGTTCACGCCATACTCGCGCTCGATCCGATCAAATACGGCATCGTATTGCCGCGCCTTGGCCAGCCCGGTGTTGAGCCTGTTGGCGCTGATCAGGCGGCGGGCAAACTCGGTAAAGGGTTTCTGAAACACGCCCTGCCTGCGATCCGCACGAATGACGCTTTCGTCACGGCGCACAGAGGAAAAAAAGCGCTCGACCGTGGCGGGATCATGCCCGCGCGCGACAGCCTCTTGTTTCATCTCGGCGACAAAGCTTGAAAAGGGGCTGCCGCAGGACTGCGCCGATGCCGATCCGGCCATAAGGGCAAGGGCCAACGAGAGTATCCATCGGGTCATGTCAGGTCCTTTACACACATTTCCACCAGACTTTAATCCATGCGCAGGGGCAGGGAAAGCGGGACCTACGCGAGATTATACCGCTCAGGTCTAGGATACGGGATACGGGATACGCGGATGAATGAGGTCTACCCGATCATCCCTGCGCCAGATCGTTGAGGATCGGGCAATCGGGCCGGGTATCGCCTGCGCAGGACTGGACGAGTGCCCGCAGCGTATCGCGCATATGCTCCAGTTGCAGGATTTTGGCGTCGATCTCTTCCAGATGCTCTTTCGCCAGCTTTTTCACATCGGCACTTTCCCGGCCCTTGTCCTCGTAAAGTGACATGAGGCGGCGGCATTCCTCGATGGAAAAGCCAAGCGCACGGGCCCGTCCGAGAAACGCCAGCTGATGCAGATGGGTTTGCGAAAATACACGGTAGCCATTTGCGCTGCGGTCCGGGTGGATCAGGCCGATATCCTCATAATAGCGGATCGTTTTCGGGGGCAGACCGGTGCGGTCGGCGATTTGCGAAATGTTCATTTCGCCTCCTTGAGCGGGGCTGTGATCCGGCGCAGGCGCAGCGCGTTGCTCAGCACAAAGACCGATGACAGCGCCATGGCACCCGCCGCCAGCATCGGCGACAACAGCATACCGGTGACAGGGTAGAGAACGCCCGCCGCGACAGGGATCAGCGCCACGTTATAGGCAAAGGCCCAGAACAGGTTTTGCCGGATATTGCGCATGGTGCGGCGTGACACCTGCACCGCCGTCACGGCCCCGCGCGGATCGCCTGAGACAAGCACGACATCGGCGGCCTCGATCGCCACATCCGTGCCGGTGCCCATGGCAAGCCCCACATCCGCCTCGGCCAGTGCGGGCGCGTCGTTGATGCCGTCCCCGACAAAGGCGACGGGGCCGAACTCATCACGCAGCCTGCGCACCGCGTCGCGTTTTTCGCCGGGCAGAACCTCTGCCTCGACATGGTCGATACCAAGCATGGCCGCGATGGCCTGCGCAGTTGCGGTGGTGTCGCCGGTGATAAGCGCGGTTTTGAACCCGCCCGCATGCAGCGCGTCGATGGTGGCCTGCGCATGGGGTTTGACCGGGTCAGAGATGCCGATAAGCCCGGCGATCTGCCCGTCGATCGCCACCAGAACCGGGGTCTCGCCCCGGTCGGTGAGTTGCGCAAGCGCTTGGGCGAGCGGTGTGGTGTCGATACTCTCGCGCGCCATCAGGCGGGCCGTGCCGATGATCAGCGCGCGTCCCTCGACCGTGGCGGTCAGGCCGTGACCGCCGATGGCCTGCATGTCCTGCGCCTTTGACAGGCTCTCTCCGGCCTCTTGCGCGGCTGCCTCGATGGCGCGGGCGATGGGGTGCTCTGAGTGCGCCTCGGCAGAGGCGGTAAGGCGGATGAGGTCGTGTCGTGTGACCCCGTCCACCGGCGTCACATGGGTGACGGCAGGGGTGCCTTGGGTCAGCGTGCCGGTCTTGTCGAACGCCACAACGCGGGCGCCATCCAGCCGTTGCAGCGCGTCACCCTTGCGAAACAGCGCGCCCAGTTCGGCGGCGCGCCCGGTGCCCACCATGATCGACGTGGGCGTGGCCAGCCCCATCGCACAGGGGCAGGCAATGATCAGCACGGAAACCCCCGCCACCAGCGCAAGCCCAAGGGCCGGGTCCGGCCCAAACGCCAGCCATGCCAGCACCGTGATCAGCGCCACGGCCATGACCACGGGTACAAAGACGCGCACCACCCGGTCGGCCAGTGCCTGAATGGGCAGTTTCGCGCCCTGCGCCTCTTCGACCATGGTGATGATCCGCGACAGCATGGTGTCGCCGCCCACTGCCGTCGCGCGAAAGCGCAGCGCGCCCTGCCCGTTGATCGTGCCGCCGACAACCGTATCGCCGGGTGTTTTTTTCACCGGTGCCGGTTCTCCGGTGATCATCGCCTCGTCCACATAGGACTGGCCGTCCGTCACCTCACCATCGACTGCGATCCGCTCGCCGGGGCGCACATGCACGATATCGCCGGCCACCACGGTGTCGATGGCGACCTCGCGCGGTTCACCGTTCCGGTCGACGCGGGCGGTCTGTGGCTGTAGCCCGATCAGCCGCCGGATCGCGGCCCCGGTGCGGCCGCGTGCCCGCGCCTCCAGCCAGCGACCCAGCAGGATCAGTGTGACGATGACGGCTGCTGCCTCGTAATAAACCGCGCGCGTGCCGTCTGGCAGCAGCGCGGGGGCAAACAGCGCCACCGTGGAAAAGCCCCACGCCGCCGCTGTCCCGAGTGCGACGAGGCTGTTCATATCCGGCGCGCCGCGCAGAAGGGCGGGGACACCGCGCAGGAAAAATTCGCGCCCCGGCCAGATCAGAACGAGGGTCGTCAGCGCGAACTGAATGAGCCAGCCATTGGTCTGCCCGATGGTCGCGTTGATCCAGTGATGCAGCGGCGCAAAGACATGCCCGCCCATTTCCATCACAAAGACGGGCAGGGTGAGGGCTGTGGCGATGACCGTCATGCGCCTTGCGTGACGGGTTTCCGCCTCGCGCCGTTCCTCTGCGGCGTCGGCGCTGGCTGTGTCGGCGATCAGGGCGGGATAGCCCGCCTCTGTCACGATCTGCGCCAACTCTTTGGGGGTGGTCACATCGGGCAGATAGTCGACCTGCGCCTCTTGGCTGGCCAGATTGACCCGCGCGCGCTGCACACCGGGCGTGGCGCTGAGCGCATCCTCAATCCGGCCGGTACAGGACGCGCAATGCATGCCCTCTATACCCAACGTCGTTTGCTCTTGCTGCGCGGGGTATCCGGCCTCTTGTAGCGCGGTCGTGACCTGCGCCAGGTCTGCGCTGTCCAGCTCCATTTGGGCGGTGCGCGTGGCGAAATTCACGCGGGCGTCGCGCAGGCCCGGCAGCGCTTGCAGGGCACGTTCGGCGCGGCCCGCGCATCCGGCGCAGGACATGCCATCGAGTGTGAGGCGAAGTGATGTCATATGAGGTATATAAGGGTTCCAGCAACTGGAAGGTCAAGGGGCCGCAAGAAGTGCCCTGATTTATTTTCGCGACCGCAATTTGAACACGCCCGTCGCCTCTGCGATCAGGGTGCCGGTGTCGTCGCGCACCTCTGCCTTGGCGAAATAGGTGCTGCGTCCACCGCCTGTGACCCACCCTTCGGCAATGAGCCGCGACCCGCCGGCGCGAGCAAGGAAATTCACCGTCATCGACAGGGTCAGCGCATTCTGTCTGACTGCCGGATCACCGGTATAGCATCCACAAAACCCCATCGCGGTATCCAGCATCGCGGCATAAACACCGCCATGCGGCAGACCCTGCCGGTTCATCAGGTGATCGGCCAGCGGCGCCTCTATGCGGGCATAGCCCTCGCGCCAGCCTGTCATCTCGAACCCAAGCGTTTGCGACAGGGGTGAGGGCGTCTCGCGCAGGCGCTCATCAAACTTTTCGGTCATCTCAGCGTTGCCTCCAGCCCCGCGCGGGCGAAGTCCGGCACAAAGGCCCCCAGCCGCAATGCGCGCTCGGGGTCTGCGGCATTCCCGTCCAGCGCACGTTTCTTGACCCCTTGAAGAATGGCGGCCATGCGGAAAAAGCAGAACGCGAGGTAAAAGTTGAAATCGTCGATCCCCGTCAGATTCCGACGGGTGCAATAGGTGTCGATAAAGCGCTGATCCGACCACAGGCCAAGCGATGCACGGTCCACCCCGTCAAGGCCGCGCCCCTCGGTCGTGGCGGGCATGGACCACTGCATGATGACCCCCGCCAGATCCGCATAAGGGTGGCCAATGGTCGACAGCTCCCAGTCCAGAACGGCTAGGATTTTTGCGCTGTCCTTGGCGTATTGCAGGTTGTCCAGCCGGTAATCGCCATGCACCAGCCGCCGTTGCCCGTCATCCTGCGGCATGTTGCGCGTGAGCCAGTCGATAAGGGCGGCCATGTCTGGCAGATCCTCGGTTTGCGTCGCATGATATTGCTTGGTCCAGCGATCTGTCTGGCGCTGACAATAATGCCCAACAGGGCCGAAATCCGACAGGCCCACGGCGGTGATATCGACCTCGTGGATGGCGGCAAGCACGCGGTTCATCTCATCCATCACCGCGCCGCGCATGTCCGGTGACAGCTCTGGCAGGGACGGCCGATCGAACGTGCGGCCCTCGACCATGTCCATGATATAAAAGGCCGATCCGATGATCGCCTCATCCTCGCAAAGCGCGCGCATGCTGGCGACCGGCACATCCGTGTCTGCCAGAGCCTTCTGCACCCGGAATTCCCGGTCAACGGCATGGGCGGATTTAAGCAGTACGCCCGGCGGTTTGCGTCGCAGCACATAAGACCCCGCAGAGGTGTCCAGCCGGTAGGTCGGATTCGATTGTCCGCCGGAGAATTTCGTCGCCTTTATGGGCGCGCCAAAGCCGGGCAACCTGCCACGCGCCCAGCCTGCCAACGCGTCGAGATCAAGCGCGCCGGTCACGCGGAGCCCTCGCGCAGATCGGGCAGAACGTAATCAGCAAAGTGTTTGCGCAACGTGAGCTTAGAGATTTTGCCCGTCGCCGTGAGAGGCAAGTCCTCGATGAACAGGATATCGTCGGGTAATTGCCAGCCGGCAAATTCGGGCGTCAGATGCGCGTGGATGTCAGCCAGCGTCGGGCGCGCGTCACCCTCGGGTACGGCCACCAGAACCGGGCGTTCATCCCATTTGGGATGGGGCATGGCGATCACGGCACAGGTCTTTATCCCCGGATGCGACAGGGCGGCGTTTTCCAGATCAATGGAGCTGATCCATTCCCCGCCCGATTTCACCAGATCCTTGGCCCGGTCGCGCACGACCAGACGGCCGGTATCGTCCACCGTGGCCACATCGCCGGTGCCGAACCAGCCATCGCTGTCCATCGCCGCTGCGGTGGCCTCTGCATTTTCGTAATAGCCGGTGATCACCGTGTTGCCCCGCACATACAGCTCGCCGGGTGTTTCGCCATCATGCGGCAGGATGTGCCCGTCATCATCCACCAGCTTGTATTCCACCCCGAACAGTCGCCGCCCCGCGCCGACCTTTGCGTCTATTTTTTGCTCGAACGGGGCCGTTTCAAGCGCTGTGGGCAGGGTGCCGCGCGTGCCGATCGGGCTCATTTCCGTCATGCCCCAGGCTTGGGTCACGTTAACCCCCATGCCCTCGAACGCGGCAATCATAGAGCGGGGCGCGGCAGAGCCGCCAACGACCAGATCGGCAAAGCCCCGTGGCGGACGACCCCGCGCCTCGATCTCGGTCAAGAGACCCGCCCAGACAGTGGGCACGCCCCACGCGGTATAAACCTGCTCCGCCTCGATCAGATCGAAAAGACTTGCCCCGTCGAGCGCGGATCCCGGCATCACCATGGTCATGCCCGCCAGTGGCGCGGTATAGGGCAGACCCCATGCGTTGACATGAAACAAAGGCACGACCGGCAAAACGCGCCGCCCGTGTCTGAGACTGTCCGGCTGCCCGGTCACGACCATCAGCGCGTGCAGCACAGTAGAGCGGTGCGAATATAGCGCGCCCTTGGGATTACCCGTGGTCCCCGAGGTATAGCACAGCCCGGCGGCGGTCTCTTCCGGGAAAACAGGCCAATTGAAAACCGCCTCTGCCCCGGCGAGCAGATCCTCGTAGCAAAGTGTCTCAAGCCCGTTGTCGGGCATGTGGTCCCGGTCTGTCAGCACGATCACGCGCAGTTCCTTGGGCAGTTGGTCACCCAAGCGCTCCAGCACCGGCAGCAGGCTTGGATCGACGCAGATCACGCTGTCACCCGCATGGTGCAGGATATAGCTCATCTGTTCGGCAGACAGGCGCGGGTTGATGGTGTGGCAGACGGCCCCGATCCCGGAAATCCCGTAATATAGTTCGACATGCCGATGCCCGTTCCACGCCAGTGTCGCGACCCTGTCGCCGGGCTCGACCCCAATGGACTGCAACGCATTGGCAAGCCGCATCACCCGGGCCAGCGTCTCGCGATAGCTGATTTGATGGATATCGCCCTCTTCGCGGACCGAGACGATGCCCTGATCCGGAAACGCCTCTGCGGCATAGGTCAGGATGTCGATGATCCTGAGCGGCTGGGTCTGCATCATGGCGCGCATCGGGCGGCTCTTCTCCTCTGGACGGCAGGCCTCATTGGTTGCACAAAGCGCCCAACGGATCAATTGCAGGAGCCGCCGCCATGTCCTTCGATCGTAGTCTCAAGATCGCCCCGTCCATCCTCTCGGCTGATTTCGCCAATTTCGGTGCCGAGATCCGCGCAATTGAGGATCAGGGCGCCGACTGGGTGCATGTGGATGTGATGGACGGGCATTTCGTGCCCAACCTCACCTTTGGCCCCCCGGCGGTCAAGGCGTTCCGACCCCATGTAAAGACCTTCATGGATGTGCATCTGATGATCGCGCCTGTGGATCCCTATATTGATGCCTATGCACAGGCGGGCGCGGATATGATCACCGCCCATGTCGAGGCCGGACCGCATACGCATCGCACGCTTCAGGCCATTCGTGCCGCGGGCTGCAAGGCGGGTGTCGCGCTCAATCCCGGAACGCCGATTGAGGCGGTAGAGCATCTGCTGGATCTGGCGGATATGGTGCTGATCATGACGGTGAACCCCGGCTTTGGTGGGCAGAAATTCATCGACAGCGGCGTGGAAAAAACGCGGCGTTTGCGCCGCATGATCGGCGACCGCCCGGTGCATATCCAGATCGACGGGGGCGTGACGCCACAAACCGCGCCGCAGGTCGTGCAGGCGGGGGCGGATGTGCTGGTGGCCGGGTCGGCGGTATTCAAAGGCGGCAGCGT
The DNA here is from genome assembly GCA_965656855.1 of Roseovarius sp. Classification (GTDB taxonomy): domain Bacteria; phylum Pseudomonadota; class Alphaproteobacteria; order Rhodobacterales; family Rhodobacteraceae; genus Roseovarius. The sequence continues at coordinate 8,622 of CBFHML010000063.1, forward strand.
GGACACGCCAGAGGTTTATGGCGACAACATGCGCGCGATCCGCGATGCGGTGGATGTCGCCTCATCCAAAATGGCATGACCCGGGCAGTCATTTTCGATCTGGATGGCACGCTGATCGACAGCGCGCCGGATATCCATGCGGCGGCAAACAGCGTGATGGCGCGGCATGGGCTGGCGCCATTTACACTGGCAGAGGCACGGGGCTTTGTCGGGCATGGCGCGGGCGTTTTCATCGACCGCTGCCTTGCGGCGCGTGGGGTTTCGGATCAGGCCGGGCTGCGGATGCAGGCCTTGCAGGATTTCCTCGAAATTTATGAAAATGCCGTCGAATTGACGGCGCCCTATCCTGACGTGGTCGCCGTGCTGGAACAGCTGGTGGGCATGAACCTTGCGCTTGGAATCTGCACCAACAAACCTGCTGGCCCCGCCTTGGCAGTGCTACAGCATCTCGACCTTGCCCGGTTTTTCACGGTGATCGTGGGTGGCGATGGCCCAGATGGGTCCAAGCCTGATCCCGCTCCGCTGCTCGCGGTGCGCGCGCAGATGAACGCCCGCGACATCGTCTATGTGGGCGATAGCGAAGTGGACGCCGAAACAGCAGAGCGGGCAGGCGTGCCATTCGCGCTTTTCACAGAAGGATACCGCAAAACCCCGGTAGAGCGCTTGCCGCATACCGTGGCCTTTGCCAAGTTTTCGGACCTGCCTGATGCGGTGATTTCGATCCTCGGCTAAGCACAATGGCGCGGTGTGGCCCGTGGTGCTAGGGTATTGCCTGAGGAGACCATGATGCGCTTTCACGATCGCCTGAAATCCGAGATCGCTGCGCGGCGCGACGACCTGATCGCGCTGACTCAAGACCTTATCCGCATTCCCACGCTCAACCCGCCGGGCGAGAATTATCGCGAGATCTGTGATTATCTCGATCGGCGCCTCAAGGGGCATGGCTTTGCCACTGAGATGATTCGCGCCGTGGGGGCCATCGGCGACAGTGACAGGTATCCGCGTTGGAATATCGTGGCGCGGCGTGAGGGCGCGCACCCCGGTCAATGCGTGCATTTCAACAGCCATATCGACGTGGTCGAGGTCGGCCACGGCTGGACCACCGACCCCTTTGGCGCAGAGCTGCGAGACGGGCGCATTTACGGCCGTGGCGCTTGCGACATGAAGGGTGGTCTTGCGGCCAGCATCGTCGCCGTCGAGGCGTTTCTGTCACTTTGCCCGGATTTTGCCGGTGCGATCGAGATCAGCGGCACGGCGGATGAGGAATCGGGCGGCTTTGGCGGCGTGGCCTATCTGGCGGAAAAGGGGTATTTTTCGCCCGAACGCGTGCATCACGTGATCATTCCAGAGCCGCTCAATAAGGACCGGATCTGTCTTGGCCATCGCGGCGTCTGGTGGGCAGAGATCGAGACCAAGGGCGAGATCGCGCACGGCTCCATGCCGTTTCTGGGCGATTGCGCGGTGCGCCATATGGGGGCGGTCGTGGCCGAAATGGAATCGAGCCTGTTTCCCGCGCTTGCGAAAAAACGCACCGACATGCCCGTGGTGCCCGAGGGCGCGCGGCAATCGACGCTCAATATCAATTCCATGCATGGCGGTGCCGCCGAGCAGGCGGCGGAGTATACCGGCCTGCCAAGCCCCTGCGTGCCGGACCGCTGCCGCATGGTGATCGACCGCCGTTTCCTGATCGAAGAAGATATCGTCGACGTCGAGGCGGAAGTGCGCGAGGTGCTGGAAACCGTGCGGCGCGGGCGGCCTGGGTTTGACTATGACATCCGGGAATTGCACTGTGTGCTGCCCACCATGACGAAGGAGGACGCGCCCGTCGTGGACGCGGTGTCACGCGCCGTGGAACAGGTGTTTGCCCGCCCCGCCGATTATGTGGTCAGCCCCGGCACCTATGATCAGAAACATATCGACCGGATCGGGCGGCTGAAAAACTGTATCGCCTATGGGCCCGGCGTTTTGGATCTGGCGCATAAACCTGATGAGCATATCGCGGTGGAGGATATGATGCAGGCCGCAGAGGTCATGGCGCTGTCCCTGCATGAGCTTTTGGGGCCGCGCTAGGGCGTTACGGGCGCTGACAGATGACCTTATCGCGCTCGGTGTCGCAGGGTAAAACTCAGATCGCGATATTGTCGATCAGCCTGACCCCGGCGAGATTGGCCGCCGCGAACAGCCTGACAGGCACCCTCGTATCCGCAGCCAGCGACAGATCGCTTTGCCGACGCAGGTCAAGGTAATCCACCGAGGCAAAACCGGCCTTTTCCAAAGCTGCGATTGCCGCAACGTGCAACGAGGCAAAGGCATGCCCCTGTCGCAGACCTTCGGCGATGCCCAGCATTTCCTCGTGCAGGCGCGGCGCCAATGTGCGGGCGCGATCCGACAGCAGCAGGTTGCGCGACGACAGCGCCAGACCGTCGATATCGCGGATTGTCGGACAGCCATGCACCGTCACGGGCAGGTCCAGATCATGCGCCATGCGCCGCACGACCAGAAGCTGCTGAAAATCCTTTTCGCCAAAAAACGCGTCACTGGCCGAGGTCTGTGTGAATAGCTTGGCCACCACCGTGGCGACCCCGTCGAAATGGCCGGGCCGGTGCGCGCCTTCCATGACGTCTGTCAGTCCGGTAACGGACACGGTCGTGGCAAAGGCCTCCGGATACATCTGCGGGCCATCTGGCACCCACAGCGCATCCACCCCAAAGCGTTCAAGCTTGCGCGCGTCGTCTTCTTCGGTGCGGGGATAGTTTGCCAGATCTTCGGGGCTGTTGAATTGCTTTGGATTGACGAAGATCGTCACGATCACATGGTCGCAGACGTCCTTGGCCGCCGCCACCAGCGACAAATGCCCGTCATGTAGGGCGCCCATCGTGGGCACGACCCCGATCCGCGCGCCTGCGCGGCGCCATGGGTCGGTCATGGCGCGCAGGTCATCCAGCCGCCGCAGAATCGGCGCTGTCATTTGGGCGCGGCCTTTTTCGCGGGCGCGGTGTCGCCAAAGGTGTGTTCCTCAGCGGGAAAGCTGCGGGCGCGGACCTCTTCGGCATAGGTCTTGACCGCCTCGCCGGCATCCTCGCCCAGTGTCGCGTAACGCTTGACGAATTTCGGTTTGAACGCGGTGAAAAGCCCCAGCATGTCGTAATGCACAAGGATCTGCCCATCGCATCCCGCAGACGCGCCGATGCCGATGGTCGGAATGGCGATTTCCTCGGTGACCCTGTCGGACATGCTTGCAGGCAGCTTTTCCAGCACCACCGAGAATGCACCCGCATCCGCGACGGCGTGGGCATCGGCCATCAGCTTGGCCGCGCCGTCGTCGCGGCCCTGCACCTTGTAGCCGCCCAGCGTGTTGATGGATTGTGGCGTCAGCCCGATATGCGCCATCACGGGCACGCCGCGCGCAACCAGAAACGCGATGGTCTCTGCCATGGCGACCCCGCCTTCCAGCTTGACCGCGGCAGCCCCGGTTTCGGCCATCACACGTGAGGCGTTGCGAAAGGCCTGCGCCGGGCTCTCTTCGTATGATCCAAAAGGCATATCCACAACCAGCATCGCGGTGGTCAGACCACGCGCCACGGCCTGTCCATGCAGGATCATCATCTCTAGGGTCACGCCAAGCGTGTTCTGCATGCCATGCAGAACCATGCCCACGCTGTCACCCACCAGAACAAAGTCGCAATGCTCGTCCATGATCTGTGCCATCGGCGTGGTGTAGGCCGTCAGCGACACGATGGGCGTGCCGCCTTTCATGGCGCGAATATCATCCGGCATCGGGGCGGATTTGCGGGCTGTAGCGCTCATGGCGGATCTCACCTTGTTTTGAACTGACCGCGCACCTAGCAGGTCTGGGCAATCGAATCCATATCTGATGCGCGCCTTGCAAGCGTCCTTTCCAATCCCGGCAAATTCGCTAGGTTCGGGATATGACGCGTTGTGTCACTTTTTCAGATGCCCGGCCCATACGCTGCATTGCGATGCTTGCGCTGGTGCTGTGCTGTGTGCTGATCGGTCTGCCTGCGTCCGCGCAGCCAGTAGAGGACCCCCGTGCCAAGCGCGCCGATATCATCCGTCTTCTGGGGGAGTTGCCGGATTATGCGGATTTTCGCGCCGATATGCGCGCGCTCGGGTTTCGCGGAGAAAAGCTTGATCTGGCGGTGGACCATGCCGAACTGATCTACCGCGATCCTGTGATTGCCGGATATGTGGCGGACCGTGTGATCGCCGCCTACGAGGCGCCGGAATCCGTGGCGGAGGCGGATGGGCTGATCTGGCCTTTGATCGAACGCGGCCTGCCGTATCTGTCCACGCGTGATCTGCGCTACTATCATCAGGTGGAGCGGGTCATGATCGAGGCGCTGCCGCTGCGTGACTGCGGTCGGATCGTGCGCAACCGGATGCCGCCGCGCCAATTCATGCGGGTGATGTCGCGCATGGCTGCCGGGCTGAATACCGCCGGGCTGCGCAATTATTACCGCATTCAGGCTGACGCAGCGCGGCTTGGCGCGACGCGCCCGCCACTCCGGATGAGTGCGGCGCGTATAGATGAGGTCGAACTCGGCATCGCCGAGGGCCTTACGACCCGCATTGCACAATCGGACAATCCGCGCGCCCTGCTTCGGGCGATCGACAATCTCGCCCAAGCGAGCAACGCGCAGGCCTGCCGGATCGGACGCATGTTCACGGATATCGTGATGGATATGAAGGGGCGCGCGCTGCGCGATGCGCTGATCTATCTCAGCCAATCCTGATCCTCTCTACAGTCCTTGCAAACGGTATGACCGGCGCGTTGCGTGAAAACCGTGGCATTGCCCCGTGATCGGCGCAATGATCCGGGATGAGACAGGCAAGGGGAGGGGCCAATGCGGATGAAGGGAAAGACCGCCATCGTCACAGGCGGTGCGCGTGGGTTCGGTGAGGGGATCGTGCGCAAATTCCTTGCGGAAGGGGCGAAGGTGATGATCGCGGACCTCAATGGCGCGGCGGCAGAGCGGCTTGCGCAAGACCTGGGTGCCGAGGCTTTCGCGGTCGATGTATCAAAGGCGCAGGCCATGGCCGAGCTGGCACAGGCAGCACAGGCCGCATTCGGCCTGCCTGATATTGTGGTCAATAACGCCGGTTCACCCATCTGCCGATGCCAGCCGAGACCGTGTCCGAGGATGAGTTCGACCGGGTTTTCGCGGTGAACTGCAAGTCGGTCTACCATGCTGCCCGCGCCTTTGTGCCGGGCATGAAGGCACGGGGCAGTGGTGTCTTTCTCAATGTGGCGTCCACGGCTGGGATCAGCCCGCGCCCGAACCTGAACTGGTACAACGCGTCCAAAGGCTGGATGATCACCGCCACCAAGGCGCTCGCGGTAGAGTTGGCCCCCTCTGGCATCAGGGTGAACGCGCTCAATCCGGTGGCAGGCGAGACCCCTCTGCTGGCCTCATTCATGGGCGAAGATACGCCCGAAATGCGGGCAAAGTTCCTGTCGACGATCCCGCTGGGACGGTTTTCCACGCCGCAGGATATGGGCAATGCGGCGGCTTATCTGTGCAGTGACGAGGCAAGCATGATCACGGGCGTCTGCATGGAGGTCGATGGCGGGCGCTGTATTTGAACGGGACCGATTTCTTGCAAGAAATCGGATCGGAATTTTGCAAAATTCCAGCACCCGATGGGAATGTTGACCGAGATCGCAGAGCTGCACGTCAGGCTATCCCGCAGCGCAGGGCGTTGGCGATGTCGGGGGATGGCGGTGTCATTCATGGCGGACGGCCCTGTTCGTGTTCTCTTACCCGCCTTGTCCTGCGCGATGCATGGGGCCAAGCGGTTCACGGACAAAGTCAATCCTCATGGACGATACGGATGTGCCGCTCTCCGCGTGCCTCGGCCAGTGCCATCTGCTTTTGACGCTCGCGGAACCGATCCTTGTCGGCCTCTGTCGTCTCATTGATGCACAGGTGACACGACACGCCCTCTTCGAACTCGGCGCGCGTTGTCTCGTCGGGCAGGATCGGGCGGCGGCACGCGTGGCATAGCCTGTGCTGGCCTTCCTTCAATCCGTGCCCAACAGCGACACGCCCATCAAAAACAAAGCACTCTCCTTGCCATGTGCTTTGCTCTTGCGGCACCTCCTCTAGGTATTTCAGGATGCCACCCTTGAGGTGATAAACTTCCTCAACCCCTTGACCCAAAAGGTAATTGGTGGATTTCTCACAGCGAATGCCGCCAGTGCAGAACATCGCGATCCGCTTGTTGTGAAAGCGGTGCTTGTTGTCCTCCCACCATGCCGGAAAGTCGCGGAAGCTTTCGGTGGCGGGGTCAACTGCGCCCTGAAACGTGCCGATGGCGACCTCGAAATCGTTGCGTGTGTCGATGACGGCCACATCCGGGCTCTGGATCAGGTTGTTCCAATCCTTTGGCTCGACATAGTGACCGACCCGCGCCTTTGGATCGACATCCGGCTGGCCCATCGTCACGATCTCTTTTTTCACCCGAATCTTGAGCCGTCGAAACGGTTGCGCCCCGGCAACGCTTTCCTTCCATGTCAGATCCTCACACCCGGGCAGGGCGCGGATATGCGTGATCACGGCATCTACGCCCGCCCGTGGCCCGGCGATCGTCCCGTTGATCCCCTCTCGGGCCAGCAAGAGCAGGCCAGATATCTTTTCTTTCTCGCACAACGCCAGCAAGGGCCCACGCAGGGCGCCGGGATCGTCGAAGCGGGTGAAATGATAAAGGGCGGCGATGGTGTACATGGCCGGGCTATTACGCCGCTGCGCGGATTCTGGCAAGCACCTGCCATTGACGGCTAGACGATGCGCACTTACCCCTGCGGCAAAAGGAGTGCCCCATGACACATGCTCTTCTGGTTATTGATGTTCAGAACGATTTCTGCCCGGGCGGTGCCCTCGCCGTGGCCGGGGGGGACGATATCGTCCCGGGTATCAACGCAAAAATGGCCCAAGCAGAGGCGGTGATCCTGACGCAGGATTGGCACCCGGCCGGTCATCTCTCCTTTGCCTCGCAACATGAGGGCAAGGCGCCGTTTGATCTGACCCAAATGCCGTATGGCCAACAGGTGCTCTGGCCCGATCACTGCGTGCAGGGCAGCCATGGCGCAGCCTTTCATAAGGGGTTGGAACTGGACCACGCGCAGTTGCTTCTGCGCAAAGGATTTAACCGCGCAATCGACAGCTACTCGGCCTTTTTCGAGAATGACCAGACCACGCCGACCGGCTTGCATGGCTATCTGCAAACGCGGGGCATCGACCGTCTGACGCTTGTTGGGCTGGCGACGGATTTCTGCGTCAGCTTCTCTGCCCTAGATGCGGCGCGGCTGGGCTATGACGTTACGCTTGAGACGGGGCTTTGCCGCGCCATCGATCTTGATGGCTCGCTTGCCAAGGCGATGGATGCGATGCGCGCGGCGGGCGTGCGGATCGAGTGATCGCTTGACCCTCGCCACGCGGATAGCGGCCTGCCGGATCTGTGCCGACAGGTTTGCGCAGACGGCAACGGGCCACGCGCCACGCCCGGTGGTTTGGTTTCAGCCCTCCGCACGCATTGTGATCGCGGGGCAGGCGCCGGGGCTGCGCGTGCATAAATCTGGCAAGCCGTTTGATGATCCCTCCGGGGACCGCCTGCGCGACTGGCTGGGCCTGAGCAAAGAGGTGTTTTACGACAGCTCGCGCGTGGCGATCGTGCCTATGGCGTTTTGCTTTCCGGGTTATGATGCCAAAGGATCCGATCTGCCGCCGCCGCCGGTTTGCCGAGACACATGGCATGATACGGTCATGCAGCAGCTTAAGAATATATCCCTTTCCGTGATCGTCGGCGGTTACGCCCAGACATATCATCTACGCACCAGGGCCGGGGTCACCGAGACCGTCCGCGGCTGGCGCGACCATGCGCCCCGCGCCTTTCCCTTGCCCCATCCGTCCTGGCGCAATACCGGGTGGCTAAAGAAAAATCCGTGGTTCGAGCGTGAGGTATTGCCCGCGCTGCGTGACCGCGTGCAAGAGGTGCTCGATGACTGACGAAACCCATCTGGACCGCGCATATCGCGCAATGGAGGCGGGCGGCGAGACCGAGCGGCTCCGCTTTTATGAAATTCTGACCGCGTCCGAGCTTTTCCTGCTGCTCGAGGCAGAGGCACAAGAGGATCAGGTCGTTCCTCAGGCGTTTGAGGTCGAGGGGAAAAACTTCGTCCTCGCCTTTGATACCGAGGCGCGGCTGGCGGACTTTGCAGGGCAAGAGGCCGCCTATGTGGGTCTGTCGGGACGTGCCTTGGCCGAGATGCTGGCCGAGGCGGGGCTGGGGCTTGGGCTGAACCTCGAACAGGGGCCGTCGGCGATGCTGCTGCCGCCAGAGGCGATGGTCTGGCTGAATGAAACACTTGCCGAGACGCCCGAAGAGGTGGAAACGCGGGTCAGCGAATTCCAGCCCCCCAAGGGTCTTCCCGAAACGCTGGTCAGCGCGCTCGACGCGCGTCTGGCCGCTGCCGAAGGCATGGCCGATATGGCCTACCTTGTTGGTGTGGTTTACGACAACGGCGCGCAGGGGCATATGCTGGGCGTTGTAGATGCGGTGCCGGGCGCGGAGTCTGCCCTGGCGCGGGCCGTATCTGACGTGCTGCGCTTTTCGGGGCTGGAAGCGGCAATGCTCGATGTGGGATTTTTCGCTGCGTCCGATTCGGCAACAGCGCGCATGGCAATGGTGGGTCTGCGCTTCGATCTGCCCAAACCAGACTCTACCACCCAGCCCGGTGCCAACCCCGGTCTGGATCCAGACCGCCCACCCAAACTGCGCTGAGCCGGACGAAAAGGCCCCATATGCCCAAGCTTCATCTGGCCTGAAATACCTCCGCCGGAGGCATCCGACATTGGCCGATATCGACACACCAGAAAGGATAGCCTCCCGCCTGCCGTGCCGTTTTCTTATAAGAAAACGGATTGGAAAATTCGAATTTTCCATCCCGGAATTTTCAAAAATTCCGGGACTACCTCAATAGCCCAGTGAGCGATCCACGAGATGCAGAAACGGCTCGCCCGCCTCTCCACGCCGGATGTTTTCGGCGATGACGCGGGCGGCGCTTTGGGGGCGGGTCTCGGACGCTTTGTGCGGCGTGACGGTGACCTGCGGATGTGCCCAGAACGGATGTTCTAGCGGTAGTGGTTCGGTGCGAAAGACATCCAGCGTCGCATGGGCGAGATCACCACGAGCAAGTGCTGCCAGAAGTGCATCATCGTCAATCAGCGGGCCGCGTCCGGGATTGATCACAACCGCGCCTTTCGGCAGCTGCGCCAGCGCGTCCGCATCCAGCGTGTTTTCCGTCTCGGGCGTGTGTGGCAAAAGCAGGATCAGGATTTGCGCGGTCGAGAGCGCCTCTCTCAGCCCGTCCTCGCCCGACAGGCAGGTGATGCCGTCTATGTTCTTTTGCGTGCGCGACCAGCCCGTTACCGGAAATCCAAGATGGTCCAGAGCCTCACCACAGGCCTCGCCCAACGCCCCAAGCCCGAGAATCGTGACGGGCCGGTCGCAGGCCAGCGGTGGCACATGCTCGCGCCAGATGCCGTCCTGTCCCAGCACATGCAAATCGGTGTCGAGATGATGACGCAGCGTATGCCCTGTCACCCATTCGACCATCCCGCGCGTCAGCCCCTCATCGACCATCCGTGCCAATGGCTGTGTCAGGGTGTCGTTGCTGACGATATTTTCCACCCCGGCCCAGAGGTTCAGCACCGCCCTGGTGCGGGTATAGGGGGTAAAATCCGTCAGCCCGCTTTGTGGTGCATAAACGATATAATCCACCTCTTCGGGGGGCATGTCGCAGGCCAGTGTCACATCCAGACCAGCCTCGGCAAAGGCCTGCTTGAGAGGCGTTTCATATTGCTCCCACCGCGACGGGGCGGCGGCGAAAAGAACATTGACGGTCATGAGGTCACCTTGGTCTGTGGATATGGGCGCTTTGCACAAGGCCGAAGCCCAGCATAAGGATGAGCATCGCAGAGCCACCATAGCTGACCAGCGGCAGCGGCACGCCGACCACCGGCGCCAGGCCCATCACCATCGACATGTTCACAGCAAAGAACAAAAAGAAGGTCACTGCGATGCCTAAGGTCAGGAGGGAGGAAAAGCGATCCTTGTTCGCAAGCGCCGAGACAATGCAAAATATCACGATAAGCGCATAGAGAAAAAGCAGCGAGAACGCGCCGACAAAGCCGAACTCCTCTGCCAGCGTGGTAAAGATGAAATCCGTATGTTTTTCAGGCAAAAAATTCAGCCGGGTTTGTGTGCCTTGCATGAATCCCCGCCCTGTCCATCCCCCAGAACCAAGTGCAATCTTGGACTGGGTGATATGATAGCCCGCGCCAAGCGGGTTCGAACTTGGATCAAGAAATGTGTCGATCCGGCGAAACTGATAATCCGCGAGCAATTGCCAATCGGTGCCGCGGCTCTGGAAAATGGCGAGGATGAGACCTGCCAAAGCGGCAATGACGGCGGCGAAATAGGCCCAGTGCACACCGGCCAGAAACATCAGCAGACCACCGCCCGCGATCAGCAGGATCGAGGTGCCAAGATCGGGCTGGCGCAGCACCAGTGCGGTCGGCATCAGGATCAACCCCACAGGCAGCAACACCCAGAGTGGCCGCGACACACGGCTGATGGGCAACCAGTCATAATAGGCCGCTAGCATCATCACCAGCGTGATCTTCATCAACTCCGACGGTTGCAGTCGCATGAAGCCAAGATCGATCCAGCGTTGCGCGCCCTTGCTCTCGGTGCCCAGAAACTCGACCGCGATGAGCAGCAGAACAGAGACGGTATAGGCCAGCACCGACATGTTGCGCCAGAACCAGATCGGCACCAACGCCACCACCAGCATCACGGCAAGCCCCATGAGGTACCGCTTCATCTGCGGTTCTGCCCAAGGGCTGAAGGAACCGCCCGCGACCGAATAGAGCATCAGAAATCCGATGCATGCCACCGCCGTCAGCAACAGTGCCAGCCCCCAGTTGAGATAGAGGACTTTGCGTAGCCCGGTGGGCGTATGCTTTACGTTATACTCAAGATAGCTCATCCGCGTGCTGCCCTCATGCCCGGTCAGAGCTGTCGAGGCCAGCGCCGGGGCGGGCGCGGCGGAGCTCTTCTTGCTGGGTCTGAATGCGTCCTCGGTCCTTGGATGGATAGGCCGCAAGCGGCGGGTCCTCACCGTAAAGCGCCTGAAGCGTGATATCGCGGGCAATGGGGGCCGCCGCGGTAGAGCCACCGCCGCCATGTTCTACGATCACCGACACAGCGATGGACGGGTTGTCATGCGGTGCGAAATTTACGTAAAGCGCGTGGTCACGGCGCTCCCACGGCAGATCTTCGTTGCGCGACACACCGCGCGCCCGTTCGGCCGTGGTGATGTTGCGGACCTGACTGGTGCCGGTCTTGCCCGACATGCGAAACGCATCCTCGATGATACGGCTGCCATAGGCTGTGCCGCGCCGGTGGTTGGCAACCGCGTACATCGCCTGCCTGATCTGGCGCAGATGGTTTTCATTCAGACCCATCGGCTCGCCGTGGCCGGTGGGCTGTTCGACGCCATCGACGGATTTGATGATGCGTGGCGTGACAGCCCGCCCGGTGGCAAGCCGCGCTGTCATGATGGCAAGCTGGAGCGGTGAGGAGAGCACAAAACCCTGACCGATCGCGGCGTTGACGCTATCGCCAATGACCCATTCCTCACCACGGTTGATCAGTTTCCAATCCTTGGTGGGGGTCAGCCCGGCCGCCACAGAGGTCAGCGGCAGCTCATGTGCGATGCCCAGGCCCAGCTTTTGCGCCATGGCCGAGATCTTTTCGATACCGACGCGCAGGGCGAGGTCGTAATAATAGACATCGCAGCTTTCCTGCAAAGAGCGCAGCAGGTCCACATTGCCGTGCCCTGCGCGTTTCCAACAGTGGAAGCGGCGGTTAGAAATCTCCATGTGGCCGGGGCAGTACACCGTCTCATTGGGATCGACCTGACCATCCTCGAGCGCGGCCAGCGCCGTGACCATCTTGAAGGTAGAGCCGGGCGGATAGATGCCCTGCACGGCCTTGTTCGGCAGGGGGCGATATTTGTTGTCCAGAAGCGCGCGGTAATCTGGCACCGAGATGCCACGCACGAAAAGGTTGGGGTCAAAGCTGGGCGCAGAGGCACAGGCGAGGATATCGCCGGTGTCGCAATCAATCACCACGGCGGCGGCGCTTTCGCCTGAGAGGCGCGCGTGCACATAGGATTGCAGCGCATTGTCCACCGAAAGCTGGATATCGGCGCCTGCTTCGCCCTCGACCCTGTCGATCTCGCGCATGACGCGGCCTGCGGCGTTGACCTCGACGCGTTTGACGCCGGCACTGCCGCGCAGGGTGTCTTCCATCCGCGCCTCGATACCGATCTTGCCGATCTGAAAGCGTGGGATGCGCAGCAGGGCATCGGGCGCATCCAGCCGTTCGAGATCGCGGTCGCTGACCGGGCCGACATAGCCTACCAGATGCGCGTAATCCTGGTTCATCGGGTAGTGGCGTGACAGGCCAACCTCTGGGGTGACGCCGGGCAGGGCGGGCGTGTTGACGGCAACGCGGCTGATATCCTCCCATGACACGCGGTCCGCGATGGTGACCGGCGTGTCCCCGCGCAGCTCTGCCAGATCCTCGCGCGCCTTGGCGAGTTCCTTGGGGTCGAGAGACACGAGGCGTGACAAACGGGCGATGACCTCTTCGACGTCACCGGCCTCTTCGCGGACAATGTTGATGCGGTAGGACGGGATGTTTTCGGCCACCACGCGCCCCTCGCGGTCGAACACGCGGCCGCGGGCAGGCGGGATCAGGCGGATATTGATGCGGTTTTCATCGGCCAGCAGGCGAAACTGGTCTGCCTGCTCTATCTGAAGGTGACGCATACGCAGACCCAGCACACCGATAAAGGCGGCCATGGTCCCGCCAAGGAAGAGACCGCGCCGGGTGATCTTGCGCTGGCTTTCGGCGGTGTCTCTGCCGGGGCGTTTCATATCCGGCTCCCAAAGGTTTCGACGTCTCCAGGGGCCAGTTTGCGCACACCCAGCAAGACCTGCGACAGCACGACGACAACCGGATAAATCAAGAGGGTCATAACCATCTGCATAAGACTGAGACCCAGTGGTGCCTGATCGACCATCAGGATCGCGAGTATCACACGGTAGCCAAGGGTGAGCGCAACAAGTGTCGTGGCCACGGACACCCATTCGACGGCAAAAGTCAGATCGCGCAGACCGACATGGCGCGCGCGCAGGGTTTCGGCCCCCACCAATACCAGTGCCGCCCAAAGGCCCGGTGGACGGTGAAACATCAGATCGGCCAGCAGCAGCACGAGTGCCACAAGCCAAGGTGGTACGAATTCGGGCCGCCGCAGCACCCACGCAAAGGTGACAGCGACGATGATATCGGGCCCGGCCCAACCACGCGGCAGGGTTTGCAGCGGCAGAAGGCTGAGAAAAATCACCATCAGCGCCAGACCCAGATAAGTGACGCGCATGATCCACATATTGAGCGAGGCATTCTCAGCCATCGGCGGCCTCGCTTGCTTGTGCCGGGTCGGGAAGTGGCGATTGAAGCAGGGCATCCGGCGCGATGAGGCGGCCGGGATCGGTCACGCGCTCATGGCCGTAATTGCGCAGCACACGCAGGAATTCGAGCCGCTCGTAATCTGCGGCCAGCCGCACGCGAAGCCGCCCGCCCGGATCCTCTGCGACCTGCCCGATCAACAAACCGGCAGGCAAAACTCCGCCATCGCCAGAGGTCATGACCCGGTCGCCGGGCCGGATCTTGTCTGGTGCCTCGATAAAGTCGATGGGCGGGGCGGCACTATTGTCGCCGATCATAAGTGCCTGCTGGCCAGAGGGCTGAATGGTGACGGGGATGCGGCTTGACGTGTCGGTCAGCAGGATCACGCGGGCTGTATTCGCCCCCACACCCGAGATGCGCCCAACAAGGCCGAGCCCGTCCATCGCCGCCCAGCCATCCACGATGCCATCGCGCGCACCGACGTTGAGCAGCACGGATTGCCGGAAAGGAGAGCCGCTATCAGCCAGCACGACACCAGTCACATAAGTCAGGCGTGGATCCAGCTGCACGTTGTTGAGATCCAGCAAGCGGGCGTTTTCCTGTTCAAGCTGCAACGCGGCTTCTTTCCACGCCTTCATCTGCTGCAATTCGCGCCGCAGCTCCTGATTTTGTTGATAAATGCGCTGATAGCTCTGGAAATCGCGCAGGATGTTCACGGTGCCCGTCACCGGGGCCATCGCCCAGTCGAAACTGGGCACGACCCGGTCGATCACCTGTGCGCGGAACCGTTCCACGCGCGGGCTGTCGATGCGCCATAACAGGAAGAGACCAACAAGACACAACACCAAAAGCCCCAGAAGCAGACGCTTCAGAGGCCCGGTGTAATCGGTGCCTTGTGATCGGTCGCGGGCCAAAAACTCCCCCTATACCCAGAGGGTGGGCATTTCAGCTGTCGTAGTCAATCGCGTGGCGCAGCTGCTTTTCGAACTCCAGCGCCTTGCCGGTGCCAAGTGCCACACAGTTGAGGCTGTCATCGGCGATCGACACAGCCAGCCCTGTCTGCTCTCGCAGGGCCAGATCCAGATCCCCCAAAAGCGCGCCACCCCCGGTGAGCATCACGCCGCGATCCACGATATCAGCGGCAAGATCCGGCGGCGTCGCCTCCAGCGCGGTCATCACAGCCTCGCAGATTTGCTGCACGGGTTCGGACAGCGCTTCTGCCACCTGTGCCTGTGAAATCTCTGTTTCCTTGGGCACACCGTTGAGCAGGTCGCGGCCCCGGATCTGCATCGACGTGCCGCGCCCGTCATCGGGCATCCGCGCGGTGCCGATAGAGGTCTTGATGCGCTCGGCGGTGGATTCGCCCACCAAAAGGTTCTGCTGACGGCGCAGGTAGTTGATGATCGCCTCGTCCATGCGGTCGCCACCCACCCGCACCGAGCGGGCGTAGACGATGTCGCCAAGTGACAGCACCGCGACCTCGGTCGTGCCGCCGCCAATATCGACGACCATGCTGCCTGTCGGGTCGGTGATCGGCATGCCCGCGCCGATGGCGGCTGCAATGGGTTCTGCGATCAGCCCGGCCCGCCGGGCGCCAGCGGCCAGAACGGACGAGCGGATCGCGCGTTTTTCCACCGGTGTGGCGCCATGCGGCACGCAGACGATGATTTTGGGCTTTGAAAAGGTCGAGCGCTTGTGAACCTTGCGGATAAAGTGCTTGATCATCGCCTCTGCGGTGTCGAAATCCGCGATGACGCCTTCGCGCATCGGGCGGATCGCCTCGATAGAGCCGGGCGTGCGGCCCAGCATCAGCTTGGCGTCCTCGCCCACGGCCAGCACCTTTTTGACGCCGTCCTTGACGTGATAGGCGACCACGGAGGGCTCCGACAGGATCACCCCGCGCCCCTTGACGTAGACCAGCGTGTTCGCGGTGCCGAGGTCGATGGCCATGTCCGAAGAGAACAGGCCGGGGATCTTGTCGAAAATGGACATGGGCGGGTTAGTCCTGTGGTCATAACTCGGTATAAGACCGTCGAGTCGCATACTGACAGCCGTTGTCCTTATAGAGTCGCGCCTGCCTGTGTGAAAGAGGCAGTTTGAACGGGGTAAGCGCCATCTTGCCAGACAGCACCGGATGGACAGCCGCGTGATGTTTACGTAGGCGGGGAGCATGGGAAAAAGACAGGCTTTCGAGATTGCCGGGGAGACGATCAAGCCCGGAGAGAGGCGGACCGTCGAGGTGCCGGTGAGCACGCTGTCGGACCACACTCCGGTGCATTTGTCGGTGCATGTCGTGCACGGGCGCAGGCCCGGCCCGGTCATGTTCGTCTCTGCCGCCATCCACGGTGACGAGGTGATCGGGGTCGAGATCGTGCGCCGTCTCTTGCGGGCCAAGCCGCTTGATAAGCTGGCAGGCACGCTGCTGGCGGTGCCGATCGTCAACACCTTTGGATTTCTGAACCATTCTCGGTATTTGCCTGACCGGCGTGACCTCAATCGCTGCTTTCCGGGATTGGCCGAGGGGTCGATGGCCTCGCGGCTGGCACATATCTTTATGGAAGAGGTGGTGCGGCGCTCTGATATCGGGATCGATCTGCATTCGGCGGCGGTGCACCGCACCAACCTGCCGCAGATCCGGCTGAGCCCCGGCAACCCACGCCTGATGGAGTTGGGCCGTGCCTTTGCCGCGCCGGTCATGATGACCTCGAAGCTGCGTGAGGGATCACTGCGGATGGCCGCCGAGGCGGATGGCGTGGATGTGTTGCTTTATGAGGGTGGCGAGGGGCTTCGGCTGGATGAGCTGGCGGCGCGCGCCGGTGTCGCGGGTGTGCTGCGGGTGATGCGCAAGCTGGGCATGGTCGGACAAAAAGGCGTGCCCAAGACGCGGGTGACGCCGGTCGTGACCAATGAGAGCCATTGGTACCGCGCCCCGGCTGCAGGCGTTTTTCGTGGCTATGTGGCCATAGGTGATGCGGTGAGCGAGGGTGATGTGCTTGGCGTAGTGTCAGACCCGCTTGGGGAACGCGATGTCGAGATTATGTGCCGCGAGGACGGCATCGTGATTGGGCGCTCGAACATGCCCGCCGTCTATGAGGGCGAGGCGCTGTTTCACGTGGCAGAAACCCCGCGCGCAGATGAGGCCGCCGAGGGCGTGGTTGCCCATATGGAGGCCAAGCCGCTTTATGATGAGGATGAGATCATCTGATACGGTGATTGGCAGGCCGTGGATGGGCCATGCGGCGGGTCGGTTGCGACGACAGCCAGGTGAATGCTGCCACCCTGCGCCCTAGGTTTTCTTCAGTCTGGGCATCTTACGGATATTCGACTCGTCAAATTTCAGAAGGGGTGTATCCCCTTGAAGAATGTCTTGTCGCCCCGATGACAGAATATGGGTGGTCAGCTCTTCCTGAAGCTTTTGATCCTGCATTCTCAGACCCAGATCGAGAAGAACCCGTTCAAGCGTTGTGGTGCCCGTCTTGTTGTAGCCGATTACGAAACCCTTGTTATAGTCACGACGCTGGGCGTTTTGGGTTTCCAGCGCCTCATGGGTTGGAGACTCATCCTGACAGGTCAGCCCGAGTACGTCGCGCGCAATTTACCCGCGCTCTAAAGCACGGCGAAGCCTGCGAATACCCATTGATAGCTAACCAGCATTGCACTCAATTTTCCTGCACAGGCGGCGTCCTAGCGTTTTTATGCTGGCAGCCCGTGGTCAATAAACATAGATGTTTTGTAGGTTAACATACCTGAAAATAGGCTAAGTCGTCTTGTCCGGGTTCTGAGGCCGCAGGAAAATCGACGCTGCCAGAAGGCTGAAGATGAACTCGTACACCTCCCATTTGCGGTTCACGTCGATGCTTGCGATTACAAGGCTTGCGGCAAGCGCCAGCACGGCATGACGCAGGCCGGGCACTGGCACGGCGAACTTGTCGGCAAGCCGTTTGATCCAAGTGATCCGCGGATAAAGCAACGGCAGGAACACCAGATAAAGCAACAAGATCGTCGTAAGGACCGGCCCGAACAGAGTTTTGGCAAGGTGAACATCACCCCAAGGTGTCGGCACAATGAGGTTGTGCAGGTTGGTTTCCTGCTGCTTGTTGATTTCGCTGAAGGTTTCACCGGTTTCCCAGCCAAAGATGCGCTGACCCCAGGATATCTCTTCGCCCGATGCGAAAAAAAACAGCAGAGCGTAAAAGCCGGTGCAGATCATTGCCAGCCAAGCCCCGCGCGCTTTGAGAGAGGAGGCATTGGACGCCAGCACGAGACTGGCGATCAGCAGAAAAATTGCGGTAGCATATTCCACGAACCCGTCCTCTTGCGCATAGGTGTGCGTGAAATAGGCTGTGCTGTAAAAATAGATGCCAACCGTTAGCACCAGAGCAGCGCCAATTGTGGCAAGCAAGAGCGTATCAAGCCGTTGGATCGTGGAGTTGGTCATGTCGCGCGCCTTCGCTACGGGGTCTCGCGCGTCAATAGTCAAGGCGGCGCTTTGCATCAAGCGCAAAGCCCTGGTGGGTGGCGGTAACCC
Source organism: Roseovarius sp. (assembly GCA_965656855.1). GTDB lineage: Bacteria > Pseudomonadota > Alphaproteobacteria > Rhodobacterales > Rhodobacteraceae > Roseovarius. The sequence goes on from CBFHML010000063.1 coordinate 26,710, forward strand.
GCCCGGTTCAGACGTTGACGCGCTGTGGTGCCCCGGAACTCATCGAGGTGCCGATGTAAGGTTTCTCAGCTTTTTTCCATGCGCCGAATCCGCCTTCCATATGGGCGATCCGGTCTATTCCTGCGTCGATTGCCGCGCGCGCCATCTTTTCCGATCGGATGCCGGACCCGCAATGCAGGACAATCCGCTTGTCCGCCTGACCGGGCAGTTTGGTGGCGTCGAAAAACGGCATCGGGAAAAGCAGCGCGCCCTCGATATGCTCAAAAGCGTATTCCTGAACCGTGCGCACATCGATCAACACGATCGCACCTTCGTCAAAGGCTTCTGCCACCTCGTCAATCGTCCATGATTCAAAGGTGGCGCCATTGATGGTTTCGGAGTTCATGGGATGTCCTTTCGTGTCTCAGAACTTGTCCGCAGGGATCTTGAAATAGCTGTGGCCATCTGTCTCGGGGTCCGGCAAGCGGCCGGCGCGCAGGTTGCATTGCAGTGCGAACAGGATGCGGTCGGGCAGGTCCAGTTTTGCGTCGCGCGTGTCGCGGATCTGCATGAACGCGTCTCGTGTGCCGCCTTTCAGATGTGGGTTCTGCGTGCGTTGCTCGGCCACCGTCGACTCCCACGCGGGGTCGGTGCGGTCGTCCACGGGGGGATAGTCGTGGCCGATGAACAGCCGGGTGTCGTCATCCATAGACAGGATGCGTTGCAGGCTGTCATACAGCTCTGAGGACGAACCGCCGGGAAAATCAGCGCGGGACGTGCCGACATCCGGCTGCATGAACGTATCATGCACAAAGGCCGCATCAGAGCCCACGACATAGGTAATGGACCCAAGCGTGTGCCCGGGTGAGAGCATGACCCTCACATCCAGATCCCCGATCTTGAAATTGTCACCCTCGGCAAAGAGCCGGTCGAAATCTCTTGGTGGATCGAACGCGTCCGGCAGGTGATAGTAGTCAGACCACAGAAGCGCGATTTCCTGCACCTTTTCGCCGATACCATTGGGTGCGCCGGTCTGCTGCGTCAGCCAATGCGAGGCCATCAGGTGATCGGCATGCGGGTGCGTGTCGAGCACCCATTCCACGGTCAGATCCTCGTCCTCGATGAAATCGAGCACGGCGCGCGCGCTATCGGTCCGGGTGCGGCCCGCCTGCGGGTCAAAGTCGAGCACGATGTCGACAAGAGCGCATTTGCGGGTTGCGGGATCGGCGACGACATACTGGATTGAGCCGGTGTCCGGATCATGAAAGCCGGTCACATCGGGTGAGGTTGGGCCGGTAGACGGGCTGGTGCGATGGAACATGGGAGTGGCCTTTCCTTGTCTATATATTCAATTAAGTGAATGCCAGCTTCAGACCAACCCCCTGTGCATGAAAATTCTGCTGCGCACGTGTTTTGTCTGCCTGTCGGACCTAGCGGAATCGGGCCAAGATGTGCTAGGTCTTGCGGTATGAATGAAATCACCCCCAATATAAGCCAGAACAGGCCTGTAATCCGCCAGCTTGACGACGGGGCGATCAATCGGATCGCCGCTGGCGAAGTGGTGGAGCGCCCGGCCTCTGCCGTTAAGGAATTGGTCGAAAACGCGCTGGATGCCGGGGCGCGCCGCATCGGGGTGGACATCGCGGATGGCGGCAAAACGCTGATCCGGGTCAGCGACGATGGCTGCGGCATGACCGCCGACGATTTGCCATTGGCGCTGTCACGGCATGCCACGTCCAAGATCGACGGCACGGACCTGCTCAATATCCACTCCTTTGGTTTTCGTGGTGAGGCGCTGCCGAGCCTTGGGGCGGTCGGTCGGCTGACCTTGACGTCGCGGGCGGCGGGCGCGGATGCCGTCACCATCACGGTATCGGGCGGTACCGCCGGGCCGGTAACGCCTGCGGCCCTCAACGGTGGCACGCAGGTCGAGCTGCGCGATCTGTTTTACGCGACGCCTGCGCGGCTAAAGTTCATGCGCAGTGACCGGGCCGAGGCGCAAGCGGTGACCGATATCATCAAGCGGCTGGCGATGGCCGAGCCTTTTGTGGGCTTCACCCTGCGCGATGTGTCCGGTGACCGCGAGCCGCGCGTGGTCTTTCGCGCCGAGGCCGAGACGGGCGATCTGTTCGATGCGCTGCACGGGCGGCTGGCGCGCGTGCTGGGGCGGGAGTTTGCCGAGAATGCGCTACGCATTCAGGCCGAGCGCGACGGCGTGACGATGACGGGTTACGCCGCGCTGCCGACCTATTCGCGGGGGTCCAGCGTGGCGCAGCACCTCTTCGTCAATGGAAGACCGGTGCGCGACAAGATGCTTTATGGTGCGCTGCGGGCGGCCTATCAGGATTTCCTCAGCCGGGATCGGCACCCGGCGGTCGCGCTCTTTCTGGATTGCGACCCCAAGCTGGTGGACGTGAATGTGCACCCCGCCAAGTCCGAGGTGCGGTTCCGCGATCCGGGCGTTGCGCGCGGGCTGATCGTGTCCGGCCTGCGTCATGCGCTGGCAGAGGCAGGGCACCGCGCGTCGACCACTGTGGCCGACGCCACGCTGGGGGCGATGCGGCCTGCGCCGATGACGCCGCATGTCTACCAGATGGACCGGCCCTCTGGCGCGGCACGCAAGGCGGCCTATCAGGCGCAAAGCCCCGGTTTTGCCGAGATGCAGGGCACCTATTCGGCACGGGTAGAGCCTGCGCATGAGCCGCACAGGACACCAAGCGAGACGCCTGAGGCAGAGGGCGATGACAGGCCGCAATCCTTGCCGCTTGGGGCGGCGCGCGCCCAGATTCATGAAAATTACATCGTCGCCCAAACCGAAACGGGCATGGTCCTTGTCGATCAGCACGCCGCACATGAGCGGCTGGTTTATGAACGGCTCAAGCGGCAGATGGCCGAAAACGGCGTTGCGGCGCAGGCGCTGCTGATCCCCGAAATCGTGGACCTGTCCGAGGCAGAGGCCGCAACGCTGCTGGAGATCGCCAAGGATCTGGCGCGGCTGGGTCTCGTGGTTGAAAGTTTTGGTCCGGGCAGTGTCGCAGTGCGTGAAACCCCTGCGATCCTTGGCCCCGTCAATGCCGCCGCGATGCTGCGCGATATTCTGGATGAGCTGGCCGATCAGGGCGAGAGCCTTGGCCTGCAAGCCCGGATCGAGGCGATCCTGAGTCGCGTGGCCTGTCACGGCTCGATCCGCTCTGGCCGCCGGATGAGCGCCGAGGAAATGAATGCCCTGCTGCGCGAAATGGAGGCGACGCCCCATTCCGGGCAATGTAACCACGGGCGGCCCACCTATGTGGAACTGCGGCTGGCAGATATCGAAAGACTGTTCGGGCGCACATGATCACCATCGGTGGCACCACCTACGCGCTGGACGATCCGCTTGTTCTGGCTGCTTTGGCCGGGGCGGCAGTCGTTCTGCTCATCCTGATTTTGTTGGTCGCCGCTGTGCGTGCGGCGGGCCGGTCTGCGCGGGCCACGGGGCCGCTGGCGGCGCAGATGGGGCAGCTGGGTCACCGGGTTCAGGGGCTGTCCGACGGGCAAGAGCGGTTGGCAGGCGGGCTGCATCATGTGTCCGAGGCACAGGCCCAAAGCCAGACCGCGATGCTGCAACTGATGGAAAAGCGGCTGGCCGAGGTGCAAGGCCAGATGAACGAAAGCCTGTCGGGGACGGCCCGACGCACGGCGCAATCGCTGGGGGATCTGCAACAACGACTGCAGGCCATCGACAAGGCGCAGGACAATATCACCAAGCTGTCGGGCGATGTGCTGTCGCTGCAGGATATCCTGTCGAACAAACAGACGCGCGGTGCGTTTGGGGAAATTCAGCTGAATGATATCGTCACAAAGGCGTTGCCGTCTGACAGCTACACGCTTCAGGCGACGCTGTCGAACGGGCGGCGTGCCGATTGTCTTATCCATCTGCCCAACCCACCGGGGCCGATCGCCATCGACAGCAAGTTCCCGCTGGAAGCCTATGAGGCCCTGCGCCGGGCGACGACGGAACGGGATCTGAACGACGCCGCCCGGTTTTTGCGGGCCTCGGTGAAAAAGCATATCCGGGACATTTCGGAAAAATACATCCTCAATGGCGAAACGGCGGATGGCGCGCTGATGTTCCTGCCGTCGGAAGCGGTCTATGCGGAACTGCACGCCAATTTCCCCGAACTGGTGCGCGAGGGGTTCGCCGCGAAGGTCTGGATCGTGTCGCCGACGACCTGTATGGCCACGCTCAACACGATGCGCGCGATCCTGAAAGACGCAAGGATGCGCGAACAGGCCGGTGCGATCAGGCGGGAGTTGGGGCTGCTTTTTGCGGATGTGGAGCGTCTGGGTACGCGGGTGGAGAACCTCGACCGGCATTTTCATCAGGCGGCCAAGGATATCTCAGACATCAAGATTTCCGCCGACAAGGCCGGACGGCGCGCCCGGCGGCTGGATAATTTCGATTTCGAGGAACTGGCACCGGACACCCCGGCAAGCGTGGTGCAGCTTAACCGGGAGTGACCCAAAGGCGTGGCTGCGCCACACAGGTTTCTTCAAAGTTGGAGGGGCGCTGCCCCTCACGTTTGCATTCCTTTGGAATTCAAACGCTCACCCCGAGGTAATTTCAGCCAGATGAAGCCCGGAGATTGGACGGCCGTGGATCAGCTGGTTTCGAGGCAATGGCGGCGGAAAGCGCGTTTGAGCATGTCCAGCTCTTCGCGCAGAAGCGTCACCTCGGCTCGGATGTCATAGCTGAGCGCATCGCCCGATAGCAGGGCAAACGAGCCCAGAGCCTCGCCGGTGGTCTGATCGGAGATGACGAAGGTCTGCACCCCGTCGGCGATCCGGTCTGCCGGGATCGGCACGCGCAGAACCCAAAAGCCGTCTCCGGGTTTTGCGATCAGCTCAACGTTGGGGATCGGTTCCTGAAGATGTGTCACGGCGATATCCGGCGTGTCCTGTGGCGCGGGGGTGTTGGGTGTCAGCACCCCTTCCCACACGCCCTCGAAGAGCCGGGTTTTGGTCAATGTCCAGTTCTGCATCGCGTGCTCCGTCAGAATTCGGCGCGGGGCCGACGGCTGAAAGTCAGGTCGCGTAGCACGACCTGACTCATTTCCGGGTTTTCGAAGATGATATCGACCCAGCCGCGCTCGATCCGTTTTTCATTCAGCCGAGAATAAGCGAGGTCGAATTCGACCATGATGTCCTCTTCGTGCAGGGGAAGTTCGCGCACGATTTGTTCGGTATTCGGCCCATGCTGGATGTTGAGGCGTGCAAAGATTTCCAGCGGTTTTTCCATTTCCACGATTGTGTCCATGCGGATCAGGTGACGTTTTTGCAGGCCGGCGATTGCGGCTTCGGGCAGATCGAGGACCACTGAAAGGAACGAGCCGTCAAAATTGAAAACGTCCATGCGCAGGCCGAAAGGGGCGAGATCCGCCTCTCTGGTGTTGCGGATCTGACGTAGTGTCAGTTCGGACTGTTGGCAGTCATGAAACAATGTCAGCTCAGAGCCGAGTTTTGTCTTGCTAAGCACGGAGGCCCGGCCGGGGATGTCCAGCGTTTCACGCCAGAGCGACGGCCGCCAAGACCAGTCTGTGCCATGTGGCTTTGGAAAGGCATGCGAGCCGATCATCGGCAGGGCGAGGCGGGTGTCGGCCTGCGTGATCAGTTCATTGAGATAATGCCTTAATTTTCGGGCCTGAGACCGTTCCCTGCGCAGATGAGCAAGGCTCATTCTTGGGGCCTTGCGGACCGATCTGTGCCACCGGCGCAGCCCGCGACGATGGTTGATCCAATCGAGTATCGAGGATCGGAATTCTATCATAACTGCCCCAAGACCACGGTGTACCAAGAAACCTGCGCACAATAGCCTTACATAACATTAACTTCTATTTGGAAACAATGCACCGAAGACGGCGGCAAAGCCATTCGCGGTGTTCGTCCGGGTGTTCATCTGGGTGTTTGCAGCTTTGGCTTGTGTGGGCGCGTTGTGTTCTGCTGTGGCGGAACCAGCGCCGCGCGGACTGGCGCTACGGATTTCGCTGGCCAGCGCCCGCAGCAGGCTTTGCCCGCCCGGTCCGGCGATCCGGCTGCCGTCGGGCCCATAGACCGCGAGGCTGAGCAGATGACCACCAAGGGCCATGCCGCCACGCCAGTAACGCGGATCGCCACCCGGCAGGGCCGCGTCGCCGCCGGCGTTGAAATGCACCATTGCGATGCCGTCCTCGTCGATCTGCTCCAGCACGGCCTTGGGTGAAAGCGCCGCCGCGATCCCGCTTGCGGTGGGTTGGCTTGTGCGGGGACGGCGCGGTGTGACGGTCACGGTCATCAAGGCCGCTTCCACGCGTGTGCCAGCTTCACCGGTGAGCGCTTCGCAGGATCCGATAAAAACCAGCGTGCTGCCTGAATTCTGGCGGTGGCTTGCAGGATCCACGCAATAGCCATCGGGCCCACGCACGACAATATCTCCCCCATAAAGCGGGAGTTCGCGCAGCGCCATTTCGGCGCTGCTCTGAGGGGGGAGGTCACTGCCTATACAGGCTGCCAGCGGTAACAGCACCAGCATGAACACAAACCGAAACCAACGCATGAGCGGTTCAGAGGTCCATATATATGTGGCGCTCGGCCTTGCCGCCGGGATGGGTGACGGCGCCTTTGTAGGTCTCGCCGACCAGCTGCGCGAATTTCCAGACGGCGCCGGTGGCGTAGATGGTTTCGCGCGGGCCCGCCCAATCCTTTTTACGCTCGGCCAGATCCGCATCGCTGAGATCCACCGAAAGCTCGCCCTTGATGGCGTCGATGGTGATCATGTCGCCGGTCTTGAGCATCGCAATCGGGCCGCCATGGGCCGCCTCTGGACCGACATGGCCAACGCAGAAACCGCGCGTCGCGCCGGAAAAGCGCCCGTCGGTGATCAGCGCGACCTTCTTGCCCATGCCCTGCCCGGTAAGAGCGGCTGTCGTCGACAGCATCTCACGCATGCCGGGGCCGCCAGCGGGGCCTTCGTTGCGGATGACGATGACGTCGCCTTCTTCATAGCCACGGTTCTGCACGGCCTCGAATGCGTCTTCTTCGCATTCAAAGACCCGCGCCGGGCCGGTAAAGACCTGATGTTCGGCTGCGATGCCTGCGACCTTTACGATGGCGCCCTGCGGGGCGAGATTGCCCTTGAGGCCGACCACACCGCCGCTTTTGGTGATGGGGGTGGCGATAGGGTAGATGACCTTGCCATCCGCCTCGCGCTCGATCAGGTCCAGCTCTTCGCCGATGGATCGACCGGTTGCGGTGATGCAATCCTCGTGGATTAGGCCCGCCTTGCGCAGTTCCTTCATCACGACAGGGATGCCGCCCGCGTCATAGAGATCCTTGGCGACATGGGCGCCGCCCGGCTTGAGGTCGACGAAATACGGAGTGTCGCGGAAAATCTCGCAGACGTCGTCGAGATAGAATTCGATCCCTGCCTCATGCGCGATGGCGGGCAGGTGCAGACCGGCATTGGTCGATCCGCCAGTGCAGGCCACGACGCGTGCCGCGTTCTGGAGCGATTTTAGTGTCACCACGTCACGGGCGCGAATGTTCTTTTCCAGCAGGTCCATGACCGCGCGGCCAGAGGCCTCGGCATATTGATCCCGGGATTCGTATGGTGCGGGCATGCCTGACGAGTTCATCAACGCAAGACCGATCGCCTCGGAGACGCAAGCCATGGTGTTGGCGGTGAACTGACCGCCGCAGGCCCCGGCAGAGGGGCAGGCGACGCGTTCAAGCGCGTCAAGCGCCTTGTCCGACATAGAGCCGTTCTGGTGACGGCCGACTGCCTCGAACATGTCCTGCACAGTAAGGTCGCGGCTGCGGAAATCTTCGGGGATTTCGTCAATCTGAGGGGCCTTGCCCGGCAGGATGGACCCGCCATAGATAAAGACCGACGGCACGTTGAGCCGGACCATCGCCATCATCATGCCCGGAAGCGATTTGTCGCAGCCCGCAAGACCCACAAGCGCGTCATAGCAGTGGCCGCGCATGGTCAGCTCCACCGTATCGGCAATGGCCTCGCGGCTGGCCAGCGACGAGCGCATGCCCTCATGGCCCATCGCGATGCCATCGGTGACTGTGATCGTGGTAAACTCGCGTGGAGAGCCATGGGCCTCTTTGACGCCGCCCTTGACGGCCTGAGCCTGACGATTGAGCGAGATATTACAGGGCGCGGCCTCGTTCCAGCAGGTGGCAACGCCGACCAGCGGCTGGTGGATCTCTGCCTCTGTCATGCCCATCGCGTAATAGTAGGACCGATGCGGCGCGCGCTCTGGTCCTTCGGTTACATGGCGGCTGGGCAATTTGCTCTTGTCGAATTTGGTCATGTGGGCCTCCCCTGAAAACGTCGGACATGGTCTAGGGCAGAGGCGCGCTCTGGGCAAGCGCGAGGTTCGGCAAAAGACCTGTCATTCGTTGGGGATGCCCCTCAGGCGGGACCGGTATTTTCCTCAGCCTCGGCTTGTTCGGCAGACCATGTGCTGGCGACTTCCAGCGTGTTGGCCGATGCAGTTGGCAGAACGCCGACATAGCTTTCGGTTTCCTGCGCGGCGGGGGCTGCGCGCTGTGTCATGCGATATAGTGCATAAAGCGCTATGGTGGCAAAGGTGCCGCCCAACACCAGCCAGAACGCGAACGGCCCGATCCATTGCATGGCCCAGCCGGTCACGATCGGTCCGGCAATGGCCCCAAGCCCAAAGGTGAACACCAATCCGCCAGAGGCCGCGGGCATGTCATCGGCTGAGAGGAAATCATTGGTATAGGCCAGAAAGAGCGCGTAGAGCGGCGTTGTGACGCCCCCCGCAAAGAAGGCAGCGCCCAGCATGGAAAGCGGCGTCTGGCCCAGAATATAGCCCACGGCACAGGACGCGGTGCCAAGGCTCGCCGCACCAAAGATGAGCACACGGCGGTCCATCCGGTCCGACAGCCAGCCAACCGGATATTGCAGCACCAGCGCCCCGGCAAAGAGCATCGCCACGAACAGCGAAATTTCCGCAGTGGAGAGCCCGATCTGCGTGCCGAAAACTGCGCCCATGCCAGACTGCGTGGCATAGACGCTGCCAAGCAGAAAGATCCCGATCGTGCCGAGCGGGGAACTGTCGAAAAGCTTGCGCAGTGACATCGGCTTGGCCACCTCGACCGCAGGCGCGGGCGTGACTGACAGCAGGATCGGCCCGAACGAGATGGAAACAAGGATCGACGCCCCGATGAAAAGAGAGGCCGTGGCCGCATCTCCGAGGTTAAGCAGAGCTTGGGCGCCGATGATGCCAAGGGTCTGCGCGATCATGTAGGCCGCCAGCAACTTTCCCCGGTTCTCATTGGTGGCGGAATTGTTGAGCCAGCTTTCGGCGGCGACGTAGATGCCCGACATGCAAAATCCGATAAGGATGCGCAGGATCGTCCACGACCACGGCTCTGCCAGCAGGGTAAAGGCAATCAGCGCGCCGGACATGAAGCTGCCAAGCGCCGCAAAGACGCGCACATGCCCGACCCGCTGGATCAGAAGCGGCGTCAGCCGCGCACCCGACAAAAAACCGACAAAATAGCCCGAGGTGACCACGGCAAGTTCAGAGGCGGAAAACCCCTCGATCCCGCCACGCAGGCCGATAAGGGTGAAATGCATGCCGTTGCCCAGCATGATAAGAACGATGCCCAGCAAGAGCGGCCAGACATTCACGAGTACCTTGACCATGTCGCCCCCTTTGCGCCGATGCGGCGCTGCAGCATATCTTTCGATTCTATATGCCGCGTTGCAGCGAAAAGGGCTGCCCCATGCGCGGCGCAACGCCCCAATTTCGCGACATGGCACGCGGTTCCGGGCGCTGTTGATCTGAAAGGTAGGGTGGAGGCCGATTCGGGACAGGGCCGTGCCACAAAAGACAAACCCCCGAAGCGGCTGCCCGGGGGTCGTCATCGTTTAATCGTGTTTCGGTAAAACCGAAGCGCGGCTCATTTACATGAGACCCTCGCGTTGCGCTTTCTTTCGCGCCAGCTTGCGGGCACGGCGGATGGCCTCGGCCTTCTCGCGCGCACGCTTTTCGGACGGTTTCTCGAAATGTTGCTTAAGCTTCATTTCACGGAACACGCCCTCACGCTGCAGCTTTTTCTTCAGAGCGCGAAGCGCCTGATCGACATTGTTGTCACGAACACTGACCTGCATGTGGTTTTCACCACCTTTCTAGGTTGGAGTTTCAAAATTGCAGGAGGTAGCCGTATAGCAAAGCAGGCTTAGTTTGTCTAGGGTGAGAGGCAACAGCTCAGGAGGGCTTCTGGAGATGACGGACACGACCGTAAAGGCGCAACTGCTAGACGCGATCAAACCGCATGTTCCCTTTGACGGGTGGACAGATGTGGCACTGCGCGCAGCGATGGAAGATACCGGTATCAGCCGTGGGCTGGCGCAGGCGGCCTGCCCGCGTGGCGCGGTCGATCTGGCGCTTGCCTTTCACGAAGAGGGCGACGCGGCCATGCTGCTACAGCTTGACGCCACCGACCTGAGCGCGATGCGGTTTCGCGACCGGGTCGCACTTGCCGTGCGCTACCGGCTGGAGGCGGCCGACGACAAAGAGCTGGTGCGCCGCGGCGTGACATTGTTCGCGCTGCCGCAATACGCATGGGATGGCACGCAGGCCGTCTGGAAAACCTGTGACCGGATCTGGACAGCACTTGGCGACACATCGGACGACATCAACTGGTACACGAAACGCGCCACGCTGTCGGGCGTCTATTCCTCGACGTTGCTCTATTGGCTGGGTGATGACAGCATTGGCCATGCGCGGACATGGGAATTTCTCGACCGGCGGATCGAAAACGTGATGCAGATCGAAAAGGTCAAGGCGCAGGTCAATGACAACAAGGTTCTGAGCGCGCTGCTGGCAGGCCCCAAGGCCGTGCTGGGCCGGGTGCGCCCGCCCCAAAGCCGCAGCGCAACCGGCATGCCCGGACGCTGGAGCCGGTGAGCCAATGACCGACACGATGCGCGCCATTGAAATCACCAAGGCCGGTGGGCCGGATGTCTTGCAGATATGCGAGCGCGAAAAACCTGCGCCGCGCGCAGGAGAGGTGCTGATCCGCGTCTCTCATGCCGGGGTGAACCGGCCCGATGCACTGCAACGTGCCGGGCTTTATGACCCACCCAAGGGCGCAAGCGATCTGCCGGGGCTGGAGGCGTCGGGTGAAATCGTGGCGCTGGGCGATGGTGTTGGTGGCTGGCGCATCGGCGATGAGGTTTGCGCGCTTTTGCCGGGCGGGGGCTATGCCGAATACGCTGTGACCCCAGCGGCGCATTGCCTGCCCGTGCCAAAGGGGCTGAGCCTGAAGCAAGCGGCCTGCCTGCCCGAGACATATTTCACCGTCTGGACCAACGTGTTTTTGCGCGGTGGTCTGGCAGGGGGCGAGCGTCTGCTGGTTCACGGCGGGTCGAGCGGGATCGGCACCACCGCGATTCAGCTTGGCCGCGCTTTTGGCGCGCGTGTGTTCGCAACCGCCGGGTCCGAGGAAAAGTGCAGCACTTGCATAGATCTGGGTGCCGAGCGCGCGATCAATTACCGCGAGACGGATTTCGTGGACGAGATGCGCGGCTTGGGCGGGGCGGACCTGATCCTTGACATGGTGGGCGGTGCGTATCTACCGCGCAACATCCGGGCACTCGCGGATGATGGCCGTCTGGTCCAGATCGCCTTTCTTCAAGGCCCGGAGGTGACGATGAATTTCACCGAAATCATGACACGGCGGCTGACCGTGACAGGCTCTACCTTGCGGCCGCAAAGCGTGCTGGCCAAGGCGCGGATCGCGGATGACCTGCGCGCCCGTGTCTGGCCCCTGATCGAGGCGGGGCGCGTCGGCCCTGTCATGGACCGCGAATTTCCCCTTGAGGATGCGGCAGGCGCCCATGCACGGATGGAGGCGGGCGACCATATCGGCAAAATCGTCCTCAAGGTAGGCTAGGTAACGCATGGCACTGGTACATATGGGCATCGCCGGGCTGGCCGGTCTGAGCGTGATTCTCACGCTTTGGGCCGTGCGGCAGGATGCGCCTGTCGTCTGGCGCTTTGCCCTGCCTGTGCCGGTGGCGATGACGCCGGGCGCGCCGCGCGTCGAGACGCTTTTTGACTATCAGGTGGACGAAGGGCAGGCACATTCGCCCGGATTGGTGCTGAACGAGACCGGATTTGATCTGCTATGGTTCGAGGGCTCGCAGGAGGCGCAGGCGGATGTGGACATTCATCACGCGGCCTTTCGGCGTTCCAACAGCGGCTGGCAGGAGGTTGCCCGCGGCCCGCATATCACGCGCGGCGGCTTGGGCGAGGCGATGGACCCCGGACAGCTCGTCGTGACCTTGGGCAATACGGTAGAGAACGATGCGCGCCCCGATGGCGTCTTTGTCACCGTAGTCTCGGTCGGTGGCTGGGCGATGGCATCGGTCGCGGATGTGACGATGGGCGCGGACGGGCCGACACAGGCGCGCAAGCTGAACCTGTCGCCCTTTTTGAATCGGTCGCATCTGGTAAAGTCGCCTATGGTCACTTTTGAGGACGGATCGCACGGGCTGCCCGCCTATTTCGAGCTGGGCGCGGCGCATGGCGTCTTGGTCCGCTTTGATGCGCAGGGCCGCGTGCGGGATACGGCCCGGATGACGGGCGAGGGCAAGCCGATCCAGCCCATGATCGTGCCGCTTGATACGGATAACGCGGTCGCATTCCTGCGGGATTTTGAGCCGTCTGGCCGGTTGATGATCAGCCGCACGGCTAATGGTGGACAGACATGGTCACCGGTGGAAATGACCGATCTGCCGAACCCGAGCGCGCCGGTGGCGGCGCTGAACCTTGGGCAGGGGCGCATCCTTATGGCGGCGAATGACGACCCCAAGGGCGGCAACCGTCTCAGCCTTCTGATGTCCGAGGATCGCGGCGCAAGCTGGCGCCTGCTGCAAGTGCTGGAAGAGAATGATGCGGGCGCGCGGTATCCCATGCTGCGTGCGCTGCCCGAGGGCGGTCTGCTGCTGACCTATTCGGTGGGCAACAAAACCGGGCTGCGGGTGCGCGTGCTGCATGGCGACTGGGGCGCGTCATGAGCGGGATCGGCGCCACGGTCGCGCTTGCGATCATTCTGGGCTGGCTTGTGTTTGCCTTGGTGGGCTTTCTTGTCTCGCCTCAGGTGGCTGTCGTCATCGGGGCGGTCATGGGCGCGTTGACCGTGGGCCTTGCGCGCGACAGCGTCGGGATATCAGGGCTGATTGCGGTGATGGCGCCTTTTGGCGTGATGTTGCCTGCGCTGGCGGCGCGGCACATGGCGGTCAGCGTGGGCCTGCCTGTGCCGGGGTTTTCCACGGTCGAGATCGCGGTTTTCCTGGTGATCTACGTCGCGTTTTTATGCGCCGCATTCGGCGTTATTCCCCTTGATCCATACCGTTATGGCTATGCGCCTTTGCCGGTGGGCGCGATGGTGCTGGCGGTTTGCGCCTATGCGCTGTTCACGGGCAACTGGTTTCTTGCCGGTGTGGTGGTTCTGGGTCAGTTTTTCTGGGTGATGGGCTGGGGTAGCAGCAATTGGTTCGATTATGTGCTGCACGTGTTTCTTGCGCCTGTGGCCGCGGTGGTTCTGCTACTGCGCATCGTCTGAGTGGTGAGGTTGCCGCAAGCGCCCCTGCTGTGAACAAGGGCGCTTACGGTCATGATTGAGCCGATTGGCTGGTGCTAATGCGCGTGGTCTTGCGCGGGCATGCGTTCCAGATCGACGGGCACGTCGATATCCATCTTGCCGGCGTTTTCGAACATCAGGGTCAGTGGCACCGTGGCGCCCTGCTCGAACGGGCCGTTCAGCCCCATGAACATGACGTGGTCGCCGCCGCGCTTCATCGTGAGGGTGCCGCCCTCTTCCAGGGGCATGCCATCCTCGACATGGCGCATTTTCATCACGCCATCCTCTTCGATATGGGTGTGCAGCTCTACCCGTGCCGCCGCGGGCGAGGTCGCGCCCACCAGCCTGTCTGCGGGGCCGGTATTCTCGATTATAAGAAAGGCCGCGCCGGATTTGGCCGCGGGAGAGGCTGCCCGTGCGTAGGCGTCGGTCACGGTGATGTCGCTGGCAAGCGCGGCTGTGCCGGACAGCGAAAGAGCAGTGAGCGCGGCAAGCGCGCGAAGTTTGATAAGCATTGGAATTGTCCTGTGCTGTACTGATCTGGAAAGGGTGGTTCGCTGGATCAGGTGTGTACCGGTGGCGCGCGGGCGTGCGGGCGGACCATGCCGCCATCGGCCTCTAGGTCGAGTGGCGCTGCGATCCGCAGGGTCATGGATGGCGACAAGGGGCGAGACAAATCCGGCATGCCGGGCAGCGTTGCCGCAAAAAGCCCCATCGCGCAGTCGGGGCAGATATGCGCCGGTTCTATCGGTGTCCCGCTTTCGTCCACCATCACGGTGACCGGACCGGTGCCCGTACAAAGCACCACGCTGCCTGCCGGGCCGGGCATTGTGCGCATCAGCGCCATGGACTGACCACTCAGGACCAGCACAAGCACGACCATAAGGGAAATGTAGGAGCGAATTAGCATTGCCGGCGAACCATAGACTCTATCCCCGACCAAGGGAGCGCGACAAAAAGCAACAGCCCCGCCGATCAGGGCAGGGCTGTGAAATCTAAATCGATACGCGGGTTCAGGCGGTTGCGGCCTGCGCCTTGGCGATCTCTTTCTTCACTTTCAGTGCTGTGGCCGACAACTCTGTGTCCTTGGCCTTTGCAAGAAAGCTGTCCAGCCCGCCGCGGTGATCCACCGAGCGCAGAGCGGCCGCGCTGATGCGCAGCTTGATGCCACGCTTGAGCGTTTCCGACTGAAGCGTTACGTCATTGAGGTTCGGCAGGTAGCGACGCCGTGTCTTGTTGTTGGCGTGGCTAGAGTTGTTGCCGACCATCGGGCCTTTTCCGGTCAATTCGCAGCGGCGCGACATAGGTTCATTCCTCGTCCTGGGTGGGGCGCGGTCTGTCCCCTCTCAATGCAAACGGGCACCGCCTTAGGCCGTGCCCCGAAATTCGTCTGCGGTCTTTACGGCCAAAGGTTGGGGGCGTCAAGGGATTCGAGCCGGAAAAGAGCGGTGTACAAGCGCCGCCTCTTCGGGCTGAATCCCTTTATATCCTGCAAATCGGACCGATCACAGCAAGAAGGAGCGAAAGCATGGAGATATTCAGAAGCGAAACACGGACCAGTCGTCTGGCCAATCCGGAGTATTTCACGGGGCGTGTCTGGCAGGAACCCGTGGTGGAGGCAGAGGCGCCCGCGCGGCTGCGGGCACTGCGCGTGACGTTCGAGCCGGGCGCACGCACGGCGTGGCATACGCATCCCGTGGGTCAGACACTGTATGTGCTGTCTGGCACCGGACTTGTCGCGCGACGCGGAGAGACGCCGCAGACCATCCGCGCCGGGGACACGGTCTGGATTCCGCCAAATGAAGAGCATTGGCACGGGGCGACCCCGCAAACGCAGATGTGTCATCTGGCCATGCAAGAGGCGGACGAGGCCGGACGCGTCGCCGACTGGCTGGAGCATGTCCTGGACGATGACTATCTCAAAACACCCACCTGAGCATCGCTTGCATTCCTTTTGCGACCCGCCAAGATGATGTGGCGCAAAGGAGGATGCATCATGAGGACGATCTTTAGGCTGATCGGTGCTGCTGTGGTTTTGGCTGCACCAGCACTGGCAGAGCCGCAGGTGTCGGGCCAGTTGGGGTCGGGCAAACCCGAGGACATCACGCTTGAGATGACACGCGGTGCCGATGGCGGCGTGGCGCTGTCGCAGACCGAATTCCGGCTGGCGCATGGCGGCTATTACCGCCTGAACGTGGTCTGCCCCGAAGAGGTCACATCAGAGACGGGTTTTCACTTCGAATCACCTGAATTGATGGAAAACGCGCATATCCGTGTTCTGTCCGTCATGGATGTGGACATGGAGTTCTACATGCAGGGACTCAGCTTTCGCGCGATCCAATGCGATGGCAAGGGCGGGGCGCGGTTCAGCTTTCACCCCATGCGCAAGGGCGAATACCCGTTTCTCGCCCGCGACCAGTCAGAGCCGCCAAACGAGACGCAGGGTGTCTTTATCGTCGAGTGAGGCGACGGTCCGGCACGTTGTCCGGTGTCACGCCCGAAATCTCCAGTATCAGCTTGCGGCGGATCGCACGGGCAAGATCGCTCTCGTCCTCAGCCACCACCACAAAGGCGCCCGGCCCGCCAATGATGCGCTCTGCATAGATCTCATCAAGATTGGGAAAGCGTACAAAGCTGTCGCAGAACCGGCACAGGATTGGCAGGGCGTTGATGGTGATGCCCGCGGCCACGACCTCATCGCGCGCGGCCTCTATCGGCGGGCCTGAATAGCTGTTGGCGCTGTCGCCGGAAAAGTCGATCACCTTGCGCCAGCCGTTATAGGCGTTGCGCTCGATCAGGCGCTTGCCATCCAAGAGTGCCGTGCCGATGGCGTTCATGCCATAGGCCTGCCGGGGCGGGCCGGTCAGTTTGTCTGCAAAGACCTGCGCGCTGGTCTCATCGTCAATCCGGTGCCAATCCACCACAGTTGCGGTATTTGCCGCCCATTCCACGTAGGTGGCCGCAATCACGCCGTAAGCGGTGTTTTCGATCGCCCAGAGCACATCGGGATGGGTGATCGCGGCGGCGTAGCCTTCACGCTGAAACTGGATTTCCGCGTCAGAGATAGAACCCGACGCATCGGCCAGCAGGACGAGTTCAAGCTCGACATCCTCCGCCAATGCGGGAGAGGTCAGGAACAGCAGACAGACAAGCGCGCGCAGCATGGCATCAGCATACCGCACGCGCGCCATTCGTCACATCACGTTTTCGCGGCCATGCGGGGCCTCCAGATCCAGCTCTGGTCCGATGGGGATGATCCTGTGCGGGTTAATCATATCGTGGCTATAGTGGTAATGCCGCGTGATATGGTCGAAATCCACGGTCCCGGCGATGCCCGGCCACTGGTAAAGTTCGCGCAGATAGCCCCAGATATGCGGGTAATCCACGAGGCGGGCGCGGTTGCATTTGAAATGCCCGTGATAGACCTTGTCGAACCGGATCAGCGTGGTGAAGAGCCGCCAATCCGCCTCGGTCAGCCTGTCCCCCAGCAGATAGCGATCATGGCTCAGCCGTTCCTCAAGCCAGTCCATCGTGTCGAAGAGCGGCGTAACGGCCTTGTCATACGCCTCTTGGCTGGTGGCGAACCCGGCCTTGTAGACCCCGTTATTGAGCGTGTCGTAGATGCGTGCGTTCACCGGCTCTATCTCCTCGCGCAGGTCCTCGGGCCAGTAATCATCGGTGTTGCCGGTGATCCGGTCAAAGGCGCTGTTGAACATGCGGATGATTTCCGCGGATTCGTTCGACACGATGGTCTCGCGCGTCTTGTCCCACAGAATCGGCACGGTGACGCGGCCCGATGCATTGGGGTCCGCCTTGAGGTAAATGTCGCGCGCAAACGGCAGGCCATACAGCCCGTCGCCGGTCGCGCCGGGGAAATCCGTCTCAAACGTCCAGCCCTCGCCCAGCATGTCTGGATGCACGACCGACACGCCGATATGATCCTCCAAATCTTTTAGGTGCCGAAAAATCAGTGCGCGATGCGCCCATGGACAGGCAAGTGAGACGTAAAGATGGTAGCGTCCGCTCTCTGCCGGAAAGCCGCCATTGCCCGACGGGCCGGGCGCGCCATCCGGCGTGATCCAGTTGCGGAATTGCGTGGTGGTGCGCTTGAACTCGCCACCGGTGCTGTCGGTGTCGTACCAGTCATCGTGCCACGTGCCGTCGATCAATTGTCCCATGCGGTATCTCCTTTGGCCAGTAACCTGATACGATGCCGCCCGGTTCCAAGGCGCGGGGTCTGTGCGAAACCGCACATGTCGCAATCGCGCAGTGGTGCGCCGATTCTCCGTTTGCGCCGATCCCGGACGAGCCGTATAGAGGCGCTGACGATGCCCTGACGGGGCCGGAAAGGTGCAGATGACCGGGCTGACCCAATCAGGGGGCCGCGTGCGTCTGGATCGTCGGGCGAAGGCCGATGCGCGGTCTTCCCTTCCGGTGGCCTGAACGGGTCCGACAGGAAAGGAATGCCGCATGAGACTGATCCTGATGACTGCTGTGATGCTGCCCGGCGCCGCGCTGGCTCATCCGGGGCACCTGGCCGAAGTGGCCGGTCACGGCCACTGGCTTGGCGCCGCCGCGATCGGTGCCGCGATCGCGCTTGGCCTGTGGTCCCGGGCGCGCGGGCGCAAGGATGCCGAGGCCGAGCATGAGGACGAGACCGAAGAAGAAACCCAGGAGGCATGAGCCAATGGTCAAGACCGGTGTAATGATCTGCGGCCACGGCTCGCGCAGCCAGGCCGCTGTGGACGAATTCTCGACACTTGCCGACAAGCTGCCCGCCTTTCTGCCCCCCGAATGGGAGACGGAATACGGCTATCTCGAGTTCGCCAACCCGGTCATCCGTGACGGGCTGGACAAACTGCGCGAAAAGGGCTGCGAGCGTATCCTCGCCGTGCCCGGCATGCTCTTTGCCGCCATGCATTCCAAGAATGACATCCCCACCGTTCTGAATACCTATGCGCAGACCCACGGGATCGAGGTCAGCTACGGGCGCGAACTGGGCGTCGACCCCAAGATGATCGCAGCCGCCGGTGCACGGATCGAGGACGCCGTGGCACAGGCCAATGCCGAACACGGACATGTGTCTCTGCACGATACCTGCCTCGTGGTAATCGGGCGCGGCGCGTCGGACCCCGACGCCAATGGCAACGTCGCCAAGATCGCCCGCATGTTGTGGGAGGGCATGGGCTTTGGCTGGGGGGCCGTCGGCTATTCCGGCGTGACCTTTCCGCTGGTAGAGCCCTGCCTGACCCATGTGGCCAAGCTTGGCTACAAGCGCATCGTGGTCTTTCCCTATTTCCTGTTCTCCGGCATTTTGATCGACCGGATCTACGGCTTCACCGATCAGGTCGCCGCAGCACATCCCGGGACCGAGTTCATAAAGGCAGGCTATCTCGGCGACCATCCCAAGGTGCTGGAAACCTTCGCCGAACGGGTGCGTGAACAGGCCGGTGCGAACCCTCCGCCCAATTGCGGCACCTGCCCTTATCGCGCACAGATTCTCGCCATTGAGGGGCAAAAGCCCATTCAGATTTCAGCCGAGGCCCGCGAGAGCCATCCCGCCTTTGGAGATGTGCCGCCACCCACCTGCGTGCTGTGCAAATACCGCACCGCCGTTCTGGGCTTCGAGCATGAGGTCGGCGCGGTTCAGGAAAGCCACCATCACCATGTCGAAGGGCAGGGCGCCTCCGCGCCGGGCTCCAACGTGGCCGATTGCACGCTTTGCGACACGTTCTGCACCGGCCTGTGTCGTCTGGAGGCCACAGATCATCACCATGATCACCACCATCACGATCATGGCCACCACCACGATCATGATCACCATCATCACCACGCGATCTATCCTCATGCCAAGCATCCGCTCGGGCCGGAAAGCGCGCGCAAAACCAAGGCGTAGCCCAAGCTTCATCTTGCTTGAAATATCCCCGCCGGAGGCTCCCACCGCTGGCCACATGACCCAAGGCCCGATCATTGCGCCCCTATGAAAAGAACCCAGAGGCCATCTACGCCGAAAGCTTCGCAACCGTGCGGCGCGAGGCGCGGCTAGAGCGTTTCGGCCCCGGCATGCAGACGCTGGCGATCCGGCTGATCCATGCGTGCGGCATGGTCGAAGTGGCGGATCGGCTGGCCTTTTCCGAAAATGCGTATGTCGCGGGGCAAACCGCCTTGCAGAACGGTGCGCCGGTGCTGTGCGACTGCGAGATGGTGGGCGCAGGGATCATCCGACGCTATCTGCCACGCGGCAACGAGGTGATTGTCACGCTCAACGATCCGCGCGTCCCGGGTCTGGCCAAGGACATCGCCAACACCCGTTCGGCCGCGGCGGTTGAGCTGTGGGCCGAGCATCTGGACGGGGCTGTCGTGGCCATCGGCAACGCGCCGACAGCCCTTTTTCACCTGCTGGAGCTGCTCGATGCCGGGGCGCCGAAACCGGCTGTGATCCTCGGCTTTCCCGTGGGGTTCGTCGGTGCGGCAGAAAGCAAGGCGGAACTTGCGGAACGCCCAAGGGACTGTGACTTCGTCGCCCTGCGCGGTCGGCGTGGTGGATCGGCCATGGCCTCGGCGGCCGTCAACGCGCTGGCTGTAGGCATACCGGAGGGACGGATGTGAGCACCAAATTTTTTGTGAAAAAATTTGGCAAAACTTTTCCCAAAAGTTTTGGTGGCGCCCGTGGCTGATCCCTGGCTTCATATCGTGGGCATCGGAGAGGACGGCATGGCGGGGCTTTTGCCGGCGACGCGTGCCGTGGTCGAGACTGCCGAGATCATCGTCGGCGGCGACCGGCATCATCGCCTGTCCGGTGCGGTTCATGCCGAACGGCTGGCATGGCCCAGCCCGTTCGATGCGCTGATCGACACGCTTGTCGCGCATCGTGGCAGGCGCGTCGTGGTGCTGGCCACCGGCGATCCGCTCTGGTTTTCGGTCGGCGCGCGGATCGGGCGTGCGATGGAGCCTGCCGAAATCGTTTATCACCCTCAGCTGTCGGCGTTCCAGTTGGCTGCCGCCCGCATGGGCTGGAGCCTGCCTGACGTCGAGACACTGACCGTGCATGGCAGGCCGGTCGAGCAGATGATCGCCTTTATCCAGCCCGACGCACGCCTGTTGATTCTGACCACTGGGTCCGACACGCCGGCGCGGATCGCGCAGTTTCTGGCCGAGCGCGGGTTCGGGGCCTCGAAACTCACGGTGCTGGCCTCCATGGGGGGCGACCAAGAGGCGCGTTTTGAGGGGATCGCTGATAGCTGGGAGGCCGATGTGCCACCCTTCAACACGCTTGCGGTCGAGTGCATTGCAGCGCCAGATGCGGCCCTTTTGCCGCGCGTGCCGGGATTGGCGGATGAGCTTTTCCAGCATGATGGCACAATGACCAAGCAAGAGGTGCGCGCGGCGACGCTGGCCAAGCTGATGCCGATGCGCGGTGCGCTTTTGTGGGATATCGGCACGGGGTGCGGCTCTGTCGCGGTCGAATGGATGCGCGCGGCGCGGTATGCCCGCGCCATTGGGATCGAGCCGCGTGACGACCGTCGTGCCATGGCCGCGCAGAACGCGCTGGCGCTGGGCACGCCTAAGCTGGAACTGGTCGAGGGCCACGTGCCCGAGGCGTTGACCGGGTTGGAACCGCCCGATGCCGTCTTTATCGGCGGCGGGCTCAGCGAGGCCGTGTTCGAGGCGGCATGGCCCGCGTTGCGCCCCTTGGGCCGTCTGGTGGCCAATGCGGTGACACTGGAAAGCGAGGCGGTCCTGATCGACCTGCACAAGCGCCATGGTGGCCAGCTTGTGAAGTTGCAGGTCAGCCGCGCTGAGCCGGTGGGCAGGCTGACGGGCTGGCGTCCTTTGATGCCGGTCACGCAGTGGAGCCTTGTAAAACGATGAGGGACGGTGCCGAAAGAATGAGCATATCCGACATGATGAAAGCCGGTGCGCGCCATGGCGGGTAAGTTGTGGGGTGTTGGTCTTGGACCGGGGGACCCCGATCTGATGACGTTGCGGGCACACAGGCTGGTGTCGGGTGCGCGGGTGCTGGCCTATCCGGCGTTGGCCGGCGCACAGAGCTTTGCGCGCTCCATCGCAGCGGCGGCGATTGCGCCGGACGCGCGCGAGATCGTGATGGACGTGCCCATGACCACCGCGCGCGAACCTGCGCAGGCGGCCTATGATAACGGGGCCGTGGACATCGCCGCCGCGCTGGAAGAGGGTGAAGACGTCGTCTGCCTTTGCGAGGGCGACCCGTTCTTTTATGGCTCTTTCATGTATCTCTTTGCCCGTCTGTCGGACCGTTTCGAGGTCGAGGTCGTACCGGGCGTCACTTCGATTGCCGCATGTGCGGCGCGTGCAGGGCGCCCCCTCGTGGCGCGAAACGAGCGGCTGACCGTTCTGCCCGGCCCGCTACCACGGGCCGAATTGAAGCGACGCATCGAAGGGGCCGAGGCCGTCGCGATCATGAAGGTGGGCCGGCATATGGCCAAGATCCGTGACGTGATCGACGCGCTCGGGCTGACCGATCGGGCCGTTTATGTAGAACGCGCGAGCCTGCCGGACGAGATGATCTGCCCGCTGTCCGAGGCGCCGGAAAAAGCGCCTTATTTCTCAATGATCCTGCTCACGAAAGGGGCCGATCCATGGCTGTGACTCCGGTTGTTCTGGCGCTGAGCCGCTCTGGTGAAGAGATCGCGCATCGTGTCGCCGCCAGTCTTGGCGCGCCTGTGCATGGGCGCGTGGGGCGTGTCGCGCAGGCTGATGCGTTTTTCGCCAATGCGCTGGATCACGCGCGGGATCTGTTTGCGGCGGGGGTACCTGTTGTGGGCGTCTGCGCCAGCGGCATCCTTATCCGTGCGGTCGCCCCGCTGCTGAGCGACAAGCGCACAGAGCCGCCCGTGGTATCGGTCAGTGATGACGGGTCAGTCGTTGTGCCTCTCTTGGGTGGGCATCGCGGTGCAAATCGGCTGGCGGCACAAATCGCTGGGGCGCTGGGCGCCGTATCAGCGGTGACAACGGCGGGCGACGTGGCCATGGGTGTGGCGCTGGATGCGCCGCCCGAGGGCTACAGGCTGGCCAATCCCGACGATGCAAAATCGGCGATGGCCGCGCTATTGGCCGGGCAGGGCCTGTCGGTGACGGGTGAGAATATCTTTGGCATTGAGGCGACAGGCGGCGCGGTGGATTTTGTGGTCAGCGAAGCCCCACAAGAGGCTGGGCCATTGCGGCTGGTGTATCATCCGCAGCGCCATGTGCTGGGCTTGGGCTGTGCGCGCGATGCGGACCCCGAAGAGCTTTGGTCGCTGGTTCTGGCCACGCTGAAAGAGGCCGGGATCGCGCCGGGCGCAGTGGCCTGTGTCGCATCCATTGATCTCAAGGCGGATGAGGCGGCGATGAATGTGGTCGCGGCGCGGCTAGGCGTTCCATTCCGGCTGTTTACGGCGGCCGAGCTTGAGGCGCAGGCTGACAGGCTGGCGAACCCGTCGGATGTGGTTTTTGCCGAGGTCGGCTGCCATGGTGTTTCCGAGGGCGCGGTGCTGGCCTGTGGCGGCGACCTTGTGGTGGAAAAGCGCAAGACAGCGAACGCGACCTGTGCGCTTGGGCGCTGTGCCGCGCCTTTGCTGGATATGCCCGGACGGGCGCGCGGACGGCTGAGCGTGGTGGGCATTGGCCCCGGTCAGGCAAGCTGGCGCACGCCAGAGGTGAGCCGTCTGGTGGCCGATGCCGAAGAGCTGGTGGGCTATGGCCTGTATATCGACTTGCTGGGGCCGCTGGCGGCGGGCAAGGCGCGCAGTGATTTCCCGCTTGGCGGAGAGGAGGCGCGGTGCCGCTACGCGCTGGAGCGTGCGGGCGAGGGGCGCAACGTCGCGCTGGTCTGTTCTGGCGATGCAGGTATCTATGCGATGGGCGCGCTGGTATTCGAGCTGTTGGATCGCGCCCCCGAGGCGCAGGGCGTCAGCGATGCCGCGCGGCGCACCGAGGTGGTGTGCAGCCCCGGCGTAAGCGCCCTGCAGGGGGCTGCGGCCCGGGCAGGCGCGCCGCTGGGGCATGATTTTTGTACCATTTCGCTAAGTGATCTTTTGACCCCGCGCGCCGATATCCTGAGGCGGCTGCAGGCCGCCGCAGAGGGGGATTTCGTGATCGCCTTTTACAATCCGGTGAGCAAGACACGCCGGACCCTGCTGGCAGAGGCGCGCGAGATCCTGTTGCGCCATCGCCCGGCGGATACGCCGGTGATGCTTGCCAGCAATCTGGGTCGCCCTGAGGAAGAGGTGCGCTACCGGCGGCTTGACGCGCTGGAGGTGGATGAGGTGGACATGCTGACGGTCGTGCTGGTGGGGTCGAGTAATACACGGCTTGCGCATCTGGGCGAGGGCCCGCGCATGTTCACCCCGCGTGGCTATGCGCGCAAGATCGACGGCGATCTGGCAGAGGGCCGCGGATGACGTGCGACGCTCTTTGCGCGGGGCGCAAAATCGCCCCGCCCACCATCCCGCATGGTGAGAATTCGCTGCCGGGTGACGCCTGTGAGCGGGACGTGAAGATTTCAGGACTGATGACACCAAGGGGGTCCGCGATATGACGGTTTATTTCATCGGCGCCGGTCCCGGTGACCCGGAGCTTTTGACGCTCAAGGCGGCGCGGCTGATCAGGGCCTGTCCTGTCTGTCTTTATGCTGGAAGCCTTGTGCCTGCCGAGGTCGTGGAACTGGCACCCGAGGGGGCGATGGTGCGTGACACCGCGTCCATGACGCTGGACGATACCCATGCCGAGATTGTCGCGGCCCATGAGCGGGGCGAGGATGTGGCGCGGGTGCATTCGGGCGATCCGTCGCTTTACGGTGCCATAGCAGAACAGATCCGTCGCTTGCGCGCGGTCGGGATCGACTATCAGATCGTGCCCGGCGTGCCGGCCTATGCGGCGGCAGCGGCGGCCTTGGGGCAGGAACTGACCGTGCCGGAAGTGGCGCAATCCATCGTGCTGACCCGGATGTCGATGAAATCGACATCAATGCCCGCAGGCGAAACATTGGAGAATTTTGCCCGCTCTGGCACGACGCTGGCCATCCATCTGGGCATTCGGGCCCTGCGCGAGATCGAACGCGTTCTGGTGCCGCATTACGGCGCGGACTGCCCCGTGGTGGTGGCCTACCGTGTCGGATGGCCAGACCAGATGTTCATTCGTGGCACACTGACGGATATTCGCGAAAAGGTGCGAGATGCCAAGATCACGCGCACCGCGCTGATCATGGTGGGGCCGGTTCTGGGAGAGATCGGCGACATCACCGAAAGCGCGCTTTACGACGCGGCCAAGCCGCATGTGCTGCGCCCCAAGGCGCAGGCGGAATAATTCCGCGAAACGCGCGGAATTTCATGGGACTTTAACAGGCCCGTTCTATCTGTCTGCCTGCAATCAGGTCCCACGGGAGATGAAGATGACGACGTTTGTGTCACACGATGTGCAGGCGGGGCTGGATGCCGCCCGGCGTGCAGAGCGGCCTCACCCCGGACACCTGCGGGTAAAGGTGGATGGTCAGACATATCCGGTGCTGCGGGCGTGGGCGACCGGTTTTGCCATGCCAGCCAAGGACGCGCCGCATTTGCGCGGGCTTGTGGATCTCTACGATGGCGCGCGGCATGTGTCGCGCTGTCTGGTGGTCGCGTCAGAGGAGCAGGCGGGCGAGCGGCGCTATGATCTGAAACTGGTCAATCACACGGGCGACACGCCGCCAGCGGATTTTGCGCGCCCGGATGATGCGCCCGTTGCCCTTATCGGCGAGGGCTGAAGCTATTGCAGGTCGGCAAAGGCGGTTTGCAGCCGGGTGATCGCCGTATCCAGCCGCGCGCGCGGCATGGCAAGGTTGAAGCGCAGGAACGTCTCGCCGCCGGTGCCGAACTCTGCCCCGATTGAGGGCGCGATGCGCGCATCCGTTTTCACGCGGCGCAGCACCTCTTGCATGTCCATGCCGGTATTGGTGAAATCCACCCAAGCGAGATATGTGGCCTGCATGGGCATCGCGCGCAGACCGGGGATCTGCGACATCCCATCGAGAAAGGCCGCACGATTGCCGTCGAGATAGGCGTTCAGGTGATCCACCCACGCGGCACCACGCGGGCTGTAGGCGGCCTGTGTCAGGACACACCCCAAAAGATTGGCCTGCAAATTCAGCGCATTGAGTATCGTGGCGAAGCGTGTGCGCAGGTCGGCGCCGGGGATGGTGACCGTACCAAGACGGGACCCGGCCGTGTTGAACGTCTTGGAAGAAGAGGTCAGCATGATCAGCCGCTCGCAAACATCAGGCGCGGCAACGGGCATCGGCACATGGCTCTGACCGGGATACACAAGGTCATGGTGGATTTCATCCGAGACGAGGATGAGATCGTGTCGCGCGCAAAACGCGGCAAGCGCCTGTTGCTCCGCTACTGTCCAGATGCGCCCCGCCGGATTGTGGGGCGAGCAAAAGAGCAGCATTTTTTCCTTGCCAGACAGTGACGTGCCAAGCGCGTCAAGATCCATCCGGTAAACCCCGTCCTCGTCGATCACAAGCGGGCTTTCCCTGACTGTGCGACCGGCATTGACGATCTTGTTGGTAAACTCGTGATAAACCGGGGTAAAGATGACCACCTCGTCACCCGGATCGGTAAACGTCTGAAGACAAATGGCAATCGCGTTGCCCAGACCCGCGGTTGAGAACATGTGCGCCGGATCGGCCTGCCATCCATGCCGCGTTTCCATCCACCAGGCGACGGCGTCCTTCATTTCGGTTTCGCCGGTGAAATAGCCGTAGTTCGCCTTATCCAGCAGGCCGCGCGTGGCGTCTTGCAGCACGTCTGCGGCGGCAAAATCCATATCGGCCACCCACATGGCGATGCCATCTTCTGGGGCCACGCCCTGCGCGGCCTGCATCGCATCCCATTTCGTGCTTTGGGTGCCGACGCGGTCGATGGCCTTGTCAAAATCGTACTGGATTGTCATGGGGGCCTCCGGCTTTAGTCTGGGCTGAAAGCTACCGGAATGGGGCGCGGGTGCAAGGGCGTTGCGCCGCGCCCGCCGATCGCCTAAATGATCGCGCATGAAATTGCCCATTCTGATCCATCCCGACCCACGGCTGAAAAAGGTCTGCGACCCGGTCCCCGACCTGAGCGACGCCTTGCGCGCGCTGGCCGAGGATATGCTGGAGACCATGTATGACGCGCCCGGCATCGGGCTTGCGGCGCCGCAGGTCGGCAACCTCAATCGGCTGATCGTGATGGATTGTGCCAAGGACGATGGCGAGACGGCGCGCCCGATGGTCATGTTCAACCCCGAGATCGTCGCCGCCTCGGACGAGCAGAGCGTCTACGAGGAAGGCTGTTTGTCGATCCCGGATCAGTTTGCGGACGTGACAAGGCCAAGCGCCGTGGATGTGCGCTGGCTGGGGCTGGATGGTGCGGAACATACCGAGACGTTTGATGGCCTTTGGGCGACCTGCGTGCAGCATGAGATCGACCACCTGAATGGCAAACTCTTT